>NC_015275.1:3988079-4351158 GCF_000178835.2 Cellulosilyticum lentocellum DSM 5427
TGTTAAACTTGGCATTTGCTTTGCTTGTAAAATAATATGAGGTGATGCCGTAGCAGAAATCACCATATCCACTTGAGGTAGCACTTCATAACGCTCCTCATAAGCTATCGGAATCAGTCCCTCATATACTTCTGTTAGTTCTACTGCTTTAGTATGTGTACGATTAGTCACATAAATTTCTCCTATATTCTCCTCTAATAAATATTTAATGGCCAGTTCATTCATTTCGCCTGTCCCAATAACGAGTACTTTTTTTCCTCTAAGCGTTTCTTGCTTTTCTTTTAAAAACTTGACGGCAATATGACTAATAGATAAGGAATGCTCAGATATCTTGACTTCACTTTTAATGAGCTTAGCTGTAGAAATTGCTTCACGGAAAATTTTATTAAGTACCTTTCCACTAGTATGCTCACTCATGGCTTCCTCATGTGCTTTTTTTACTTGCCCTAATATCTGGTCTTCACCAACAACAATAGAATCAAGCCCCGCTGCCACTTCAAATAAATGTCTAACAGCCTCTTCACCTTGCCTTATGTATAAATAAGGAGTGATGTCTCCCTTTACAAAATAGCTTTGATAAAACGCTATGCCCTTTAAAATAGCACTTTCTATATTCTCTTCATAGATATAAATCTCACTTCTATTACAAGTCGAGAGAATGACTACTTCTTGTAAGCTCTTTTCTACCCTAAGCTCATGTAGGCAATCTACTAGCTTAGTACGGGTAAAGCTTACCTTCTCTCGTATTTCTATGGGACAATTTCTATGGTTGACCCCAACAACTGCAAAACACATAGTGTGCCCCCTTCCTTTTATCATTTCGTATTTTTATCCTTATTAATAAGTATGGTGGAGAAATATGAATTTTTTTCTTAGTCTCCTGTATATATCGTTATAGCCTTCTCTGCTTCTTGCGCATGGGCTAAAAAGCATTTTCTAATATTAGGATTTTCTCCTAAACCTCTTAAAATACATTCTACCTCAAATCCCTCTGCTTCTAAAATTGATTTCCACGAATCCTCTTCATCTCCTGCCATATCATTAATTGCATGACCGCCTGCTACTAACATAAACGGAATGAGATAAGCTTTTCTTACTTCTGCTTTTCTAAGACGATTAATAATCTCTCTAATTTCTGGATATCCTTCTACTGTTCCCATATAAACTGGTAATTCTTCCTGGTCAAACATGTAATCCAGTGCACAATAAGCTGAATGTGCTTCATATTCCGTCCCATGCCCCATCAAAACTACTCCTTCTCCCTCTTTCAATGTTGGAAGCTCTGTTTTCACAGCTTCAACTGTTGCTTTATAATCCTCAATTTGTGTAAGTAAGGGGCTACCTAATACAATCTTCTTAAACTGATTTTTATAGCACTCTACTTGCCCTTTAAGCTTGCCATATTCCTCACCGCAAATCACAAGAAGCGTTTGTACAACAACTTCCTCATAGCCTGCTGCAACTAACTCATCTAGTACTTCTATAGGATTATTAATTTTTATATTTTCTACCCTAGCAATTTTTCTAATAATTATGTTAGACGTGAAAGCTCTATAGAAGTCATATCCTTCAAAGGCTGAAGCAATAAGCTCCTCACATGGTTTAATCGTCTTTTCTCTCGTCTCTTTATAACTTGATCCAAAACTCACTACTAGTATCGCTCTTTTCATCCCTTATCCCTCTTTTTTTACTATCTGCTAGCTTTGGTTTTGCCTACCTATTACGCTTAATGGATTTACCTTTTTAGTCACTAGCGCTTTACCATGGTTTGTCACTACAGAAATCAAGTAATCATATCCTGCTGTTTCTGGAACTGTAGCTATATGCAGACTATATGAAGTTTCACCCAAAATTAGAATCCTAACACATATCCTCTAGGTGTAATCATATATTCTTTATTCATAAAAGTAAACTTCTTTCCAGTAACCTCTATATTACTCCCACCTTTTCTTCCTACTGAAAGAATACAAAAACTTTCTTTCCCCAAAAAAATAGAAAAAGGAATCACTAAGCCTAAACCTAGTGATTCCTTCTAAAAATTATTATTACTTACTGAGGCGCCACTCCACTTACTAATACGCCATCATAGAAAACAGCTACATGATTTGCATCATTATAAGAAAAGTCGTTACTTTGGTCAAAGTTTGACCAATTAGTATTGGCTAATCTTGTAGCTACTTCCACTTTAGCTGTTGTATCTAAAGAATAATCTCCACTAAAGCTTAACTCTAAATAGTGTGATGCCGTAGATGTCGTTTCACTCATCTTAACAATCTTCCAAGCACTATTACTATTGATATTAACATACCATGGTGATTTACTATATTGAATAGCTGCATTATCTATCCATGTGCTTTGACCTACACTACTATCTTCTGCTGTAAAGTAGTAACGGATTGTCACTTTAGATAAATCATATGTATTTCCATCTGTTACTTGAACTTTAAATGTGCTACAAATCGTGTTAGTTGTTGTTCCTCCTGTTGAAGTTAAAGCAAGGCTAAGCCCACCTGTAGGTACAACAACCTCTGTTGTATCCACTACCTTCAATTTCACTTTTTGTACTGCTCCTGCACTAAAGTTAAAAATTAAATTACTCTCTCCTAAAGGACAAGCCTCTAAATAACTAGATAAAATAGTTATTTGATCTCCATCCACTATATAGTCTTTACCTTCTACTAAAACAACCTCACCATTTTTAATGGTTACTAAACTATTTCCATTAAAGGCTACCTCTAAGTTAATATCTGCCCTAGCTTCTACCTTTTTATCAAAACTTACTTCTGTTGGAGTAACAACAGCATCTTTTTCTGCAGTATTAACTACTTTTACTACAAAATCAGCTGAAGAACCCTCACTAAATACAAAGCTCAAGGTATGTTCACCTTTTTCAAGTGTGGTTAAAAATACTTTATTTAAAGTAACAGTTTCACCTTCCACTACATAATCTGTACCTTTAGCTAAGACTTTACCATCTACATTAATGTTTTCTAGTGCGTTACCCTTTAGATTCATAACAACTTGAACATCCTTTGGAACTGCTTTGTCAAACTCAGCTCTTGTTGTCTCTAAGCTGGCATTATTTACTGTTTTTGATATTGTAACATTTAGTACTGGATCATTTCCTTTATTGAAGTCAAAGGTCAACACAGCTACTCCTTCAGCTAATGTTGATAGGTATGCCTTTGAAATAATTACTTTATTTCCTTCTACTACATAATCACTACCTAAAGCTAATGTCTTTTCACCATTTTTAATAGCAACTAATGTATTACCATTTGCTTCAAAGTCAACAGTAATATCAGCTTGTAATCCTTCTTTTTTATCAAAAACTGCTTCATTAGTACTTAAACTTGCACTATTAACTGTTTCCTTAACGGTAATAGTTAATGCTGGGTCTATACCATTATCAAAATCAAAGCTTAGTTGAGCTGTGCCATTAGCTAATGTAACTAGATAACTTTTTAGAACAGTAACCTTGTTACCCTCTACTACATAATCTGTTCCAACTGTTAAAACTGTGGTTCCATTTTTAATAGCCACTAGTTTATTGCCATTATCTACAACCTCTACACTGACATCAGCTTGTAATTCCTCTTTTTTATCAAAGGTGGCTGATTTAGGGGTAATGCTACTACTTACTATAGGCGTGTCATTACCAGTATCAGCATAAACAATACCACGTCCATTAGTTCCTATGTATACTCTACCATAAACATCTGGGTCTCCTGTAACATCACAGCCTGGATCAACTAAACCATATTGATGGTTATCATCATTAATTCTTACCCAGCTTTCTCCCTTATCATCAGATCTAAAGAAGCCATGTTGACCCTCTATCTTGGCAACAATATAAATAGCTTCATAGCTAGAACCTTCCTTGCCTTTTCCAAAGCCAAATGAATTTACTTCCTCCACATCAGAAATCTTGGTATAAGTTTTACCATAATCTTCAGAGAACCAAAAACCATTTTCTTCTTTAGCGGTAGCCTTGCTAGTTCCCATCCATACATTACCTTCGTGTCCTCTTACTGCCTTGATGTTCATATCTGTTACACTAGGTAATCCATCAACTGTTACAGCTTTAAAAGTTTTAGCTCCATCTGTACTTACATAAGCTTTTCCATCTTTATAACCATAGAATACCTTTGGATTTACACGATCAGAAGCAATTCTAGCACCTACAGGAATACCTATAGAAGCAGTCCAGTTATATCCTCCATTAGCCCAGCTTACAGCTTCATCTGGCGTTGCCCAAACCACCGTATTACCATCAGCTGATAATGCAACTTTTCCTCCACCTATACTACTACCGATTCTACTACTAATAGGAGAGAATGTTTTTCCTCCATCTTTTGACCACATCATACCATTTAAATAATTACCGTAGCCATCTATTTCTTTTCTTTCCCCTACACGTACAACAATATTAGGATTTAGCTCTGCATAATCCACATCTACTGAACTGTTTAAGCTAGAATATTTATCTCCAGCCTTTACATTGGCCAAAATACTAGGTACCTTTGTGACATCACTATGATAGAAACCATTAACATCATATAAGCTACTAATGAGTCCATCATCTTCACCTGGTACTACTACTAAAGCATTAGATACAACTTCTTCTATACCATCTGCCATAACGGTAATATCCATCTGTCCACCTTGATCCCAGTTGGTTAAGTTATTAGTACCATATAAAGTAGCACCTGTACCGTACATTAAACGATCTGAGTTAAATGGGTCAATATCTATAGCCCCTACACACCAACCCAACTTAGGGAAAATTTCAGCACTTCCACCTGCTTGACTTTTATTCCCCCAATCTAACCATGGTGCATCTGAAATATCCATCTTATAGTAGAGCTTACGATCTGGATAACTTGTCCATTCCCAAACATTCTTCCAAGTTTCTCCACCATCTGTACTTCTATACATGAAGATATCTGGCCACCAGGATTGGCAAATAACCACAATATTATCTTCATTTTGTGGGTCTACAGCAATACCATTATAAGGATAGTAAGGATCATCAGGTGCTGTTTTACTTGATTTAGGACTAATAAGTGTCCACGTATCTGTATTCGTATCAAATTTCCATACATCACCATAACCTGTTTCATAAGGTCCTGCCGTAGTTGAGTAAGTTACATAAAGAATGCCATCTTTAGTAAGATAAGATTGATAAGGTAAGTAAGTTACCCCCTCCTCTATTTTCCATTCACCTGTTGTTTCATTGGTTACTTTTCCTCTAGGTTCATTAGGGAGTGCTTCCCATGTCTTACCGCCATCTTTGCTTCTATAAATAGAATGTGCCTGATCTCCTACACCTACATAAATAGTTTGAGAACCTGAGCCTACTTTATTTGAATTCTCATCACAAATTACCCAGGTTAAACCTAGATTACCTTCATACTGCGTTCCTTTGTCGTACTTAAAAGTTCCCTTGGTGGGAAATGAAGTCACTTCTTTCCAAGTGTGCCCATAATCTTCACTCTTCCATAAACCATTATTACGTGATGCAAGATACAAGTTAGAATTTTTATTAGGATCAACTATCAACCTATCTCCCATTAGTCTTCCTTGCATATTACTACCACAGAAAAATGGTAATTCTACTACGTCCCAAGTCTCTCCTTTATCATTAGAACAAAATACTGCTCCGGGTACATCTGTCCAACCATTATCATATTCTCCCATCAGTGCATAAACACGGTTAGGGTCTGTTGGATCTGTAGCAATACCATCACAACCTAGATTACTCCATGTTTCTGGTCCTACCCAGTCAGTAAGAGGTTTCCAGCTCCCAGTATCTTCCTGCCAGCGGTAAATACCACCCATATCCGTTCTAGCATAGATAAGATTTTCTTCTGCTTCACTAAAAGTAATACCTGTAATCATTCCCCCACCATAAATTTGTACATTCTTCCACTCATTGGTTTCAGCACTATAGGCATATACACAATTAGGCGCAATACACATCATTGCTAGTCCAATAGGTAAAACAAACTTTCTTGCATAACAGCTAATAGCTTGTCTTAACTTACTCAATATTCTCTTACTCATCATACCCCTCCTAGATTAATAAAACACTTTTATAAAGCATCTTTATTAATTTCATTTATGCCTCTATTATATTACGCTCCTTATGTAGTCCAATATGGTTCTCCCAAGATGCATTATTTTTATACATAATATGCCTTTTATAAAAAAGTTGTAACTATTCAGCTATACAAACAGAAATTTGTCGGGGGTGTTTATGAGAATTACGTCTGGAGGAAAATGAGGGGGCTTTTCTTTTTTGAAAACACTTCAAGAGAGTGGCTTTACGCATTATTGTTGATATCTATTTTCTGCACTTCTCGTTTAGGGGCCCCAGCGTTTATGAGATTAATAACGCTTGTAAGAAATGATAGGATAAGGGCTGCCTGAAGGAATGACTTCGTAGTATTTTTTAGAAGCACTTGGTGAACTTTTTTGATGGGTTTTAGTGCGAGTGTTTGACTGAAAGGAGTTTTCGCACGTTCATCAAAAAAATGAGCCTTAGTGCTTCAAAAAATACGGAGCGGAATTCCGGAAGGTAGCCCTTATCCTATCATTTCCGCCCAACAGTATCCTCATCAACGACACGACACATTTCTAAATAGTTATGACATAAAGCTTAACCCGCACGCAAAAATAGCTATACTTCTAACAAGTTTAAACTTATTAGGAGTATAGCTATTTTATCTATTTAAAATAATTTTTTTCTAATCATAAATAATGCTAGTAATACTGTCAAAGCAATTGAGAAAGCTACTATTCCCACAAAAGCATATGGGCTGCCATCTTGGAATGGTACTATAACGTTCATTCCCCAGAAACTAGCAATCATTGTTGGCACAGACATAACAATAGTAATCGAAGTAAGAGTCTTCATCACAATATTTAAGTTGTTAGAAATAACAGATGCAAATGCATCCATGGTTCCACTTAAAATGTTACTGTAAATGTTGGCCATCTCAATAGCCTGTTTATTTTCAATAATAACATCTTCTAGCAAATCTTCATCCTCTGGATATTGCTTTACATTTTCCATTCTCATCATCTTCTCAAGTACAATTTCATTAGAACGAAGTGATGTTGTAAAGTATACTAAACTCTTTTCCAAATCAAGAAGCTGAATAAGCTCTTTATTCTTCATAGATTTATGAAGCTCTTGTTCAATCTTATGACTCATACGATCGATGTGTCTTAAGTATTGTAAGTAGTAAGACGCATTTTTATAAAGAAGCTGTAATATAAATCTTGTTTTCTTATAGGTAAAGAAACCTCTAATTTTACCAGAACTAAAATCCTCTAGTAACTGAATATTTTTTAAGCAAGTTGTAATAATGAACTTATCGCCTAAAATAATAGTCATTGGAATGGTAGCATAATCACCCATACCTTCTTCTGTTTCTTTAATAGGTACGTCTACGATAATAACTGTACAGTTATCATCTACTTCAATACGAGCTCTTTCCTCTTCATCCAGTGCGGATAAAATATGATTAACTTCAATATTGAAAGCCTCAGAAATTTCGTTAATCTCTTGTGGTGTAGGATTAATTAAATTAATCCATGCGCCTTCTTCGAAGGATTCAATAGCTTTTAGCCCTGCATCAAATGTTTTATAAATTTGTTTCATCTTTTCACATCCTCCACCCCTCACCTTTTTAGTGCAAGTGGTGATTTTGTGACAGCACAAAAAGCTACCTTTGCATTAAAACAAGGTGAGTATTCTCATTATTTAATTGATTTTTTAAACGCCTATAACTCGGTCCGACGTCCACGGATACTCACACTCCCTTTAGTATTTATCATTTTTTATTTTTAATACAAAGACTTTCTTAATTTAAGCCTCTTCTATACTATTTTATTATAAATCACCTGTCAAGCAAATTTACTTGTAGGAAGCAAAAAAATCTTCGTTCCTACAAGTAAACCTGAATCATTATTCTTTTAAATTGATTTTTTCTAAAACATAGTACAATATTTTCTTTTGTTCTGTGATAATGTATGCATTACAGCTCATACCAATTTTTAAATCAGCGGGCTCATTTTTGTAACTGTAAAGATTTACATCTTCTAGACTACCAGTTATCCAATAACCACTCATTCCTCCTAATTCTGTTTGACTAGCATCTGTAGAAATATTAGTAATATGACCCTTGATCTTGCCATACTCGCGGTAGGAAAGTGCATCAAATTGATATTCGATTTCCTGTCCAACCTTAAGACCTGCTATATCATTATTGGGAACAAAGATCTCAACCTTATAAATACTATCACTAACGGGAATTATTTTCCCAAGTTCTGTTCCCTCCGTTAATAAATCACCTTTATTAATTTCTTGTACTACATTTAAGGTTCCATCTATGGAAGCACGTATAGTACAATCATCTATAGCTATCTGTATACCTTCTAGATTCCTCTTATCCGATTGATATTGAACTTCTAGTTCTTGGATTTGATTATCTAACTTGACTAGTTCACCTGTCTTAAACTGCTCAAGTGCTAATTTTCTTTTGGCTACTTTATTTTTCAGGAGTTCCTCACTAATAATTAGTTTATTATTCTCTATAGTAGATGTGTCTATTATAGTTTGATTGGCTTCAATTTTTTCTTCCACTTCTTTAAGTAGTGTTAGCTTTTGTGTATCTAATTGATTTTTGAGTTCCCCTACTTTTTGTTTAGAAGCTTTTAATTCTTCTTTGGCTACCAAATTCTGTTCATCTAACTCTACATTTAGGTTATAAAGTGTTTTTGCCTCTTCTAATTTACTCTTTAAAGCATCCCTATCATACAGATATGTCTCAAACTCTATTGCATAGATACTATCTATATCTTTAAAAATAGACTTTTCCTCATTAACAGATTGTTTAAGCGTTTCTAAGCCTGCTATATCTTTCTCTGCTTTTTTTATTTTTTCTGTATAGCTTGCCTTATTCAAATTCACCTGTTTTAGGTCTATCTCCTCGTTTTGACTATCGATTATCTGGCTCCTTTTTAGAGTCTCAAAATCTTGTTCATACTGGATGTACTTTTGTACATAAGCTTCATCATGCTCACTATTAAAGCTATTTACGCTACTTTCAATACTTTTCTTCAAGGTTCTTAGATTGTCTAATATCTTCTCTTGTTCGCTTATCACTTCTTGTAACTGTAATTTCTTTACTTCCTGCTCTGCACAGTCAATTGTTACTAAGACATCTCCAGCTTTTACTCGTTTTCCCTCTTGCAAACTGCTACTATTAACAACTCCACCTGATTTATTTCTTATAATACTTAATTGTTCATTGGGTCTAATCATGCCCCTACCCTTAGATACAATATCAATCTCCCCATAATACATCCATATAATAGCTGCCACAACTATTCCTATCAATAGTCCGATAAAAATGGCAAAGAAGGGATTAGGTTTGGTCTCATAGAGTTCTTTACTATCTGATAACTCATTTATATTTTTAATAATGGCTTTCATTAGTTTACCTCCCCCACTTCTAATCCTGATATTTGTTCTCTCCATAAGGATGCATATCTACCACCTATACTTACTAGTTCCTTATGTGTCCCTGTTTCTACGATTCTTCCTTTATCTAATACGTAGATGCGATCACATAATTTAATAGTACTTAATCGATGTGCAATAATAATGGTGCTCATGGACCGACTTAGCTGTCTAATAGTAGATTCTATAGCTGCTTCGGTAATTGAGTCTAAATTACTAGTAGCTTCATCTAAAATTAAAATATTAGGCTTCTTTAATATAGCCCTTGCTATAGCTAGCCTCTGCCTCTGACCACCTGATAAGTTGGCACCATTCTCATCTAGAAGTGTTTCATATCTTAGTGGAAGTTCATTGATAAAATCATGTGCTTTAGCCATCTTGGATGCTTCTACTATTTCTTCCATACTGATACGCTCTAAACCTAGGGCTAGATTTTCCATAATTGTCCCACTGAATAAAAAGGTTTCTTGTGGGACATAAGCAATCTTGGTTCTAAGGACCTCTTTTTTAATATCTAGGATATTATTGTTGTCTATTAATATTTCACCTTCTTCTAACGGGTATAAATTAAGTAATAGTTTGGCTAAAGTCGTTTTACCCGAACCACTTTCTCCTACTAATGCAATTCTTTCTCCTGGCTTAATCTCTAAATTAATCTCTTCTAACACGTTCTGCCTTTGGCCATATTTAAAAGTGACATTTTTATAAGAAATTTCTCCCTCTAAATGCTTTGGCTCCATCTTTCTAGATTCTTCTTCTCCATTTTCTATCTCTAAATCTAAGATTTCACCTAATCGCTCTGCTGCAACCATAGCTGTTTGAAGCTGAGGTTGTAAATTAATTAAATTTTTAATAGGATTTAAAAAATAAATGAGTAATGAATTATATGTAATTAAATTACCTACGGACATATCTCCTTGAAGGACTTGATTGGCACCAATCCATAATATGACAACGCCTCCAAGTAATTCTATTAAGCCTTTAAAAAAGCCTTGCAAGTTCGTCGTAAAACTTAGTTTGAAGATACTTCTTAGTAGCTTAATGAATTTTGTTTCTGTTTCTATCCCTACTTTTTTCTCTGCATTAAAGACCTTAACGGTTTGAATACCATTTAGTGACTCCACCATGTACGAAGTAAGTTGTGCGTTATTTTCCATGGTAGCTTTATTGCCCTTCTTCAAGGTTTTATTAAAACTCACTACTACCACGCCATAGAGCAGAGCGACCACTAAGGTGATTCCAAACAGTAGCGCATTTTGCATATATAAAATAATGCCTCCTACTATTACCATAATCGTGTCGATCATTATGGTTAGCGTTGCTCCTGATATAGCATCTCTTACATGCCCTGCATCTTGAAACCTAGAAATAATCTCACCTACTCTTCTTGTCCCAAAAAAGTTCATAGGTAATTTTAGAATATGCTCATAATAACCTAATAATAGAGCTATATCTAATTTCTGGCTCAAAAAAAGTAATAAGTGGGACCTGAATAAACTAAGTAGCATCTGAAAAGTGTAAAGTATTAGAATGCCAATGGATAGGATATTTAAAGTTTTGGACATATTATAGGGCAAAATATCATCTAGTAAAAATTGCATATAAAATGCTCCTAATATGCCTAATGCTGTATAAAGAAGTGATGCCGCAAATACTTGTAGCACAATACCTTTTTGTGGCTTAAGTAAATGAAGAAAACGCTCAAATAAGCCCTTTGTTTCCTTTCCTTTCTTAAATTCACTGGTTGGCACTAATAAAATAAGCACCCCAGACCATATACGAGTAAAATCTTCAAAGCTATAAGTCACTATACCATCTGCTGGGTCTGCTATGATGATTTCATGCTTAGTGATCTTGTGCACAACGACATAATGCATTAAGCCTCCTTCCTTAATCACATGAGCTATTGCTGGCAAAGGAAACTCACCTAATAATGCTTCTGGTTCACCCTTAACCCCCTTAGCACTAAATCCCAACTTTTCAGCTGCCTCTAACATACCTGCTACATTAGTTCCTTCTGTGTCCGTCCCTGCTGCTTCCCTAATTTTAGTAATAGGTGTACTGAGTCCATATTGCTTACAAACTGTTGCTAAGCATGCTGCTCCACAGTCTGTCATATCGTATTGCATGATACAATAATATTTCGCCATACCGCCCCTCTTTTCTACCCCCGGCTATATTTGTACACAAAAAAAAGAAATACTAATAAAATATTATAATATTTTTATTAGTATTTCCATTCTTATTTACAGTATTTCGATTAATCTACAATACCCTAACTTAACTATATACTTATACGTATTAATCATTTAATTATGGAATAAATATTGATATAAATTCTCTCATCACAGCGCTACAATACGCAAGTGCACCACCTGAAATTTTTTGCTTCTCTCTCTTAGATAATTCTTTAAAATGCTCTACCTTATTTACTTCTTTAATCTTTTTCATATACTTACCTCCTCTTAGATTATTAATATTACCCCTAGTATCTTTAGTATAAGTTATTTGTATTTCACTTCTATTGTATTTGCTTAAAATGTATGTTTTTAATACCTAAGCTGTTACACTATAACTAATAGGTATATCTATCTCTAAGTAAAACTCCTCTTCTTTACTTATAATATTGATATTACCATTATTTTTTTGCACACTCTTTCTAATATTAGCCAAGCCAAAACCATGATTAATACTATCTTTTTTGTTAGTAGGAATTTCTTTCTTATGATCTATCTCCACTCTACCATTAGCAGTATTTTTTATGTTGTAGAACAAATAACCTCGATCACAGACTGCTTTCATTTGAATTCTTTTGACTCTACTAGCCTCCACTCTTTCACAAGCCTCTATAGCATTATCTAAACTATTAGCAAATATAACACATAAGTCCATGTCATCTAGGCCTAACTGCTTACTAAATTTTACTTCGTATTCCATTTGAATATTTTTCTCCTTAGCTATTTGCAACTTATCATTTAAAATAGCATCTACAATAGAATGTCCAGTATGAACCATATAATCTAGTCGCTCTGTTGTATTCTCCATTTCTGCAATATATTGCTCTAGCTTATGTAATTCTCCTTGCTGTGCTAAACTCCTAATAATAATCATATGATTACGCATATCATGCTTGATAGCCCTTGTTTCTTTATTAATCTCTTCTAACTTATGATAATATTTAAATTGCCTCTCTAGCTGCTCACTCATACATTCATTACTCCATTTATAATAAAGCTTATTCATTTCTTCATTAATTCCTAAAATTAATATAATTATACAAATAAAGAATATTAGGATATAAGTCCCTACACTAATACTTTGCAAGAGCTCAATATCACCAAAGTAAGCTGCATCACATATAAAAAGTGTATACATTGCAGTAATAGTAAGTAATATAATGGCTAAAGCTTGCCTTCTAGTAACTGTTTTATACTGCCCACTTGCTTTATAAATGATATTACTTTGTTTACCTAAAAACCATAAAATAGTACCTTCTAAAGCACATCTTATCTCTGTTACTATTTGATTCTCAAGCCAAGTATGTCCATAGTGTTCTACAATATAGTCAATCAACATCCAATCTAGGGTACCTATACCATATATCACCGCAAGGCCTAAAAAATTGACCCAAACCTTATTTAAAAAGGTCCCCTCAAAAAGAAAATTAGCAAAGCAAACTCCAAAGAATAATACTCCTGATATAACTTTTTGATGGGTAATGAACATAAATGCACATATTACGCCAACATAAAGTAAATACTTTATAATTCTTTTTCTAGTTAGTTGAGCTTTATCCAAAAAAGCATTTAAACACATAGATTGCATCACAAAACAGTTTATTAAACCTGCTAGTAAGTCTAATTTATCCAAGTCGGTGTGCCTCCTTTAAATAGAGACGAAAGCTTTCTTTGAAAGCTTTAATCCTTAGAC
The DNA here is from genome assembly GCF_000178835.2 of Cellulosilyticum lentocellum DSM 5427. GTDB lineage: Bacteria > Bacillota > Clostridia > Lachnospirales > Cellulosilyticaceae > Cellulosilyticum > Cellulosilyticum lentocellum. The sequence goes on from NC_015275.1 coordinate 4,001,542, forward strand.
GACTCATATACACCACATCTCCATTTTGCATGGTTACAGTTGCTTGATCATATTCCTTCACATACGCCAAATTAATCAGGTAAGATTTATGAATTCTAAAAAATCCCTTGTCAGCCACGAACTTGTCTACTTCATTAATTTTATTATCTATGATGTATTCCTTCTGACTTGTAACTGCACGTAATTTTCTATCTACTGTTTCAAAATAAATAATATCCGCAAATGGAATTTGAAAGAATCTCTGTCCTTGATTAAGAGTGATTAGTTTTGAAAGCTTTTCTTTCCTTTTCTTTAAAATTAAGTCAAAGGTTTTAAAGAGCTGTTCTTTTTGTATCGGTTTTAATAAATATCTAAGTGTGTTAACTTCAAAAGCACAATGAGCTTCTTCTGGATGGCTAGTTGTAAAGATGATGTCTGCTTTTAAATTTTTCTGACGTATTTTCTTTGCTAATGTTATGCCATTAATACTGTTTTCTATTTCAACGTCTAAGCAAAATACATCACACTGTTCATAGTTAGCTTTTAAGAGTTCTTCAGCTGAAGAGAAATATTGTATTTCATATTGCTTTACACGACTTTTTAAGTACTCTTCTAAAAGCGCTTCTAAATGTTTACGGAAGACTTCTTCATCATCACACACAAAAATCCTGAACATTCTATCCTCCCCCTAAATAATTGGTATACTTACCTAATTATTACTCTTTTTACTCTTAGATATTATCACATTAGTTTAAGTTTTTTAACTATTTTTATTATTTTTTAAAACTTTACAAAAATTTCACCTATTTTTAATCTGTTTGTAACATAAACTACTAACTCCAAAAAGCGATATATTATACCATGGAATAATATATCGCTTTTTTGCAACTACTTGCTCTATTCTATTTTACTTTTAATTACAACCTATTCGTATTTCTACACCTATGGTTCTACACCAGCAACTAAATTACCATCATAGTAAACGCAAACCTTGCCAGCATTTCCGTAAGAATAGTCATTAGTTTGATCATAATTACTCCAGTTAGATTTTGCTGTTCTAGTAGCAATTTCTAAAGTAGTACCTGCTGAAATCATTTCTGATGCATTGATCGTTATTTGAATATAACAGTCTGCTCCTGCTTTAGTAGCATCCATTTTGATAACTTTTCCACTTACTTTACTTGTGTAAGGACTATACCATGGTGCTTTATTCATTTGTGCTGCTGCATTATCACACCATACCGTTTGTCCCTCACTACCATCAGCAGTATAGTAGTAACGGATTTCTAATTTAGATAAATCAATATCATTACCACTCTTATGTACTAACTTAAAGTTATTTGTAAGTGTGTTAGTAGATGCTTGACCATTGCCTGTATTGCCAACCTCTAATACAAAGTCAACTACTGGTACTTCTACTACTTCAAGCTGTACATATACTTTAACAGCAGTTGATGTAGTTGTTTTTCCTTTTGTAGATGTTGCTTTAGCTGTAAAGCTAATAGGTGTTAATTGACCCATTTCTGTAACTGTACCTTCTGCTACATAAGTAGCTGTGTATACGCCATCTACTGCGCTAGTGCTTTCAGCGAATTTTTTGCCATCTGCATAGAATTCAACTAACTTAATATCGTCTTCTAATACATCCGCAGCAACACTTACTTCTATTTGCTTTGTTACCTCTGCAAAAGTTTCTTCATTAGCAGGTGAAACAATTTCTACCTCTGGTGCTGCTATGACAGGAAGTTGTACAGATACATTAACAGGTTTAGATATTGTTTTGGTACCATTCGCTGCAATTGCTTCAGCTGTTATAATATACTCGCTTAATTCACCTAACTTACTAGCTGAGCCAGTTGGTAAATAAGATGCTGCATATGGTGCCACTTTACTTTCACCTACTACCTTGCCATTTACATAAAATACTACTTTTTGAATAGTAGACTTCTCTATTTCAGCTGTAGCATTCATAGTAATGGCTGTAATGCCCTTACTCATATCTATGCTTGTTCCATCAATAGGAGCGGTAACAGCTACTATTGGTGCTGCTAGTACTGGTAAAACAACAGATACTTTAACAGCTTCAGAAGTAGTAGATTTGCCATTAGCTGCCGTTGCTTTAACAGTCAAGCTATAATCCTTTGTAGTACCTACAACTGTACTGTAGTCACTTGGTACAAAATTCATTTCATAAGGCGCCTTTGTGCTTTCTCCAATCTTAGTACCGTCTACAAAAAATTCTACTTTTGAAATAGTACTTTCTTGTACCTCTGCATTTGCTTTAATAACAACTGGATTTGCTTCTGTTACATCTTTAAAGATAGTTCCTGCTACTGGTGATGCAATACTTGTCGTTGGTGCATAAACCTTTGTAGCCCCTGAAGGTTCCTGACCAAATACTAATTTACCATTATCATATAATGCAAAATGATTTGCTTTTGCTAAGCTATTTGAACTTGAACTTGCTATATCCACAAATGATGGGCTCTTTGTGTAATCCCATTTTCCTGGGGCTGCAATTCTAAATTGTAATTCGCTCTTATGTTCACTTTGACCACCTGGATAAATTTTAGCACCAGTTAGGTCAATTTCTACATAATAAATGCCGTTTTGTGCATCCCAAGGTTGTAAGCTAGATATTTTAGCACCACTTTGATTGTAATTAGCTGAAATCTTCATATCACTTGCTTTATAACCTGCAGCTAATACATCACTAATATCCACGAAATATCTATAAGCAAGCTTATCCGTTACTCTTGCAGGCCAAGCACTTCTGTTATAAACAACTGCTTTAATTTCTACGAAATTAATTGCATTTTGTTTGTCTTGTGCATTAATACCTGCTTCAAGGAATATTTCTTCCCCAACTTTCTCTATAGCATTTAGATTTGGATTGATAGTTCCGCCGTAGTCTTCATACATTTTTGCCATTAAACCTACAAATCCAGCATTGTAATCACATGCCACTTCATTTGATACATAGTCTGAAATTACATCTGTATATTTATCATTCTTATCTGGTCCTCCTACTAAAGCGCCAATAAGTACATGTCTTGGCTCATATGGTTGTCCTGATAAATTATTTTCCCATGCACCATGAGCTGTTCTATGATGTGGTTTAGTAGGTGGATTTACTCCAAAACCAACTACAAAACTACGTCCTGTGCTACCAAGAGCATAATCTGCTTGAGACTTAGCGAAGTTTTGATAGGTTTGTGCTCTGTTTGCATCAGCATCTTCCCAGTCTGCATATATACTAGCTAAAAATGCTGTTGTAGTAGCATATCTTAATGAGCCCCATGAGTCTCTCCAAGCAAGCCCTTTTGGTGTATAAGGTACACGTTCTCCATTAAGACCTGTTGTCCAGTAGTCTAAGTGATTTTCAATAACTTTTTTAAATTTATCATCTTTACCATACTGAGCTAACAAAAGTGAAGTACCAATATGTACATCATCCCATGAGTGTGCCCATGAATAAGCAATCTGATCAGTTTGTGGTACTTTTTCCCAACCAGAAGAGTAATCTTTAGCTTTTTGTAAATAACTTGCATCATTAGTTGCTATATAAAGCCACATGCTTGCCCAAGATATCTCATCATTATAGCCACTAAATGAGGAGTAATAACCACTAGCTTGCTTCATATAACCTGCGTCACTTTTTGTAGCTTCTGCAAAGCTTAAAAGCTCTTTTGCATGTTTTAAACAAGTTGCTGCGTAAGCAGGATCAATATCTTTAAATACAATAGAAGCTGCTGCTAATGAAGCCGCTGTTCCTCCTGATACTGCTGAACCTGGATTATTCATATCTAATTTATATGCTGGCCTTTCCATCTGCATAATTTCTGCAGATCCCCAGAAAGCATGGTCATATCCACCATTCCCCACTTGATAGTAGTATTCATTAGCAGATGGATGACACTTAATAAAGTAATCATTAGCCCATTTGATTTCATCAAGCATATATTTATCTTGTCCGCTATCTTTATAAACATCTTTATCTTCTATATAAGACCACGCTAGCATAGTAGAAGTATATGACATTGGCAAGTTGAACTTAACATGATCACCAGCATCATACCAACCACCTGTTAAATCCAATCCTACATCTGCACCATCTTTTAAGCCAGAATCTCCTCTCCAGTTATTTCTCTGATTATCAGGTAAATCTCCGGATTTTTGGAATTCATAAAACATTAATGCTTTTTGAAAGGCATCGCCATAATTAAAGTTTGTAGCTGCTTTTACTTCTACACCATTAAAAGCCATAGTACCTAATGTTAAACCTACAGCTAATGCGGAAGTAACTATTTGCTTTGACTTTTTCTTAAATCCTATCATTATTCTTCCTCCTTTTAGAGTATAATCTCGGCAACCTAAGTTACCGAGATTATATTGAAATTAGTATATTAAACTTTAGGGGATTTGATTTTGATTAGTTTGGCATTGTACCACTTACAACTTCACCATTGTATAATACTACTGGTCCTGAAGTATATGAGTAGTCATTAGTTTGATCATAATTTGACCAATCACTCTTAGAAAGACGAATACCCATATCAATCTTTCCACCAGCATCTAATACTTCATTTGATGTAAATGTAATTTCCATATAGTATTGGTTTCCACTAACTGGAACAACATTTACTGAAACATCAGGAGTAAGGTTTACATACCAAGGTGCTTTATTAAGATTCATACCAGCATTATCTTTGTATGCTGTTTGTGCTCCATTCCCCTCTAAAGTATAGTAGTAACGAATAGCAAGTTTAGATAAATCTACAGCGCCCTCTGATGTTACTACAAATTGTCCGCCAATTGTATTTGTAGTTGCACCACCTTTATTATTATGTGCTACATTAACCTTTACACTTGGTTCAACTACTTGTTCAACTGGTAGTTTAACTTGTACTTTAACTGATTCAGATGTTGCACTCATATCATCTGTAGTTGTTGCTTTTGCTGTAAATACTACATTAACAATACCATCTGGTCTTGGACCATATCCATCTGGTGTAGTATAAGTTGCTGTGCATGTAGCACCATTAGCTTTGCCGATTTCTTTACCATCAGCGTAGATAATTACTTCTTTAATAGTACCATCTTTTACTGTTGCTTCAGCTGAAACAGCTACAGTTTGTTTGCCTGTTGTAGCATCAATTACTGTATTAGCAGTTGGAGCTGTAACAACAACAACTGGCTTATTAGCTATTTTAAATTGAACTTTAATCACAACATCTTCAGAAGTTGCTTTTGCACCTTCAGCTGATGTAGCTACTGCTGTAAGCGTAATTTCTTTTATACCTTCTGCATCCATACCATCTTTAGTTGGTACAAATGATACACTACCATTACCTGTTGTTTCACCAATCTTGGTTCCATCTGCAAAGAATTCAATCTTAGCAATTGTACTATCTTTAACAGATGCTTCTGCAGTTACAGTAATAGGAGTTTGAGTTGCTTTATAATCAATAACATCACCTGTTACTGGTTTTACAATGTTAACTACTGGTAACTCAATTCCTGGGAACTTAAGTGTTACTGTGATTGGTGCTGATTCTTTAGCAACATTCTTATCTGAATATGCAACTACTTTAAATGTTACTTGTTTTGTTCCTGCTGCTGTTAAATTATCTTTAGTTGGTACATAGTTTGCTTCATAATTAACATCTGTATCTTCTGCAAATTTAACACCATCAGCATAGAATTCTACTTTAGAAATAGAACCTTTATCAATAGAAGCATCAGCTTTTACTGCAATGCCTGTTGAATCTTTTGCTACTTCAATTACATCACCATTTTGTGGAGTTGTAACTGCTACGTTCATAACTACTTCATCACCTGGGAATAACATAGCCATTGTACCATTTGCAATAGCGATTTCTGCTTGTGCCCAGAATCTGTGATATGTAATTTCGAAGTCTTCACCGTTTTTGTAAGCTTGTTCAAGTCTTGCAAAGTCTGGATCATTCTTATATTTAGAACGTAATTCAATAAATGTTACACCTGGTACGATTTCATCTCCATTTGCCATCTTTCCAGTGTAATTACTTGGTACATAAACTTCTTGTTCAAAGAAACGTTTGTAGTCAGCACGAACTTCAGGTGCAGCTACCCCTTTATCATCTCTATAAAGTGTCCACATACGATCTAATACTTCTTTTGTTATATCTACATAACTTTGATAATCTTGTTCTGGAGAGTATTTCTTAGTTGCTGCTGCATAGAAAGTAAGTGTATTAGCCATAGAAGCCACTGTACCAAGGTCTGTACCATAGTTAATAACATCTACATGGAGGTTCTTGTTACCTGTGTAAGACCCTGTCCATGTATCTGGTTGTCCACTCCATTGAAGTGTAGAAGGAACAGCAAAAGTACCATCATCATATAATTGAATTTCTGACTTAGCCCATGCAGCCCATCTGTCAAGAAGGCCTTTAACTCTTGAATCTCCTGATTCATAATAGTACTCAGCCATACGTTGCATTGACCAACCTTGCATACCAAACCATTGATTACTACCTGGATCTTCGTATACTGGATGAGCATCATAAGCCATACCATAGAAAGTACTTGTACCTGCTGGATACTTCTCATAAGATCCACCATATGAGTTAGTTGCACCACCTGCAATAGCTCCTTCAGCAGATTGTAACCATTGATAGAATTCAATTTGTCTATCTAAGCTCTTAGCCCAGTCACGTTTAGCATTTGGTGATTTTGGAATCATATCACTATCTGTTGAAAGAACCCAAGCTGCCATTGGACTTTGGTAACCAAAGTGATTGTGGCTACTACCAATTCTCCAGCTCCAGTTAGCATCAAGTCCACCACCCCAAGCATAATACCATGACATTAAGTAGTGTGCTGCTTCATAACCTTGTCCTGGTGTTTTACCTTGTGCACCAATCTTCATGAAATACTTATCAAACATAGCGTATCTTAGGTAGTCACCCATTTTACTTGCTTTAGCTACATAAGTATCAATATTTTGGCCCTGCTCTTCTGCCCAGTCTTTCGCCCAGTACATAGCTTGTACTAAACGTGCATCAGCATCTGGTGCATTTGTGTATCTCCATTGTTTTGAATAGTTAGCATCACCTGTGAAGAAAGGTAAGAAACCACTTTTTCCACCCCATTTAAAATCTTCCCATGATGGTTGTGGAATAGTTTCCCATGTAGATTCTTGTTCTCCACGTTGGAATGTATTAATATAAGAAGGCGCTGATACACCATCTCCTCTTCTACCATAACCGTAGAAGTTATCACCATCTATAAGCCAGTGCATACCATAGATTTTAGAAGTTCCATAGGTACTTTTAAGTTCATTAGCAATAGGGTCAGTACCTACTGGTAAACCAAATTGTAATTGGCTAGGATAATAATCTGGCAAAGGATATTCTGATGCATATGTAGCAGGGCTATTTGGATTGTAATCTGTTTGACCTGGTTGATCTAAATCTGTTGGAATATAATATTTTTCAATAACATTCCAAGCTTCTTTAAGACCACTAAAGTCTCCTGTGAATTTACCATTCATAGCTTCTAACCAAACATAATAGCTAGCTGTTTCACTAGTTGATTCATGTCCATGGTCAGGTGCTTCAACCATTAATGTTTCAATAGAGTGATAAGGTACGCCCTGTGGACTAAAATAGCCATTACTATTATCTTTAATATCCTCATACAGGTCTAAAAATCTCTGTTCATACACATTCGTCGATTCTGGTACAACCACAGGTGTATTTGCCGCTGCAAAAACACTAAGTGGAGTTAAACATTGTGCTCCAACTAATAAAGCACTCATAAGCCCCATCGTTTTTCTCTTATTCATACTATTCCTCCTAATTTTTTTATTTACTTTTTAATACGGGTATTTACAACATTTTTCACCTATAGGCGACAACTCCCTTCTTTATTATCTATTACCATACTTATAATCAAACCAAATTCACTTTAGTCCTATATCTCTCTAGTATTAGATAATATAAAACATATTCTTACTTTTCATGTCTTCATTATAATTTCATAAATTTAATTATCAATTCATATTGAATATAGTGTAGGTAATCCATACATAAGTTGCATAAGTATTTATTCCCATGCTAACAAAAAAAAATAAATTACCACAAAGATTTGTTCTTTGTGGTAATTTATTTCTACATTTTAATAAATTCTTCCAGCTTTTTTATTACCAGTTTTTGCTTTGCCTTGAATCTCTGGAACAGGTTCCATAGCATTTTTGTTATAATGCCCTTTACTATTACTTTCTGTGCCATGAGGTTCATTAACTCCTGGTCTTCTCATACCAGCTTTAGCCATGTGCTCGCCTCCTTTTTATGCATCTCTTCATTAGTATGAGATACTCAGTAGCAATTTATTCTTATAGCTTAAAGCTTACTTGTTGTTATGCTGCTTTTCTTTTCTTTTGAAATGCCACCTGCCATATGGTCTAACTTTGATCCGACAAAAGCCGCTCTCATAACTGCATCTTCCCCATATTTATTTCTAATGGTATCTATTGCTTTATCTAGTTTCTCATTCTTCTTATTCTTAGGTGTTTCAAATAAATTAAATTGATGATGGCTTTCTTTCTCCAATTTTGTTGTATGCACGCCTAATTGCCTAATAGGTGTTTTGTGATCCCATAGTTCTTCAAATACTTTACAAGAATACTTATATAATTCTTTAGTCACTGCTGTTGAGCTTGGTAATACCATTTGATGTGATTTTCTTTCAAAAAAAGTATCTACAATACTTACTGCCAAACAACTAGCTTCTACCTCTGCTGCTCTTAATCTAGTGCCTACTGTTTCGCACAAGGACAATAATACGAGATAAGCACTCTCTACCGAATTCACATCATACGGAATTGTCATAGAATTTCCATAGCCTTTATGAGGTGCTTGTTCTTCCTCTACTGCTGAAGCATCTACACCATTAGCATATTGATGAATAATCTCACCCTGTTTTTTTAGATGAAGCTTCAATAATTTCACATCAGCTTTTGCTAATTCGCCAATAGTTCTAATTCCTAATAATTTTAAACTTTTCTCCGTTGCTTTCCCTACGAAGAAGAGTTCACCTACAGGTAATGGCCACATTTTCTTTTCAATTTCACTTGGAAATAAAGTATGCACCAAATTGGGCTTTTCTAATTCTCCTGCCATTTTAGCTAGTAACTTATTACAAGAAATCCCTATATTAACTGTAAAACCTAGTTCCTCATAAATTCTATCTTTAATCTTATAAGCTATATCCAAAGGCTTTCCATATAATCCTTCCGTCCCTGTCATATCTATATATGCCTCATCTATAGAATATTGCTGAACAACTGGAGAATACTCCCTTAAAAGTGTCATTAGCTTATTAGAATACTCTACATATACACTAAAATTAGGCTTTACAATAGTAAGTCCTGGACATTTTCTTAATGCTGCCACAATGGGTTCTCCGGTGACAATCCCATACTTCTTAGCAGAAGTAGATTTTGCTAAAATGACCCCTTTACGCTTTTCTATGTCCCCTCCAATAGCAGAGGGTATATCCCTTAAGTCTATTTCTTCTCCTAAAATTTGCTTTCTATAACTTGCTTCCCAACTTAAAAAAGCTGAATTAACATCTACATGAAAAATAACTTTCTCTGCCATTTCACCACTCTTCCAATCGAACATACGTTTGATGTTATTGTATCAAAATCTACTCTCTATGTAAATACCTATCTCCCTAGTACGAAAGTATACTACTATCCATATTTATTCCTGCGTGGAAAGCTAATTCACCATAATCTTTATCATTTTATATTAACCTTTTTTCTTCCTACTACATATAATGACTATAGACACTCCTTTCATAAGTCCGAAGGAGGGATACTATGAAAAAAGAAGCTATTCACTGTATTTTATGGTTTTCCATTTTTTTATTAGGCATTACCTTTACTATCTCTGCTACTTTACTACAGACTCTTCCTAACTCCAGCAAAAGTGCATTACTCCTCTTTTCTATTTGCTTCATTATCATTGGTTTAATCGCCTCTGCTGTTCATTATAGAAAATATGTAAAAATCAAAACCCTTATTGATCATCATGCTCCTGTGCTTGCACACTGGACTTATGATATTAGTAGTTCTTCCACACTTAAAGCAGCTTTATCTGAACAGAAAAATAATACTATTTCTACAGCTATCTTAAGCTTAATACTTGGAATTATCTTTTCTCTTGTGTTTGCTTATAGCGGCGGTACTCATATCCTTTACACAGGATATACCCTTGCTATTTTAATTATTCTTGCATTCATTATAGGTATTCGATGCATACTAACTTACTACGAAAAAGCTTTGAAAATTCCTACAGAAGTCGTTTTTGGAGAAGACTCTATTTACTTTATGAATCAACTTTATGGCTTACAAAAATCTATTTATTTTCTCGAAAACGTCATTATCACTCAAGGCCCAGAAGCTGTTCTTCAACTCGTTTATGGTCAATATGATATAGATGATACACCAACTTATATCATTTCAATCCCCATTCCAGCAAATAAACTTCAAGTAGCCGAACATTTGCGCAAATACTATCTAGATCTAATCGCTTATGAATAATCATGGCTAAAAACAAGAAGGAATGTTACTAGGTAACATTCCTTCTTGTTTTTAGAGGTGTTATTCTATTAAAAATAAAAATCCGTCTGGGAGAAAATGAGGGAGAGGGCGTAACGATAACAATTCATCTTTTTTCTTGAAAACACTTCAGGAAAGTAGCTTTATGCGTTGTTGTTGCTAGAACTGAGAGAGAGTGACTGTCCTGACGGGGTGACTTCGGAGTATTTTCAGTAGGCACTTAGTGAACGTTTTGGATGGTACTTAGCCCACGTGTTTGAGGGAACCGAGTTTGTGGGCGTTCATCCAAAAAAGTGAGCTTAGTGCCTACTGAAAATGCGGAGCGGAACCACGTAGGATAGTCACCCTCTCTCAGTTCCGCCCAAACAACCCGTAAAGTCACCGACAAATTTTACTTGCCTCTTACCATTCTTAAAGCATAACCCACATTCTTTCCTAGAACGCGAATAGAATTAATAACTGCTAAAAGTGAAACGCCTACGTCTGCAAAAATAGCTAACCACATATTTGCAATTCCTAAAATCCCTAGTACAAGTACAATTACTTTAACCCCTAATGCAAATACAATGTTCTGGGTTACAATTTTTCTAGTACGTTTAGCAATGCTCATCACATCAGCAATGGAAGATAATTCATCTGTCATTAATACAATATCAGAAGCTTCAATAGCTGCATCTGAACCTACACCACCCATAGCAATACCTACATCTGCTCTAGCAAGTACAGGCGCATCATTAATACCATCTCCCACAAAAGTAACTTTACCACCTTTTAAAGCTTCTTCTAATTTCGTTACTTTATCTTGAGGTAAAAGCTCTGCATGAACTGTATCAATGCCTACTTCATTACCAATCTTATATGCATTTTCTTTTTTATCTCCAGTTAGCATAATCACTTTTTTAATGCCACCTGCTTTTAATTTGGCTATAGCAGCTTTACTGTCTGCTTTAATTTGGTCAGCTACTACTATGCATCCAAGATACTGCCCATCTCTTGCTACATAAACATGAGAGCCAATCTCCTCTTCTTGTTTATAATCAATTTGATAATGTGCCATTAACTTTTCATTTCCTGCTAATAATACTGAGTCACCTTGATTAACGACAATCCCTTCACCACTTATTTCTTTATACTCGCCTATGATCTCCTCAACTTTTAGATTACCATAAGCACTTACAATAGATTTGGCAATAGGATGATTAGATTTTGCTTCAATACGTGCTGCTAGTGCTAAAAGTTCTTCCTTTGCCATTCCTTGAGCAATGATTTGACTTACACCAAATTCACCCTTTGTAATGGTTCCTGTCTTGTCAAATACAACTGTATCAATTGTATTAAGCTCTTCTAAATAGTTACTTCCTTTAACCAAAACACCAACTTGTGCTGCTGCACCTATTCCAGCAAAGAAACCAAGAGGTACAGAAACAACTAATGCACATGGACAAGAAATAACTAGAAAAATAATACTTGAGTAAACCCAGTGTTGCCAGTTTCCTGTGATTAAAGAAGGTACAATTGCTGTTAAAACGGCTAAACCTACTACAATAGGTGTGTACCATCTAGCAAATTTAGTAATAAAATTCTCAGACTTAGACTTTTTACTACTAGCATTCTCAATAAGTTCTAAAATCTTTGAAACTGTACTATTTTTAAAGCTAGTTGTAACTTCTACTTTAATAACACCTTCTTTATTAATAGAACCGCTTAAGACCTTGCTTCCTAATTGTGCCACAACAGGTAGCGCTTCACCTGTAAGCATTGATGTATCCAAAGTACTTGTTCCTTCTATTACAACACCATCTAGTGGTAATTTTTCTCCCGCTCTTACTTCAATAATCTCACCTTTTAAAACTGCTTCTGGTGATACCACCTGTTCTTTTCCATTACGAATGACTCTAGCAAAACTTGGACGAATATCCATAGCCTTTTCGATTTCTTTTCTAGAGTAATTAACAGCTTTACCTTGAAGGTATTCACCTATTTTATAAAACACCATAACCGCTACTGCTTCTGGATATTCACCAATTGCAAAGGCAGCTATTGTTGCAATAGTCATAAGGAAGTTTTCATCTAGCATTTTACCTTTTACAAAATTCTTAGCTGCATTAATGACAACATCATAGCCTACACAAATATATGCTATGATAAGAAGAATGGATTGGTCTAAAACAGCTCCTATAGCAAGTAAAATAATACTTACTATTAATAAAGTAGGCTCTAATTTCTCAGATTCCAAAAAACTTTTGATAGCATTATCCCTTTTATCCTTAGGAACTGAAGTAAGCTTTTGCCCATTTCTACTCAGTCCTCCTTCATTATTATGTGTATGACATTCACAGCTTCCTTCATGGTCATGAACATCACAATGACAATCCTCATGAGGTGGTGCTATATATACCTCTTCTTCATCTACAACACTAAGGATCTTAATACCTTTTTCTATCTCATCAGCTAGCTTCTCTACGTCTTTTCTAAGCTTTTCCTCTGGATAATGCTCCGCTTCCTCTTCTTTAACATGAATAGTGAGTTTCTTTAACATAAAGTTCAAAATAGCTTCTTTAATATAAGGCTCTTTATTAAGTCTTACTTCTATTTTATTACCACAGTTGGCACAATCCAAATTCTCAATTCTGAATATATACTTCATACTTCCACCTCTTCTCATATGAATGATTGCTCATATATTTACTTATATATTATGCCTACTTTATTCATTTGTCAACATTATCTCTTAAATACAAATATTTTTTATTTATCTTCTAAATAAAATGAAACTTTTAGCTTTATATAAACGTCTAAATAATAAAATCAAATTTTAGGAGGTATTTATATGTTATCTAAAAAACTTACTATTACCCTTATAGGGACATCTATTTTACTTTGTACATCTCTTATTGCCGCTCCAGCTTTAAAGCATGTTAAAGCCATGCTTAATCCAACAGTTCAATATACCTTAGATGGCAATACTATTTTAAAGGGTACACAAACACTTAACTACAATAATAAGAACTATGTTTCTGTAGCTGAGCTCGCAAATGCACTTGGGCTTGAAGTAAGCTACAAGGACAATGTGGTAAGCTTTGTAACACCAACTACTCCTGTAACTCCAGAAACACCAGCTTCTGAAAGTATAACCATTGCCAAAGCTACTATTAAAGAAATTTCTCTTGAAACTAAACAAGTAACTATCTTACCTGAAGGTAAAACTGATGAAGTAAACAATTACATAGTTTTAAATATTGGTGATGATACCCACATCAAACATTACCTTAACAAAGCAATCTACAAAATCAATGATTTAAAGACTGGAATGACTATTAGTGCTACTCATAGTCCTGCTATGACACGTTCTATTCCTCCTCAAACAGCTGCCTTTACCATTACCATCCTTGAAGAAGATTCATCTACTGAAATTACTTCTGAAGCTATTACTTTAGACAAAATGGTAGTTGCAGAAGTAAACCATAAAGAAAATTACTTTACAGTAACACCTCAAGGTGCTGATGCAAAAGATATTAATGTACAAACTATTATTAGGTATGATCAAAAAACTAAACTCAGCTTTGATGACAGTTCAAAACAATCTAATATTAATTCACTTAAAGTAGGTTCACTTGTTACACTTCGTGTAAGTCCTGCTATGACACTCTCTATTCCTCCACAAACTTTTGTGTTAGAAATTCAAGTACATTAATTACACTTAACCGTATGAAAAAGGTTAGCTTCCATGTATAATAACTACAGAACTTGCTTTTACGCAAGATTACATTTAAGGAGGCTTACAATGATTAATACTTTAACAACTAACCTAATGAATTTCATTGATGCAAGTCCAACTATGTTCCATACCATTGCATCTTGTAAAAATATTTTAGAAACAGAGTCCTTTTGCTATTTAGAACCTAATAAACCTTGGAACCTTCAAGTAGGTGGCAAATACTATACGACGCTTAATGATTCTGCTCTTATTGCTTTTGTTATTAACTCTAACGATTTTATTAATGAAGGCTTTAAGATCATTGGTACTCATGGTGATGTACCTGGCTTTAGAATTAAACCAAATGCTGAAATGAATACAGATGGCTATGTTAAACTTAATACAGAAGGTTATGGTGGTGCTATCTTAAGTACTTGGTTTGATAGACCCCTCTCTATTGCTGGTCGTGTGGCTTTAAAATCTGATGATTTACTTCATCCAGAAACACACCTTGTAGACTTAAATAGACCTATTGTTATTATTCCAAACTTAGCTATTCATATGAATCGTGAGGTAAATACAGGCGTTAACTTTAATAAACAAAAGGATACACTTCCAATTCTTACCTATACTCACGAAGCAGTTAAAGAATCTTATATCCTTGAAGTATTAGCCGAAGCACTTAACGTTAAAGCTGAAGATATTCTTGATGCTGATCTTTTCCTTTATCCTTTTGAAAAAAGTATGTGTGTAGGTTTAAAGGAAGAATTTATCTCAGCACCAAGACTTGATGACCTCTCTATGACTTATAGTGGTTTAAATGCCATCCTTCATAACAGCTCACAAAAAGGTATCTCTATGTTTGTTTGCTTTGACAATGAAGAAGTAGGAAGTCACACAAGACAGGGTGCAGATTCTCCTTACTTAATTCGCACCTTAGAACGTATTCTTTTAGCTTTTGGTAAAACGAGAGAAGAGCTTTTCATAGCTCTTGATAACTCTTTTATATTATCTGGAGATGTAGCTCACCTTTCTCATCCAAACTATATGGAAAAAAGCGATCCTACTAATAAAGTACTTCCTGGTAAAGGGCCTGCTATTAAAGTAAATGCCAACTTTAGTTATAGTACAGATAGCGATTCTGCTGCTGTATTTGCTGGTATTTGTAAGACTAATAATATTCCATACCAGACTTTTGTTAATCGTTCTGATGAAAGAGGCGGCTCTACTATTGGTCCTGTAGCAGCCTCTCACTTAGGAATCCGCTCAGTAGATATTGGAACACCAATGCTTGCTATGCACTCAGCTAGAGAACTTATGGCAGCTGAAGATTTTATTTATACATGTGAAGCTATGAAGGCTTTCTTTAGCCTATAAAAGGTCAAAATAAAAGTCCTGATAGGAAATTTCTAGATTTCCTATCAGGACTTTTTTATGCTTACAAACTTTTGTTTTGAAGTTTATTTAAGTAATATATAAGTTGCTTTTTCTTCCTTTGTAGTCTCAAAAGAATCTTTTGTTGACTTTGTAGTTGATACTTGGAAAAATCTCATCGTATTTTCTTCATCGCCATCTTCACCAACCAATCGATACGTAATAATACTTTCTTGTGGGTAATATTTTTTTAGAATTTTACTGAAAATAATCGGCATATTATCATAGGTATAATTCCCATCATCTAGCATGTAATATCCAAAACTTCTAGCTACTTGCCCATCAAATATAATATAATACCAATCTTTAATGACTAGACCATTTTCTGTTTCTATATAAGTAAGTACATCTAATTGATCTGGAATACCTTTCTTCTGATTTTCTATAAAGTTGTCTAGCTTATCCCAATTAAAAGCCTCTTCAGTACCATCCTTTATACCTACTCTATAAGTAGCACTAGTTTTAGCCTCTTCTAATGTAAGTGGCTTTCTATTTTTTTGTGGAAGCTTGTCTAAATCCTCCCCTAAATCTGGTGTTTTAAAGCTGGATAAAATCTGATTAATTTCTTCCTTATTCACTTGTTCCAAATCAAAAAAGAGAGCATAGCCGTAAGGTGGCGGATTCGGTAAATCATAAAAAACATATTGTATATAAGAGGTTTTACCATCTTTTTTATACTGTGTTTCTATTAATGGCACGCTATAGCCCTGTATACTGGTTTGTTCAATCTCTCTCCCTTTTACTGGCAAGCCAAAGACATTAAACGCGTCCTCCATGGATATTTTATTGTTTATTAATCGCACTCCCCCCATTCTTTGATTATCTTTATATAGCCAATTAATACTAGAATAAACATCTTGCCCCTCACTATCTCCTTGATTAAAATTTTGTATTGTCCACTGCTCAGGTACCCTTATTTCATATCCACTTATCATTAATACCTGTTTATCTTCTGTTTCCTCTTTTATTACACCAGTAGGTTGTTGACTCTCTAATTTTAAATCTTTTTCGCCTATATCTTCTATGCTTGCCTTTTCTAAAGGCTTTGCTACTTCTCTTGTAATCCCTACACACCCACTTACTAAACCAATGCAAGTAACCATAATAAATGTTACCAAGCCTTTTTTCTTCTTATGCCCATTAACTATAACTTCAAAGCGTTGTTTTAAAGTTTGCTTATTGCCTCTAAACTGTGTAGAAAGGCTTATACTTTTTTGATGAGAGCTATCTGCCACCTTTAAAATAACTTCCATATAACTCTTCTTAGTCTCAGGTACTTCTCCCTTTAAAACCCGACTGTCACAAACAACTTCTAAATCTTCTTCTGCATATTTAGCCATAATATGTACTAATGGGTTAAACCAATGTATTCCCCTTACACTTATTAACAATAATTTATACCATAGGTCCCCATATTTATAATGTAGTAGTTCATGCTTCAATATAAAATATAATTCTTGTTCCTCATACTTCTTACTAGGTATTAAAATGTTAGGGCGCCAATAGCCCATTACCATAGGTGAATCTATCTTTTTACACACTTGAATTTCAATAGGTTTTGTAATATGGAGTTCTCTGCAGATTTCTTTAAATACCTGGTTAATAACCTGGTCTCTACTTGTCTGGTTCCATCGTTTACATGATTTACGAAAACTTAGGTATAGCACCAAGTGATAACTTAGAAACAGTGTACTGCCTATTAGCCAAAAATAACTTAGGAGCAACTTTAGAGTACTTTCTACATACTTGCTATTATCCCCCATCTTTAAATCTTCTATTTGATGTTCTAATTTACCTTTATTTATTGAATCATTACTTGTTAAGCTACTACTTAATTTTTCATTTGTTGAATCCTTTTCTGTGGTTAATCCCACTAAAGCCTCAGCTTGAGAGGCATCTATACTTTGTGCCAGTATTTCTTCTTGCTGATAATTTTTAAATAAACTTTCACCTATCTGTATTAAATTCATTTGTGCTCCCCAATTAAAAGGAATCAATAATCTTATGGCTAAAACAAGCCATATACCGTACCACCATTTAAGTGCAATTTTCTTATACAAAAAGGACCTTAACATCAATAAAACAATAATCATACCGCCTATCACAATCGATAAATCTATTGTACTAAGCCAAACCTCCCCTAACATGCTTAGCCCTCCCTTGTATTTTCATCAATAAAATCTTTCAGTTCCTTTAAATCTTGCTCTGTAATAGTATGTCCATTGTATAAAGCTGCTATAAGACTTTTTACAGAATTACCATGTAGTCTTTCAAGAAAAGATTTGCTTTCATTTTGTAAATAACACTTTTCATCCATAATGGCTGTATAAACATTAGATTTACCTACACGCTCACTTTGTATAAATCCCCTCTCTACTAAACGTGCCAAGAAATTGAGTACTGTCGTATTTCCCCAAGTCTTCACACCTTTTAATTGCTTCATAATATAAGCTGAGGTTACTTCCTCATTAGCTTCCCATATAATTTTCATAATCTCTAATTCTGCATCTGGTAATCTCTTTATCTGCTCCATTTTTTCTTCTCCTTCGACAAACGTAGAACATTCTCTCATCTCTCACTCTACACTTGTCGAACATATCTGTCAATAGCCAAATACCTATGTATATTTTCATTTATTGCACTCTTTTAAATTCCGTATATTTATAAGCTTTTGTTTTAAAGTCTATTTCTTCATGTATGCCAGTTTCTTTGCCTTCTATAAATAGCTGAACATCATAAGGTCCATTAACTTTACCTGATATTAATCTGTCAGTCCAAAAATAAATATTTATATCATGCATACCTTGCTCTAATTCTACTAATGGATCTACATGTATCCTAGCCATTGGTATATTCGGAGGGTTCATGTAACCTTCTTGAAAAAAAGACCATTTCTTTCCAGAATCATCTTTTTTTATCAAATCTCCACCAATTCGGTACTCATCCTCTTGAGTAATATTTACCTTCAGCATTACTTTTATATAAGTACCCAATTCATTATTCTCTAATTCTACTACTTGGCAAGTTACATATTTGTCAAAAATATTAGGAATTGCTGTCACTTCATATTGCTGTATATCGATATATTTTATCTTTTGATTTTTGAGATTTACAAATAAGCTTATAACTACAACTGAAATAATTGTAGACGAACATAGTAAATAGTTTTTTTTCATCTATTTTCTCCACTATTAAATTTTATTACCCAAATTAATTATACAAATATTCAATCAATAATAAAAGACTAAATTAAAATTTGTCTTAGGGTTTATCAGAAAGGACGTCTGGGAGAAAATGAGGTTAGTCTATAGTATACATTTTATATATGCACAAAATTATATATTTAAGTTCTTACTTATATTTCTAGGTATTTATTTCATTTTTTATTAGGGATTCGGATTTCTGACCACATATATAGAAGTGTAAAAACAAATTAAATAACTTCCCACGGCAAATTACCACAGCTTCAACCTGAGGAACTGACCGGGTCAGCCAAGTCTCAATCTATTGTTATAGGTACCTCTGGACTTAAGGAAAATGTTCACTGGTGCGCTGCAAGGAAGGCGCCACTTATAAGTTGTTTTAAATGTTTTTATATCTTGCATTACCAAATAAAGTTTTAAACCAGAGTCTTAAAGCCTTAGTTTCCTATCATAAGGGTGCACCGGCTAAGACAATAAGAGCTCCTCACTCATTGGTTTGACTTTCATCACTAGTCTTAGTAGGCACTAGGTTATAACGCATACGTGCTGAGGAGCCATTTTGCGCCTTGATTAGGGTCTATTTAGCTAGTTATGAAAGTTAATTTCCAGAGTCTGGACCAAGGAAACACATCTTCGAGTATATATAGTACTTGGAGATGTGTTTTTTTGTGTTTTTTTGCGTTCTTTAATTGCTATTAACATGATTTGTCGTTACGCCTTCTTCCCAGGCTGCCTCAATGTCGTGGATGTTTATGAGTTCAATAACGTTTGTGAAAATGAGGGAGAAGGCTGCCTGGAAGAGTGACTTGGGAGAATTTTTTAGAGGCACTTGGCGAACGTTTTGGATGGGTTTTAGCATGAGTGTCTGACCAGCGGGAGTTTTCATGCGTTCATCCAAATAAGTGAGCCTAGTGCCTCTAAAAAATTTGAACCGGAACTCTGGAAGGTAGTCCTCTCCCTCATTTTCCTCCAGACGTAATTCTCCATAAACACCGAGACAAGTTTCTGTTTGTTTAACATTAACACATAATCTTTTACTTTTAGATACTTTCCATAAATTTCTCAATATTTTAAGCAAAAAAATCTATCTCCACTTTTCTCCCTATAGTTAGTGTTTTATTGTATAATATGTATTAACTATTCTAACATCTACATGTTTCTTTAGGATGGATTCTAAGATTTTATCTTATATATCATTGGAGGTACACCTATGTCATATGGATTTAGTAAAGAAAAATTTAAAGGCGAAATATTAGACCACATTAGAAACTTCTCACGTAAAACTCTAGAAGATGCTTCTCCCCAAGAACTTTATCAAGCTGTTGCTTTTGCTGTGCGTGATGTCATAACAGATGAATGGATTGAAACACAGCATGCTTATAATACCAAAACTCCTAAAACACTTTACTATTTATCCATGGAATTCTTAGTGGGTCGTGCTCTAGGTAATAATCTTGTAAACATGGGCATTATGTCAAGTGTACAGGAAGCTCTAGAAGAACTTAACATTAAAATTGATATTAATAAAATAGAGGATCAGGAACCTGATGCTGGTCTTGGAAATGGTGGACTTGGTAGACTTGCAGCTTGCTTTTTAGACTCTCTTTCCACACTTTCTTATCCTGCTTATGGTTGTGGTATTCGTTACAACTATGGTATTTTCAAACAACAAATTGAAGATGGTTACCAAGTAGAATACCCAGATGATTGGTTAGCTAACGGTAATCCTTGGGAAGTTAAACGTAATGATAACGCACAAGAAATCAAATTCGGTGGCACCGTACGTAATTATATGGACGAGAATGGCAGACTACACTTTGTTCAAGAAAATTACGACTCTGTTTTAGCAATTCCTTATGATATGCCAATTGTTGGTTACAAAAATGGCTTTGTCAATGCCCTTAGACTATGGGATGCTGAAGCTCCTCAAAAGTTTGTACTTCGCTTCTTTGATCAAGGTGCCTATGAAAAAGCCGTAGAACAACAAACCCTTGCTAAAACTTTAGTGGAAGTCCTCTATCCTAATGATAATCACTACAAAGGTAAAGAGCTTCGTTTAAAACAACAATACTTCTTTGTATCAGCCACTGTTCAACAAGCTGTAGCTAAATTTAAACGCACTAATCCTAATATATATATGCTTCCTGAAAAAGTAATTTTTCAAATGAACGATACTCATCCAGCTATTGCAGTAGCTGAACTTATGCGTATTCTCTTAGACCAAGAAGGACTCACTTGGGAAGATGCTTTTGACATTACAAGCCGCACTTGTGCTTATACAAATCATACAATTATGATTGAAGCTCTAGAAACTTGGCCTATTGACTTGTTCCAAAAATTACTTCCTCGTATTTATCAAATTATTGAAGAACTTAATAGACGTTTCTGCATGGAGCTTAGAGATGTTTATCATCAACCAGAACATATCATCCACAATATGAGTATTATTTGTGATGGCCAAATCAAAATGGCCTATCTTGCTATTGTTGGAAGCTTCTCTGTTAATGGTGTAGCTGCTATTCATACAGAAATCCTAAAAAATAATGTACTTAAAAACTTCTATAATATTTATCCAAATAAATTTAACAATAAAACAAATGGTATCACTCAAAGACGTTGGTTAGGTCATGCTAATCCTGAATTAGCTACCCTCATTACAGATACAATCGGTGATAAGTGGTATAAAGACCTTACCCATTTAAAGAAACTGGTACCATATAGTAAAGATAAAGCTTTTATAGAAAAATTTAGAGATATTAAATATAACAACAAGGTTCGTCTTGCTGATTATATTAAAGAACATAATGGTATTGTTGTTAATCCTGATTCTATCTTTGACGTTCAGGTTAAACGTCTTCACGAATATAAACGTCAGCTTATGAATGTTCTTCATATTCTTATGCTTTATAATGAAATTAAAGCTAAACCTAATGGCAATTATGTACCTCGTACCTTTATTTTTGGTGCCAAGGCTGCTCCTGGTTATACTAGAGCTAAGCTTATCATCAAGCTCATCAATTCTGTAGCTGACTTAGTTAATAATGACCCTATGACAAAAGATTACTTAACAGTTGTTTTCATCGAAAATTACTGTGTATCTAATGCAGAAATTATTATTCCAGCTGCTAATGTTAGTGAACAAATTTCTACCGCTAGTAAAGAAGCTTCTGGTACAAGTAATATGAAATTTATGCTTAATGGCGCTTTAACTATCGGTACCCTAGATGGTGCCAATATAGAAATTTTCGAAGAAGTTGGTAAAGATAATATCTTTATCTTTGGGTTAACCTGTGAAGAAGTTCTTAATCTCTATCAATCAGGTCAATATAATCCATGGGATATTTACCATAACGATTCTGAAATTCATAGTATATTGAACCTACTTATTAATGGTGCACTTTCACCAAAGAATCCTGGCCTCTTTGTAGAATTGTATGAGTCTCTATTAAATAGAGCTGGAGATAATTTAGCTGATCCTTATTTTATTTTAAAAGATCTTCGTGCTTACCATACAGCTCAAAAAGCTTTAGAGTATGCTTATTTAGATGAAGTCACTTGGAATCAAAAAGCTATCATTAATACGGCTTGCTCTGGTAAATTCAGTTCTGACCGTACGATTAAACAATATGCTGATGAAATTTGGGGGCTAAAACCACTAAAAATAAAATAAAAATATATTCACATTAACTCCTTATAGTCATGCTATAATTGAAATATGAATTTTTTAATGAAGAGGAGTGATGAACATGAATTACAAAGTCCTAGTTGGTATCACTATCCAAGAAAACAGCCGTCGTTTAATCGCAGAAGGTTTTAACCTCTCTCAATCTATAGATGCACCACTTCATATTTTGCACATTAGGAAAGGAGAAACCATCTTCGACAGGCCAGAAAGCAGTGAGCTCCTCTCCGACCTCTTTGCGTATGGTGGTGAATTAGGTGGTGAAGTTCACTTCCTATGTAGTAATAACATTCCTGAAACGATTACGAGTTTTATTAAAGAAAATGATATTACCCACCTAGTCATTGGTGAAACACCTAATGGTAATACTATTTCTCCAGGCTCTAGTGTATATGAACAACTGAAATCACAGATTGGAGATATTGAAATCGTTGTACTTCCCAGGGAAATAATTGAAGATAAAATGGCTTAAGTATAAAAGAGTGGCTATTATACATGAATAATGTATAGTAGCCACTTTTCATATGTTTATCTTACTTCCTGCTACTAGATGCAATCACAGTTCCACTAGCATCTAACAACTCTAATGTATATTCAAAATTAGCATTAGGCTTACCATTACAAATCATTCCAAACGTTGCTGCACTATTTGGTGCAAGCTTAGCCTGCCATGAAGCTGGTGTAATAACGATTTCTTCTCCTTGTGATATCATATCTACGTTCCAAGAGCTTGTCACATTAAAATCTACTTGTAATAGTTTTAGCCTCCAACTTTCACATGTAACTGTTCCCTGATTAATAACTTTTATATCTACCCCAAAAGCCCCTCCCCAGTCATTTATGCTAGCCTCCAATTTTGCCATTTCGCTTGATGGCTCTGGAGTTGGTGTTGGTGTAGGTGTTGGAATTGGTGTAGATGTTGGTGTAGGTGTAGGTGTGGGCGTTGTAACTACCTCTTCTAAAATCCACCTTTGATTAGCTCCCCCTGCATATGTCCACTCACATACATTAGCTCCATTACTAGTACTATTAGCATAAACATCTAAGCTAGATAAATCCTGACTTACCTTCGTAACAATACCGTAGCTACCATCATTGTTTGCGACAAACTTAAATAATTGCGCATCAGAAGCTGTATCTTGATAAATCTGTATATTAGTTCCATCAGCAGTCTTTCCATAATCTACATCTAATAAATAGCTTCCATCCCCTACTCCTGAATACAACTTATAATAGCCATTACCTACAGATTTTATAGTCCATGTGTTATAAGCAGCAGCACCATTAGCTCCCCATTGTTGCACATTTGTTCCATTAGCTGCTACTCCTCCTGCAACATCTAAATACAATCCGCTTTTTACATTCTTAATCATGTATTGCCCTTCTTTGATTTGTGCACCTATTACTGGCTCCTTACTCTTCACTTCTTTTTCTACATAATCACCTACTGCATAAATAGCTGGCTGACTTGGTGATTTCATATCTGTCCCAATATAGTAACTTGGGTGTGGTGGTTGGTTATAGGCTACGTTTTGCCATGCAATAGCTGTTCTATACTGTGTATCATGCATGAGTGTATAAAGCTTAGTGTCTGTTAATGCCGTTGTTGTATAGATTCTAAGTGCAGTATCATCTGAAGTTGGCCATATAACTTCCTCTCGCCAGTCTCCTAAAATATCACCGGATAAGCTCGGTGTTGCTTTTGTACTATTATTAGAGTGTACATTACTTCCGGTTAATAAACGATCAGTTGACTTTGTATTCCAGTTCCATTTATTAATATATGTACGGTCTAATCCTTCTCTATAAAGGTCCCCATCCCACCATATAGCAAAGTTGATTCCGAAGCTACCTGTATTAATGCTGATTTTATTACCATTTTTATCAAAGTTACCTACTGAAGATAATGCCACATATGGATAATAGTCAGGCCCTATATTGGCAATCAATCCTCGGCCCACATCCGTTCCTGTTTTGACTGACCAAAGAGCTTTTCCTGTTTTAGCATGTCTTAATTGTACACTTTCTATGTTACTTCCCTTCTCTTCATGTACTTGATAAATTTCTAGCCCACTATGCGTAGGATCAAAATCTCCTACATGTAAGGCATCCCCGTGTCCCATACCTGTTGTATATAAACCTTTTCCATTATGATCAATTATAGCTGAACCATAAACTATTTCATCATACCCATCATCATCCACATCTGCTACAGAAAGATTATGATTACCTTGTCCTGCATAACTACTGTTACCTGAGGTACTACTATCAAAAGTCCACTTTTTATTAAGCTTGCCACTACTTATTTCATATGCTGAAATAACCGCTCTTGTATAATACCCTCTAGCCATAATTAAATAGGGCTTTTGTCCATCCAAGTAAGCAACCCCTGCAAGAAATCGATCTACACGATTGCCATAATTATCTCCCCAACTACTCACTGTTCCACGTGGGGGTGTAAAATCTACAGTATTAATAATCTCACCTGTATCTCCTTCAAATAATGTTAAATATTCAGGTCCGCTTAATATATAGCCACTACTATTACGATAGTCTTTTGAAGCATCTCCTATAGTAGTTCCACCCCCATCCTTAGTCCCATCAGCCGTTTTCATTGCAATTTCAGCTTTACCATCTCCATCAAAATCATAAGCAATAAACTGTGTATAGTGTGCCCCTGCTCTAATATTTTTCCCTAAATCAATACGCCATTTGTGTGTACCATTTAATTCATAGCAATCGATATAAACATTAGAGGTATAACCTGATTTTGAATTATCCTGTGAATCACTAGGATCCCACTTTAAAATAATTTCGTATGCTCCATCTCCATCTACATCTGCTACAGTAGCATCATTAGCAGAATAAATACTACCAGGCTTATTAATAGGCACATCTAAATAATTATTGTTCCACACGCCAACACTATCAGATTCTGTTTGTTCAATGCTATTAACTACAGTTCGAACATAATATGAGTCTGTAACCTTTCCGTTACTATCTACATAGTTAGTACTACTTACAATGGGCCCTGCAATTTTTACGCCATTTCTATAAAGATTAAAGCTAGTAGCATACCCTTCTGTGCCTAATAATCTCCAAGATAAAAATACGCCTTCATTTACCTTTACTGCCACTAATCCTCTATCTAGTGCCTCAACTTGCCTTACTGTAGCAGCACTCGTAGGAATAGTTATACTCGTTAAACTTCCTATTCCTATCATTGATAACGCTAGTGTCTTAGCTAATATTCTCCGCAGTTTAAAATCTTTTCTTAATCCTAAGCTCATATTGATCCCTCCATAATTATTTTCTTAATTATCTTATTTTTATTCAAACTTATCTATTAACTAAGCTTAAGATGTTCTGTTTTATTACCTCATTTGTTTAACTATAATTTTTTAATTGATAAAACTTGTTTTTTTCTTATTTTTATTTATCTCAAATTATTTTATTTATCATAAATTGAATTAACTAAGGTATCCTTCATATGATTATCCTTAATACTTGATTAAGTAGTGGGGAAATTTTAGTCTTCTTGTTATCTTTTGTCCTCATTTGTGATATACTATATGACAGATTAATATCTTTAATGAGTAATGGGAGTCCTTTACATGAAAACAAGTATTATTACAGATACAACAGCACTTTTAGAGGCAGCCAATATTCTTCAACAAGGCGGTCTTGTGGCATCGCCTACTGAAACTGTTTATGGACTTTGCGCTAATGCTTTAAATGAAAATGCTGTTAAAAATATTTATAAGGCTAAGGGGCGACCTAGCGATAATCCGCTAATTGTACATATAGCTGATTTAGAAATGCTAAGTCCTCTTGTAGAAGAAGTACCTCCTATGGCTAGAACCTTAATGGAGCACTTTTGGCCTGGTCCATTAACACTTATCTTTAAAGCAAGTTCGTTAGTTCCTAAAGTCGTAACTGGTGGACTAGATACAGTAGCTATTCGCTTTCCTTCTCATCCTATTATTCAGCAGCTGATTAAAGCCTCAGGATTGCCTCTAGCAGCACCTAGTGCTAATACTTCTGGCAAACCTAGCCCAACTAATGCCTCTCGTGTTATAGAAGATTTAGAGGGTAAAATAGATGCTATTATTGTAGGTGATTCTTCTAAGTATGGTGTAGAATCTACTGTTGTAGATACAACAGGTGAAGTAGCTACCATCTTAAGACCTGGTGGTATTACTGCCGAAATGATAGAAGCAGTCCTAGGCAGTGTTACTATAGATCCTGCCATTAGCCATGCACTCAAAGAAGGTGAGCTTCCTAAGGCGCCTGGAATGAAATATATACACTATTCGCCTAATGCAGAGGTTATTATTGTTGATGGCGAAGAATCCCTTGTAATAAGCAAAATGAATGAGCTTATTGTATCTGCTCATAGTCAAGGCAAAAAAGTAGGCGTTCTAGCTACTGATGAAACCAAAGAGCATTTTAAGGCTGACTTAGTTATCAGCGCTGGTACTACTAAAAACCTTACAACTATCGCTGCCCATCTTTTTGAAGCATTACGTACATTTGATGATGCGGATATTGATATTGTATACTCCCTAGCTTTCCCTAAAAAGGGAATTGGCAATGCCATTATGAATAGACTTGAAAAATCTGCCGGGTATCATATTATAAAGCTTTAATTTTTGTTTACAAATTTCAAAAATAGCTTATAGTATATAGAAGTGATTTATTTAGTTACAACACATAGGATTTATACTATAATAAAACTGGAGGAAATATTATGATAGCAATTGGATGCGACCATGGTGGCTTTGCTCTTAAGCAAGAAATCATCGCATATTTTAAAGCAAACGGTACAGAGTTCAAAGACTTTGGTTGTATGAGTGAGGAAGCTGTTGATTATCCTGACTATGCAAAATCTGTTTCAAAAGCTGTGCTTAGCGGCGAATGTGAGAAAGGTGTTCTAATTTGTGGAACAGGAATTGGTATCTCTATTGCAGCAAATAAAATTCCTGGTATTCGTTGTGCACTTTGCCACGATGTTTTCTCAGCTGAAGCTACTCGTCTTCATAATGATACCAATATTGTCGCTTTAGGAGGCCGCGTTATAGGGCCAGGCCTAGCTATAAAAGTTGTTGATACTTTCTTAAAAACGCCATTTTCTAATGAAGAAAGACACATCAAGAGAATCTCTAAAATAGAAGAAAAATAAATTTACTTATTACTTAGGAGGAATATTAACATGGAAAACGTATTTATTATGGATCACCCACTCATTCAGCACAAAGTAGGTCGCTTAAGAAGTCATGACACAGGTTCAAAAGAATTTCGTGAGCTTGTACGTGAAATCGCACAATTAATGTGCTATGAAGCAACACGCAATTTACCTCTTGAAGACTATGAAGTAGAAACACCACTTACAAAAACAACTTGTAAACGTATTGCTGGTAAAAACCTAAGCATTGTACCTATATTACGTGCAGGTCTTGGTATGGTAGATGGTATGCTTGATCTTCTTCCAACTGCTAAAGTAGGTCATATCGGCCTTTACAGAGATCCTGAAACACTTCATCCAGTTGAATATTACTGCAAACTTCCTAAAGATGTAGAAGAAAGAGATTTCTTTGTACTTGATCCAATGCTTGCTACAGGTGGTTCAGCTATTGCAGCTATTCAATTCATCAAAGACCGTGGTGCTACTAGCATTAATTTCCTTTGCCTTATTGCTGCACCAGAAGGTATCAAAGCGCTTCAAGCAGCTCATCCAGATGTTAAAATCTATGCAGCCTCTTTAGATGAAAAATTAAATGACCACGCTTATATTATGCCAGGACTTGGTGATGCTGGTGATAGATTATTTGGTACAAAATAAATCTTAAAAATACAAAAAGCTCCACGAGTCCTAGTTGACAAGTGCGAGCTTTTATTATAAAACATTAGTAGGATATGGTCAGGTTTGTTATTTTTAACGTGTGGTAAGCTTTTTTTGCCTAATATTTGACATATCACTTTTAGAAATTTATGAATATATACTAATAGATAGGTATAAACTATTAGTACTCATATATGTTCTACATATTTAAGGAGATGAACCTATGGGAAACATAGATTATGCAATTTTATATGCCATTGCATTTGTCTTAGCATTTTTAATTGCATTTTTTGCAACGCCTTTAGCTAAAAAGATTGCATTTAAAGTTGGAGCTATCGCAAAACCCAGAAAACGTGATATGCATAAAGTACCTATCCCTCGTATGGGCGGAATTGCTATCTTTGCTGGTTTTATGATTACATTTTTAACTCTTATTTGGAAATTACCTCTGGTTAATATAAAGCAAACCCTTGGAGTATTTATTGGATGCACCATGATTTTCTTACTTGGATTTTTTGATGATATTTTTGAGCTTCCTGCGAAACCAAAATTTCTCATTCAAATCCTCGCTGCAGCAGTAGTTGCTTTATGTGGTGTACGTATTGATTTCTTTACTATTCCATTTATTGGAGACAAGGAATTTTATACGACTTTCTTAGCTATCCCAGCTACAGTCATTTGGATTGTAGCCATTACCAATGCCGTTAACTTAATTGACGGCTTAGATGGTTTAGCAGCAGGCGTTTCTTCTATTGCTTCACTTTGCTTAATGGTATTATCTATTTACTTCGATAACCCCCCAGGAGCATTTCTCACAGCCATCTTAGCTGGTTCATGCATGGGCTTCTTGCCTTATAACTTTAATCCTGCTTCTATTTTTATGGGGGATACTGGTTCTACCTTCTTAGGTTTCACCTTAGGTATTACTTCTGTTATGGGACTTTTAAAGGGCTATACAGTAACAACTATTTTCATTGCTGTGCTTGTACTTGGCCTTCCAATATTTGATACAGCTTTTGCTATTCTTAGAAGATTTTTAGCTGGAAAACCTATTATGTCGCCAGACCGTGGGCATTTACATCATCGTCTTGTAGATAGAGGCTATACACAAAAACAAGCTGTTGTTACCCTCTATGGTATTAGTGGCATTCTTGGTGTATCTGCTATTGCATTCTTCAACAGAGACCTAAAGTTTGCCTTGCTTGTCTTTATTATGATGGGCTGCCTCCTTTATTTCACAGTAAAAACCATGGCAACTCATGATAAAGATAACGAATCATAATAGTAACAAAAACTCCTTCTAGTAGGAGTTTTTTTTTATTCAAAACTCACTCTATCGCCTGTAAAATTTAGGTGATATACTTAATTTATATGAAAGGAAGAAAAAGGAGTATTTGTAATGCCAGATATTATTACCCATTATATTTTTGGACTTGATACTGCCCATAATATTAAACAATCCCCTCTTTACAAAGTATTAAAAGAGAATAAAGATTTATTTTTAGTAGGACTTCAAGGGCCTGATCCTATCTATTATCATCGATTAAAGCAAAAAGACTCAAAAGCCTATATTGCTACTAAGATGCATGCAGAAAAAACAGGTGATTTTTTAGTTTCCGCCTTATGTTATATGAAAAAATTCGAAGTGGATTCGAAAGAGTTCAATGAATGTCTCAGTTATTTAAGTGGGTTTATTTGCCATTATATTCTTGATTCCATGGCACATCCTTATATTTTTCATCTAGGAGGTCGCTATATCGAGGATATGCCCGAAACTAGCAAGTATAAAGGTGTTCATAAAAAACTGGAAGTTGCCATTGACACTATTTTATGTGAAGAAAAATTCAACATGAAAAGCTCTAAATTTAAGGTGCATAAACATATTTTAAAAGACTTACACATACCTGACAGCATTACAGGTTTATTCGATGATACTTTGTTTTTATTATATGGCATTAATAATGGGGGGCAAACTTTCAAAGAAGCTTATAAAGATACTCGTACCTATTATAAACTAACCTATGATCGCATTGGAGCGAAGAAAGCTCTTGTTAATATGGCTTCCCCTGTAACTCCAAAAGGACTATCGCCATTCCTTGCAACTTTTTCATATTACAACTGTGTTAATCCTTTATATGATTATATGAATCGTAGTAAAAAAGTATGGCTTCATCCTGTGACAGGTAATGTTTATACCTTTAGCTTTTATGATATTTTAAGAAATGCTAATAAGAAAAGCACCTTACTTTTATTAGCTGCTTATGACTTTGCTACTTCTAAAATATCTGCTGATGACTTTAGACTCTATCTTCCTAATATTTCTTATTTAACAGGTCTTAGTACAGAAGATACCAGACCTATGAAGTATATTAGTCCGGACTACAGTAGAATTTGATTAAAAGAATAAATATAAAAAGTAATGCAGAATGAATAATTACGGACGGTTCCTTCTGTATTACTTTTTTACTCTTAGTTACCAAAAAGAGGATGCTATATATAGCATCCTCTTTTTGGTAACTAACTAACTTCCTTGCAATCTTCTTTTAGCTTGTAAAATAATCTCTCTTACTGTTAATACTAGCAGTTTCCTTGTTTTTTCATCTACATTTTCAAAATGGCACCTAATGGTAAAAAGGTCTAAGGCTTCATTATAAGTCTGCTCTACGATTCTTGCTTCCAGTATAATAGGTCTCTTATTAAGGATAATAGAAAACTTAAAGCCACTTCCTTCTATCGCCTTTTTACTATGTATAAGCGCACCAGAAGCCGAAAAGTTAATCAGTGTAGCTTCTACAGATATCGGCTCCATAATATTGATTAAACGACGATAAGGTACACGCTTATAGAAACGTTGATTATACTTATATAACCTAATATTCTTCATGATGTAGTAACCTGGTTCATCGGGTAGTGGTTTAAGCTCTACTTCACCCCTGTACTTTAAGTACTCAATATCAATTCTTCCTTTAAGTTCAATCTCTGTTTTGTGGAATTGACGTATATCCCTATCACCTAGTTCTATAGCTACAACATAGCCATCTACGCCCCTCTTATTTCTAATAATCATAGGAAAAGCTTTAGTACCATCACATATAAGTCTAAAAGGTAAGTTCAGCTTTAAAATCTTTGGCACAAGCGCACTATCTATTAGTTCCTCCATGAATAAGCCCCCCTTGTATCACAAATGGCTTTCTACTTTATCTACTTCTTTTAGTCCTTATATCCCTTGTCTATGCTTTATAGTAGTTGATTAAGCAACCTGCTAAAATAATTGCTCTCTCATCATCTGTTAAATCTTTAAGTGTTAAAGTGAACTCTTTCATATGATCGCCTAATACGTACGCTTTAATTTCACTTACTTTATCTTTTACGGCAGCTCTAATTCCTGGAATAAAGATATAATCTCCATTGGTAAATGGTAAATCTCCATCTAAAGTAAATGGTACCATACCCCAGTTAATAAGGTTAGAGCGGTATCTCTTGGTCGCATATTCTCTAGCAATATTTGCCCAGCCACCAAGTACTTTTTGACAAGATGCTGCTTGCTCACGAGCAGAACCGTCCCCTGGTTTATTAGCATAAATGGTGCTACCAATACCTGTTGCTTTTGGATCAATGTTTGCATAGCCTGGTAAAGCTTTAATTTGCTCAAATGCTACTTTAACTTCATCTAATACCTTAGTTGGATCTTCACCTTGAAGTCTGGCTACTTCAGCTTGTTGGACTTCTTTAGCATGTCCCACATAATCTGGTACACGTCGTGAAAGTGTAAATTCAGCAAGACGAAGTGGATTTGAGCGATAACTTGAAGTTTCTCCTGATGGAATAAGCTCATCTGTCGTTGTTACTTCATCATGAATCTCAGCTACTACTTTAATCAGTAAGTCATCTGTTAAATGTGACATTTTTGGCCAATCTGTAATGTTAGGTCCAAATTTAAGTTCAACATCTTTGTCTGCCTTGCCAACACCGTCATAGCAACGTGTATCATAAATGGCTTTGTCAAAGAAGTATTTTGGCTTAGTAAAGTTTAAATCAATCTCTGTTGCTGCTGTAAGTATCCCACCATTAAGAGCAGTAGCTGCAATACTACGTGCATCCATTAATGCTACTCCTGATATTTGACCATCACTAGGTTTTGAACCTTCACGGTTAGGGAAGTTACGTGTTGCATGACGAATGCTAAGGCCATTGTTAGAAGGTACATCTCCTGCGCCAAAGCAAGGGCCACAGAAAGCAGTTCTCATAGTAGCACCAGCTGCCATAAGGTCTGCTACTGCACCATTTTTAACTAAACTCATAAAAGTAGGTTGGCTAGATGGATAAATGCTTAAAGCAAATTCACCAGAACCAATACTATGTCCTCTTAAAATGTCCGCTGCGTCACAGATGTTATCATAGGTACCACCTGCGCAACCACCGATAAAGGCTTGTTGTACTAGAAGTTTACCATTTTCAATTTTATCCCTTAAAGTGAATGTTACTTTATTACTAGCAAAGCTTGCTGCTGCTTCTTTTTCTACTTTAGCAAGGATATCCTCAAGGTTTGCATTAAGTTCTTCAATAGTATAAGTGTTACTTGGATGGAATGGCATGGCTATCATAGGTTTTACTTTAGATAAATCAACTATAATAGCTCCATCATAATAGGTCACTTGACCTGGCTCTAATTTCTTATAAGCTTCTTTTCTACCATGCATCTCTAAGTACTCTTCAACCTTTTCATCTGTAGCCCAGATAGAAGATAAGCAGGTTGTTTCTGTAGTCATAACATCAATACCATTTCTGTATTCTACATTAAGGTTCTTAATGCCATCTCCTACGAATTCCATTACTTTATTTTTAACATAACCATTTTTAAACACTTCACCAATAATAGAAAGTGCCACGTCTTGTGGTCCTATTCCTATCTGTGGTTTTCCTGTTAAATAAACAGCTACTACACCTGGTCTATTAATATCGTAAGTTTTATTAAGAAGCTGCTTTGCAAGCTCTCCACCACCTTCACCAATAGCCATGGTTCCAAGGGCACCATATCTTGTATGGCTATCTGAGCCAAGTAGCATTCTACCACAGCCACTCATCATTTCTCTCATATATTGATGAATAACAGCTTGATGAGCTGGTACATAAATACCACCGTATTTCTTAGCTGCTGAAAGACCAAACATATGGTCATCTTCATTAATAGTACCACCTACAGCGCAAAGGCTGTTATGGCAGTTGGTTAATACATAAGGCAGTGGAAACTCTGTGAGGCCACTAGCTCTTGCTGTTTGAATAATTCCTACATATGTAATATCATGAGAAGCCATAGCATCAAACTTGATTTTAAGCTGATCCATATTCCCACTTGTATTATGTGCTTCTAAAATACTATATGCTATCGTATTTTTAGCTGCTTCTTCTTTAGAAATAGCTTCTATACCATATTTTTGTTTAATTTCTTTTTCTACGTCTGTATGGCTTTCAATTAACTCTTTGCCGTTAATTAAGTACGCTCCATTATCAAATAACTTAATCACTTTTCTCCTCCTATTTCTATATGTTTTTATTTCCAATAAAGTCTTTTATTTTATAAATTATAACACAATTTTTAGAAATATAATACATTCTTTATTGCTTACCTTTTAGTAATCTCATTGCTAAAGGTCTCTTCATCTATTTTACCTGTTAAAAAATCAAGAATAGCCACGTTATATTTTTCTGCTGCTTCACTAGACAAAAGCTTATCATAAGCACCATGGTAATAGTTTTTAGGGAAAAGATTATCACAGGCTTTAAGAGTCTTAAAACTTGTATTTTTTAAATCTTGAGTTTTATAAACTGGAATGCCCATTCCCTTTTCTAGTACTGCTTTATCAGAAATAGCTTTCATGACTTTCACATAAAAACTCTCCACATCAGCTTCACCTAAAGAGCTATTTCGGCTTAGTACAAAACCATCAGAGTAGCCTGCAACGCCTTCATCTATTAACTTTATTTTCGTAATTGGAAATGGCATCACTTTAACTTTTCCACTCACAATAGATCGACTAGCATCATCTATTGTAGTTGAAGCCCAACTACCATTAATCATCATAGCAGCTTCACCTCTAGTAAAATTATAAACGCATTCAGCGGAACTCATATTTTCATATCCTTCTTGCCAAGGTTCTAGGTCTATCAGCTCTTTAAATAACTCTGCGGCCCTTATAAAAGGTCTTCTCTTAAAAAATATATTATTCTTTGCAATTTCTGTACTTACACCCACACTTCCTTCACTCAAAGTAAGTGCCATGTAATATAAAGAACTCATCCACGCTTCATTACCACTTATAGCTAGAGGGGTAATTCCTTTACTTTTAAAGATCTCAACAGTCTTTAAAAAGTCCCCATAATTAGTAGGATAATTCAAATGACTTTTTTCGAATAATTCTTGGTTACAATAGAGTACTGTATCCCATCCAAAGACCGGTAACCCATAATTTTTCTCTTCAAAGGTATAACTTCTAAGGGCATTGTCTACCATTCTACTTTCCAGATCATTTGCTTTAATCGTAAGTGTTAGGTCTTTAACTAAGTCTAATTTTACTAGTTCTTCCAGCCCTCTGTCTCCCCATGTATAAAACATATCTGGTAAAGCATTCGTAGCCGCTGCATTTAAGAGTGCTTCATTATATACTTCTGTCTTGAAAGATTTAAGAACGAATTTTATATCTGGATATTCTTTCTTACAATCTTCTAAGACTTCCTTTAATATATTTTCTAGACCTCCATTGATTGTCCATATTTCAAAGGTTTGTTCTTTACTTTCTATCTCAACTTTTTTATTAACAGCTTCAACCTCACGGTAAATATATTGATTTTTTCCTACAAGGAGCACAATAAAAACAAGGCATAAGCTGCACAATGTCAAAATAATTATTTTATTTGACCATTTATTATTTTCCAAGGGCCTTACTCCTTTTAAGTGCTTTATATTTTTATTTATCACACGAGTATATCACATCCCTAGGACTCCTTAAATAGCTTGCATTGTTGTACTTTCTTGTTGCTTAATGTACTGGTAAAGGGTATATAAATGACTATCTCAGTGTATTCATTAAGACTTGTATGAATTTCTAAAATATCCTTTACATCAGTTAGTTGATACATTAAGCTGAGACGTTTAATAATAGAACGAAGCCCAAAACCTGATTTATTATGTAACTTTTCTTCTTTAAAAATACTTGTTCTAATCTTTTCTTCCATTCCTTTCCCATTGTCTCTGACTATGACAATCATTCTTGGCTGACTTTGGTCTTTCTCTATTTTTACACTTATTTCTAGTGGTTCATCCATAGTTTTAATACCATACTTAATAGAATTCTCTATCAAGGTTTGTAATATCATACGTGGTAATTTTTCTTCTTTTAGATCCTCATCTATACTGTAGGTAACCTCTAGTAGTGCGGGATTCTTAATAAGCATAATATTAATATATTCCTTGAGAATAGTAAGTTCTTGCTCTACTGTGTTTAGGTCCTCTTGGTTTAAACAAGCACGATAATATTTAGACAAGCTTTTGATGAGTTTTTGGGCATTATCCTTATCTTCCACAGCAACTAATACTGCCACACTATTTAAGGTGTTATACAAAAAGTGCGGATTAACTTGATGGTTAATAACTGATAGCTCTAATATACGCTGCATCCTTTCTTTCTCTTTCACTTCTGATATAAGTGCTGCCACTTTACTGAGCATTTCGTTTAACGCTTTTCCAATAAGCCCTGCTTCCATATAAGCTTCATCTGTTTCGAAACGTATACTAAGATCACCTTCTTCAGTAACCCTTTTTGCTTTTAGTGCAATATTTTCTAATGGATATACAACTTTTTTCCCTAAGATAACAATCATAATACATAAGAAAATAAAGTTAATGAGTGTAACGCCAAGCATGATATTTAGCCAATTATCATCTTTGGAAGCTGTTTGTAACGTACCAATTAATTTCATCTCTACCCTACTATAATCTAGCTCTGCATGATCATAACGATCCGTCCATTTATCTTGCTGTACCTGGTTTAAACTTCCTTCTAAATAGGCCTTGTATCTTTCTTCTAATACCCCCGTAGGTAAAAAGCAAAAACTCTCCTTAGATTCCTGGTCAACTAATATTGCTTCAAAGTTCGTACGTTCTATATAATCCTTGGTTGCTTCTCTTATACTGCTCGGATCTAAAAAAATGATAAGATACCCTAATTGCTCTAAGGTTTCTTTCGAACGGATACTTCTTCCTATATAAAGTGTATTTTCTACTTCTCCACTTATATAGTTCCTACCAATTCCAATATATTCTCCGCCGTGCCTTTCATTAATCTTAGGAATATTAAACTGAGATAAGAAATGTACAGTATGTTTTTTATAAGGCAGTACAGAATACTCTGAAACAACAGTTCCATAAGTATCTACAATATGAATAGATTGAATAGCCTCACTACTTGTTAGACAATCATTAAGTACTTTTGAGATAGCTACCTCATCTATTTTTTGTTTATTTGCTAATGCATTTTGTATTTCTTTATCAACAGCCACTTTTTGAGAAATATATACATTCTTATCTAAAAACAAATCTAATAAACTCATGAAGGTTCTAGTATCTTCTACCTTGTTAACGTAATCTTTTTTCCCCTGTATTTGTTCGTTAATTTTATTAAAAATACTAAAACCTATAACTAAAGCTATTCCCATTGTCAATAAATAAGTTGTAATCAGAACTCCCCTTATTCCTTTTCCTCTCCTATTCAAGGCCCTTCTCCTAACTTATATGTGTATTTTCCTCATTATATAGATTTTCTTTCTTCTAGGCGTTCTTTAAGGCGACTTAATATTTGAGTCATTTCTTCTATATCTACAGGCTTTAATACATATTCAGCAATACCATACTTAATAGCTGTTCTTGCATACTCAAAGTCTTCATATGCAGTCAGTACAACTACTTCTCTGCTTGCTACTCCTGTACTTGCTTCTTGCTGTCTTACTTCTTTAATAAAATCCAATCCATTCATGATAGGCATCTCAATATCAGTAATAATAACATCTATCTTCTCTACCTCTAATTGCTCTAAAGCTTGTTTGCCGTTCTGGGCCATACAGACAATTTCAAATCCTAACGCATTCCAATTTAACATTTTTTCAATACCCATACGTATAATAGGTTCATCATCTACTATTTGTACATTAAACATTCCTTTTTCCTCCCTATAACCTATATACATACTTGACCATACCCTTTGGTATTTCTATATTGGATTTTGTTGCACGAATGCGATCAAGTAAAGATAAGGCTTTATTATAGTCTATATCTATATTAAACATCATCAATAATTTTACTTCTAACAAATCAGTATATATGTCTTTTTCTTTTTCCCATTGTTCATAAGTCCATACATTTTTATAAAGAGCATCTATTACACTATCAATATACTTAACTGCTTGATCTGCCATATTATCATACAGTAATTCTACAGAATTAATTTTAATAAAGCAGTTAGAAAACTGCGCCAATAGAGTTTCTATAATTTCCTTTGTTTCCTCTATTGTAAAATTAGTACTAAGTTTGTTGCTAGCAAGCTTATCATATATTTTTTTAGTATAATAATGCATGAAGTTTTCAAAGTCACCCCTGTTATTTTCAGGTTCGATTGCAAATAAAATGCGGAAGAATAAATTCCATTGAAATTCCTCATTTATGTGTTCTTTAATATGCTCTCCTATAAGCTTTGTATGCTGGTCTTCATATCTAATATTACCTTCAAAGAAGATTTTCTGTGTAAAGTCAATGTGCTGTTCTTCAATTCCCCTCACCTTTTCAAAACCACTTATTAAATGTTGCGCATAGTCATGCATAGAACTCTCTAGTGCATCTCTAAAAACATAACGTACAATGGCTTCACATGAACTCTTGAAATCTACTAATACCCCTAGAGTTTCCTTCATGTGTTTTGCAAAAATATCATAAATCAGCTTAGATAAAATAGCTTCTAACTGTTGCTCTTGTTTTTCATAACTTTTCTCATCACCTTGATCAAATTGATTAGATATTAATAAAAGCTGCTGGTCAATAGTCGTTAAACTATTCTTAATCGATTTCATAATATCCTTATAGAACTTATCTGCAATAACATAACTATAATTTTTATATATAACTTTATGTTCAATCTCTCCCCAGAAAATATTAACTAGAGATTTGATTTGTAGTTCAAAATTCACACTCTGTCCATTATCTACATATTTACCATCTATTCGATAAATCTTCATTCCATTTTTTTGTTCTTGTGGTTGTTTGCAACTTAAGCTCAGTAAAATTTTCTCATTCGTATTACTATAAAAAAAATCTTCATAGGCTTCACTTTTTTCACTAAAGGAACGCTTGATAAATTTATATAAATCTGCTTCATCTTGAATGAACCTACATTCTAATCGAATACCAATAATATCAGGTACATGTTCAAAAAGTGCTTCTTTTGTATCATACTTTTGATAATATTGATTACGAATGATTTTCTCTTTTAAGCTTTTTTGTGATTTTACTCTTGTATTTATATTGAGATAACCCTTATTGGTAGTGAGCAATAAATTCTCGAAAAATCCTTCTATTTCATTGCCTACCTCCTCTAACATAGGTCTCATTTCTTCTAGCTGGTCTAATACACTCTCAATAAATCCAAATAGTTTTAATTCCATCTACTTTTCTTGCCTCCTTACCCTTGTGCTATTCTAGCCAATCTATTTCTTTCATTATACTATACTCACGTTAAAGTAATATAAAATTTATTAATTTTACATCGAATTGTAAAAAAGGCATAAAAAGCGCATAAAAA
The DNA here is from genome assembly GCF_000178835.2 of Cellulosilyticum lentocellum DSM 5427. Taxonomy (GTDB): domain Bacteria; phylum Bacillota; class Clostridia; order Lachnospirales; family Cellulosilyticaceae; genus Cellulosilyticum; species Cellulosilyticum lentocellum. Next base: position 4,040,835 of record NC_015275.1, read on the forward strand.
AAGCCAGAAAATATTCTTTTATCTTCTGGCTTTTTTTATACTCTTATTCTGTAATTGTTAATCCTGCTAATCTTGCTAATTCTAAGATTGTCTTTTTAGCAACTTTTTTACCTTTGTAATCAATAAGGTCATCCATGCTACCATTAAAGATATCAGCTGGTTCATATTTCTTAAGAATAATTCTGTCTTCATCAACAAAAATCTCTAAAGCATCTTTTTCATTAATGTCTAAATTTCTTCTTAATTCGATAGGTAATACTACTCTTCCTAATTCATCGACTTTTCTTACTACACCTGTTGATTTCACTAATATCCTCTCCCTTTACACTTTTTTCTCATATTTTTCCATGTCCTGATTATAAAGTACCATAATTAACAATTAAAGTCAATTAACTTTTGTATTTTTTTAGACTTTTTAAAATAAAAAATCTATATTATACAATATAATATTTGTCGAAACTTAATAGTGTGCATATTTTATTGATATTTGCTGTAGAATCATCACTAAAATGCCCTTCAAAAATACAACAAATATTTTACATTTACATATATATTATTATTTTTTACAGTTTTCTCCTTTTCCAATTTTACCAGTAACTACTATACTAAAAAACGACAGCAAATGTTTTGTAATTATCATTATAAAAATATGTACATGTTCTTTTTATTAACGCATATATATAGAAAGACAAGCCACTTCAGTGCTTCAGGATTTATATTTAAGGAGGAAGCTTATGCTTAATTATATTTGGAGCTTTATGATTATATTTGCTGTACTTATCTCTGGCTTTACAGGTGGTATGAAAGCTATTACCAACTCAGCCCTCTTAGCCTCTGGAGAAGCCGTTACTATTTGTATAGAAACCTTAGGCATTGTAGCTATGTGGATGGGCATTATGCGTATTGCTGAAAAATCAGGCCTAATCGATTCACTTGCTAGGAAGATGTCTCCTATACTTAATTTTTTATTTCCTTCAGTTCCTAAAAATCACCCTGCCAGGAAGTATATTGCTACTAATCTTATTGCAAACTTTCTAGGCCTAGGTTGGGCTGCTACTCCTCCCGGATTAAAAGCCATGATAGAACTTCAAAAGCTTAATAAAGAAGAAGGCCAAGCTACTCATGCTATGTGTATGTTTTTAATTATCAATATTTCTTCAATCCAGCTTATTCCTATTAGTATGATTTCTTATCGCACTGCTTATGGTTCTCATAATCCTACAGAAATTTTAGTTCCTTGTATAATTGCTACAGCTGTTTCTACCTTAGTTGCAATCATTTTTGGTAAACTCATGTATAAAAAGGAGGATTAATCTATGGTAATCTTATTAGGTATATCCGACTGGATGATTCCTTGTATAATGGTCGGTATTATCATTTATGGTCTTTTAAAAGAGGTTAATGCATATGAGGCTTTTATTGAAGGTGCTACCGATGGTTTAAAAGTTGTTATAGATATTCTCCCTACCTTAGTAGGACTTATGATAGCCGTTGGCATGTTACGTGCTTCTGGTGCTTTAACTGGCTTAGCTAAGCTCTTTACTCCTCTTATTGGCTGGTCGAACTTTCCTCCTGAGCTTATTCCTATAGCTTTAATGCGTACCTTTTCTTCTTCTGCTGCTACAGGGCTTATTATTGACATCTTTAAAACCTACGGGCCGGACTCCTTTATTGGTAGATTAGTTTCTATTATGTTTGGCTGTACAGAAACTATTTTTTATACCATGTCTGTTTACTTTATGACCATTAAAGTGAAGAAAAGTCGTTATACTTTGGCTGGCGCACTTATTGCTTCTTTAGTAGGTATCATAGCTGCCTATCTTCTTACACTTAGATTTTTCGGCTGTTAAGTTTTAAGTTTTACATTTTATGCACTCTTATATAATTTTTCTGTTACTTTTTACCTTTCTATTATATTGTTTTTGCTATAATAATGTTATAATAATGATAACTATAGGGTTTGTTTCGTACAAATGAGATTTTAAGGAGAAATGCAGATGTTAAATAAAATTAAATCTCTATTGAAGAGTTCTTCAGATGTTTATGAAAATGAAATAATGTATCATAAAAATGGTAAGGTCATGTATGAGGGTAGTGTTAAAGGCTCTAACTTTCACGGTTTGGGTAAATATTATGACGAAACTGGTAGACTTTGCTATGAAGGGCATTTTGCTAATGGCTTACCTCATGGTCAAGGCAAATGCTATTTAGAGGATGGCAGTATTTACGAAGGTGAGTTACATAAAGGTGAGCGTACAGGTATAGGTACTAAACAGTTTTCTGATGGCTCAGTTTATGAGGGGCGCTTTGTAGATGGTGCCATGGAAGGAAAAGGTAAGCTTACTAAGCCAGATGGTACTATTTATGAGGGTAACTTTCTTAAAAATCACTTACAGGGTGCAGGTGCTCCAGCTTCTCCTAATCGTGTTACTTATCCAAACGGGGATCAATACATAGGTGAATTCATAGATACTATTGAAAATGGACATGGTAAGCTTGTTATCTCTACAGGTGTTTATGAAGGTGAAATTGTGAATGGACTTCCTCACGGAAAAGGCCATTTCATTTGGAACAATGATTCTTCTTATTATGGTGATTTCCTAGAAGGTCAAATGACAGGTAAAGGGACAATCACCTATGCAAATGGTGAAAAATATATAGGTGACTTTAAAAATGGTTATAAGCACGGTAATGGTATTTATCAAGAAGCTTCTGGCACACAATACGAATGTTATTTTGAAGAAGACCAGCTTATAAGTGCCAATCGTTAAAATAAAAATAGGGAAAAGGTAATGGAGTTACCTTTTCCCTATTTTTATTTCTTCAAAGCTCCCCAACCTAAGTTATTTGTTTTTTATAAAAAATAAGGTACAGTAAAATAAAAATACGAGACTTAACACCCCATACATAGGATAGAGAAATTCCACTAATTTAGCAAATCCTATCATTGAAAAAGGAGTTGCTATTAATACTACTAAGAAAATGCCTTTATTGTAGGGTACTTTGTATTTATTCTTTAAAAAATACGACAAGCTGTATACATTGGACACTTGTGAAGAAAACATTTCTAACCACATAATACCTAACATACCTAGTTGCAGTATTTTATTCATTTCCATTGCTAGTCCAAGCAGAGGCACTTCATATAACTGAGGATGAAACGGGTTAACTAGCATTAAAAAGGTAATATAAATGCCAATAACCGTAAGTACTATACTTCCTAATATGATGCCTTTTATAATTTGTTTGGGTTTCTTTAGTTCATTTGTTAACGGTACAATAACACCTATAATCGTTAGGATGTTAAAACTTACATAAACTAAGGTTGATACAAGAAGATTTGTTTTTTGTCTAGGCATTAATTGCAAATAGGAATAGGTAGAAGTCATAGGGTTGTCTTTTATGTATGCAAAAAAAATGGCAGTCATCACTACAATTAAAGTGGGTACCACAAGACTGTTCACTTCAAATAAACCTTCTGTATTTCTAAGCAGAAAAATACTACTACACCCAATCATAATAATGACCCCTAGCCATTTAGGAACGTGGAAATATTGATGCATAATAGAACCACTACCTGCCAAGATAATAGAGGTACTACTTAACAAAAATAAAGTTAGCACTATATTAGTAAATTTAGCTACAGGCTTTGGACACACTAAATCCACGAATTCATTATATGAATTCACCTTAAACTTATCCGTAATTAAAATAATTAACTTACCAAAAACAATATATAAGAGACCGCATAAAATAAGGCCTGCAAACCCTCCTATACCATAAGTAGCAAAAAATTGATTTAATTCTCTCCCTGAGCATACCCCCGCCCCCACTATACTTCCAATAAAGATCATAGCAATTTGCATGATCAAAACAATATTTTTCATTGCCCTCCCCCTTGCTTGTCTTATCCTTTTAATATATATATTCCATTTTTTTCATTTATGTCATAAGTATGTACAAGAAAAATAATGTCAATTTCTGTTTTGCTGCATATTATGACATTGAGGGCGCTACTCAAATATAACGAATTAAGTGGAGGGATTTTAATATGTCATGTGGATGTAATAATGAAAGCTCAAACTGTGAACACAGCTGTCATAAATCTAGCTGTCAAAAGCAACTCTCTGATGCAAATAAAGCTATTTTAGATGCTGCATGTATTCTTTTTAACTATATCGATAAATACGATTGTGATGACGATGAAAAAGACGATTGTGATGATAGTCATTGCTTTGATGATGATAAACATGACTGTGGCTGTGACCATTGTTCCGATGATGATAACTGCGACTGTAGCTGTTGCTTAGATGATGATGACTGTGGCTGCAAGCATCGTCGTCACCGTTGCTCAGATGATGATGACTGTAACTGCCGTTGTCGTCGTCACCGTTGCTCAGATAATGATGACTGCGGCTGCGGCTGTGGTTGTCGTCGTGATTGTCGTCGTTGTTCTAGTGATGATGATTGTGGCCGCCGTCATCGTCGTCATCGTCGTCACCGTTGCTCAAATAATGATGATTGTAACTGTGGTTGCAACAACTTCTTTGATAGTAGAGAAAAGCTTGAAATCATTGCTAGAAAAAATCGTCATAGCTGTAGTTGTTGGGGCAGATAATTACCCACTCTAACTTAATTGCTTGCAGAGACATCACGTCTCTGCTTTTTTATTGCTTTGTTGTCATCTTAATAACTTAATAGTTACCTTCCTGCATAGTATGAAGTAGGAGGTGATCATTATGTTAAATCCAATTAAGGTCTCAGAAATCAATAAAACTATAGAAGTATCTACTGAAACACTTATTAATAATGAGCTTGAAATTACTAACACTTCATCTGGATATATTAATAATCTTAAGATACTGATCCAAGGCAATGATTTTTCTATTCTAGAACAAGCTATTATTAGACAACGTGGCTCTTTAAACTTTTCTCCTACTGAAAACTGCTTAGAATTAGGCAACCTTGCTCCAGAAGAATCTGCTTTTTTCGAGTACAAGTTTATATCTTCTAGAAGCTTATCTTCTCTTTCTTCTCATTTAACAATATCTTATAGTCTAGATAGCGCTTCTGAAGAAAGAAAGCAGATAGTTGCTGAACTTCTTATTCCTTCTGAAAATGAAGTGTTCTTAAAACAAAAATAAAAAGGATGCCTAAGCATCCTTTTTATCTATCTTTAAAAAACCTTTACTATATCTATTTGGCTTTGTACATAAAGGTCAATTAATTTGTCATTAACCTTTACAATAGGTCTATATACCGATTGCGGTTGAATAGCGTATATCTCTGCTATTTCTCCGCTACTTAATAAAACATGATTACCTATATAGTAATTCATGATATTATTACAAAACTCAAGCAGTAAATCCACCTCAAAAGCTCTAAGCTGTGTGCTTCTTAATTCTTTAATCACATTAAAAATATGTTCTTTTTGTCTTAATTCATCATAAGTATCTGCTAGACCTATAATCTTAGCTATATCGCTAATCTTATCTTCCCTTAAACTTAGTGGAAATCCAGAGCCATCACATCGTTCATGATGTGTTAGTACTGCTTTGAGTACTTCATTATCTAACTCGTTAAACTGTGCTAATTTTTCATATCCAAAGATTGGATGTCTCTTATAAGCTAATCGTTCCCTTAGGCTTCCATCCATATCTCTTTCTTTTAGTGCGATGGTTAAATCTATCTTCCCTACATCATGTAATAAGCCAGCTAAAACAAGTTGCTCTAATCTTTGTTCACTATACGCTCTCCATCTCCCCATCATAAGAGAAAGAAGTGCCACATTAATACTATGAGTGTAGCAATCTTCTTGTAGCTGCGTAACAAGATTAACACATGCTAACAGGTTGAAGTCATCTTTAAAATTTTTAATCATATACTGTGCTAAATTCTTTAGATCTTCAATATTAAGTGCTTCGCCTACCTTATTCTCTCCTTCAATAATACGTTTTAAGGTAGTAGCATAATCTTTATAATATTCTACAATAGTTTCATCCGTTTGCCAGATTTTTTCCTCAGTATTGATATCTACCCATACTTGCGTATGTTGAAAATGATGAACCTTCTTAATACTTTTTTCGGTTAGTTTCCCACCTCTAGGTAAAAGTATCGCCCCTGTCTTTTCATCTACAATAGGTTGAAGCAAAACCATTCCGGGAAGACATTTTGACAATGGAATAATAATTTTTTTTCTAGCTAACTCTCCCATGCTCTATTCCTCCAACTCTAGAATCTACCACTTAGTTTTATAAATCAACTTATATTATTCTACTAATTATTTTATCATTTCAAAGAAATTATGTCACTATATAAGTCATTATTTAATTAATATTTAATACAAGGCTTCTATTTTTTCAATTTTAAATCAGATTAAAAAAATATATTTTTCAAAATATCTTGACAAAATCTAAACACATGGTTATTATATGAATCATATTAAATATCGTGACATAGACAAAGGGGTCTATATATATGCTTTTGCATATATATAGACCCTTTTTGTTTGTTTCACAACTTTTATTAGGGAGGGTTTTATTATGGAAGATGTTACTTCTTGGGTAAATGCCATTTGGCTTTTACTTGGCACATGTTTAGTATTTTTTATGCAAGCAGGTTTTGCAATGGTAGAAACAGGTTTTACTAGAGCAAAAAATGCTGGAAACATTATTATGAAAAACTTAATGGACTTCGCTGTTGGTTCTATTATCTACTGGATTCTTGGGTTTTCCTTAATGTTTGGTGACAGCATCGGTGGTTTCATTGGAGCACCTTATCTCCTTGATGGTTGGAGTGGCAATTCTAATTTTGTTTGGATTATATTCCAAACTGTATTTTGTGCCACTGCAGCTACTATCGTTTCAGGGGCTATGGCAGAAAGAACTAAATTCTCTGCTTACCTTATCTATAGCTTCTGCATCTCAGCTTTCATCTATCCAGTCGTTGGTCACTGGGTTTGGGGTGGAGGATGGCTTGCTAATCTTTCTACACCTTTCCATGATTATGCTGGTTCTACAGTAGTTCACTCTGTTGGTGGTTGGTGTGCTTTAGTTGGTGCTAAAGTACTTGGACCTCGTATTGGTAAATACGGTAAAGATGGTAAAAGTAATCCTATTCCTGGACACAGTTTAACACTTGGCGCCCTTGGAGTATTCATCCTTTGGTTTGGTTGGTTTGGCTTTAACCCTGCTTCTTCTGCAGATGGTACTAATGTACTACTTAATGGCCGCGTATTTGTAACTACTAATATTGCCGCTGCTGTTGCTGCTACAACAACAATGATTGTTACTTGGGTAAAATACAAAAAACCAGATGTTTCTATGACACTTAATGGTGCTCTTGCTGGACTTGTAGGTATTACAGCTGGTTGTGATATGGTGTCTGCATGGGGTGCCATGGCTATTGGTTTAATTTGTGGTATTGTAGTCGTTATAGTCATTGAACTTCTTGATCACAAATTAAAAATCGATGATCCTGTAGGTGCTGTTGGTGTTCACTGTGGCTGCGGTGTTGTTGGTACACTCTGTGTTGGTTTATTTGCTGTAGAAGGTGGTTTATTCTACGGTGGTGGTGCCAGCCTTCTTCTTTCACAAATTATTGGTGTGGTTTCCGTAGCAGCTTGGACTATTATTTGCATCTCTATTTTATTTGCTATCATTAAGAAAACAATCGGTCTTCGTGTTTCACCAGAAGAAGAAATTGAAGGTCTTGATATCTGCGAACATGGCCTTTCTAGCTCTTATGCAGATTTTGAGGTTAAAGCTTAAGTTTTTATGACGATAAACTATAGAAAAGAGCAATGTAGAAATCAAATAATTTAAAGGAGGAACTATGATGGATGCAATTACAAAAATTGATATTATCACAAGACAAAGTAAATTCGAGGAGCTTAAAGATGCCCTTAATGAAATTGGTATTACTGGTATGACAGTTTATCAAGTACTTGGTTGTGGTAATCAGAAAGGTAAAACAGAACTTTACAGAGGGAGCTCTCGCACCATGGATTTACTTCCAAAGGTAAAAGTTGAGATTTGTGTCTCTGAAGTACCTGTTGATTTAGTTGTTGAAACAGCTACTAAGATTCTTAGAACAGGCAAAATTGGTGATGGTAAAATTTTCGTTTACCCTGTTCAAAACGTTGTTAAAATTCGTACAGGCGAAACAGGCGTTAAAGCCCTTTAAGCCGCTAGATGGTTTCATAAAGCTAAGAAATCCTAAATATACTAAAGAGGAAGCATTTATTCGCTTCCTCTTTTCTGCGTTTATGAGATAACTTAATTTCAAAAAGCTCTGTTTATATTACTCAAAAAGGAGTGAGCCCTTATGTGTGGTTTTGCTGGTATTGTAGATTTCAAAAAAATTCTTACTAATGAACAGGTTCATCTAGAAAGCATGACTGATACCTTAAAAATGCGCGGCCCTGATCAACATGGCTATAAATCTTATCCTCATGTTCTCTTTGGGCACAGAAGACTCATTGTTGTAGATCCCAAAGGTGGTCTTCAACCTATGACTAAAGAACAAGGTGGCTTTCAGTACACCCTTATTTACAATGGCGAACTTTACAATACAGAAGATATTAGAAAAGAACTCCTTAATAATGGGTACCAATTTGATTCTTACTCAGATACTGAAGTGCTTTTAACAGCTTACATGTGTTGGGGCGTTAATTGCGTCGAAAAGCTTAATGGTATATTTGCTTTTGCAGTTTATGATGAAAAACTTGAGCAGGTTTTATTAGTACGTGATCAACTAGGCGTTAAACCTTTCTTTTATAGCATTCAAGGCACCACTCTTATTTTTGGTTCAGAAATTAAAACAGTTTTAGCGCATCCCGCTGTTTCTCCTACCGTGGACAGAGAAGGACTTACAGAAATATTCGGTTTAGGGCCTGCTGTCAGACCAGGTAGTGCTGTGTTTAAAGAAATAAGTGAACTTTCCCCTGCTCACCTAGCTATTATTAATAAGAAAGATATCGTCATTAAAGAATACTGGCAGCTAAGGGCTACTGAAAATCACGAAACGTTGTCGGAAGCTACCGAACATTTACAACATTTACTTATTGATGCCATTGAACGCCAATTAGTCGGTGATGTACCTTTATGTACTTTTCTGTCAGGTGGCTTAGATTCCTCTGCTATTTCTGCTATTGCTGCTCGTTCTTATCAAAAGCGCAATAAAGTACTTACCACCTATTCTCTTGACTACGAAGATAATGATAAATACTTTAAAGCCTCTATCTATCAGCCTACTTCCGATCAATATTGGGCACTGCAAATGGCTGAGTTTATCCAAAGTAATCATCGTACTTATACGATCAAACACGATGAGCTAGCTTATGCTTTAAAGTCTGCTGTTCTAGCTCGTGATTTGCCTGGTATGGCAGATATCGACTCTTCTCTCTTCTTATTCTGCAAAGAAATTCGAGAAGATTTTATAGTTGCTTTATCTGGTGAATGTGCCGACGAAGTTTTCGGTGGCTATCCTTGGTATACTAGGCCTGAACTTAGGAACCTAGAAACCTTTCCTTGGTCCAATTTTGTTCGAAGCCGCAAACAGCTCCTTTCTCCTGAATACGCCTCTCTTCCTCTTGAAGAAATAGTCCAGGAGAATTATTTAGATAGTTTAAAACTTGTCCCTCAATTAGGTTATGAATCTCTTGAAAGACAACGTACAAGAGAAATTTTCTATTTAAATATGAAATGGTTCATGGTTAATCTCTTAAACCGTAAAGACCGTATGAGTATGGCTAATAGCTTAGAAGTACGTGTACCTTTTGCCGATTACCGTTTAGTCGAATACGCTTTTAATTTGCCAGATGACTACTTATTCTATCAAGGGCGAGAAAAGGGCCTCCTTCGCAAGGCACTTAAAGGCATTTTACCTGAAGATATTATTTATCGCAAAAAGAGTCCTTATCCTAAAACACACAATCCTATTTATACCCAGCTTGTAAGTAATATGCTTAGCGAAGTTTTGCAAAATAAAAATGCGCCACTCTTTACTATTATTAATAAAGAGTTTGCGCAGAAATTAGTAGATACCAAAGGTGAAGCTTATACAAGGCCTTGGTTTGGTCAGCTTATGACAGGGCCACAACTTATTGCTTATCTTGTTCAACTTAATATATGGCTTGAGAGCTACAAAGTAAAGTTGGTATAAAAGAAAACCGATATCATTCTATTTGCTGCCAGAAGCGTTTGACATAGGATGCTATTTCTGGTGTTTTTACTTTTTTAGCCTGGTAAAACTCTGGTGTTAGAAGGCTTTCGTAAAGAGGGGTATTGAAACGGTCATCTATTAGCAAGATACTTCCTTTATCTTCTTCTGTTCGAATAAGACGTCCTACTGCTTGTAGTACTTTGTTAATGCCTGGGTAAGTATAGGCATAGTGGTAGCCGTCTTTTTCCTCTTCATCAAAGTGATTCTTAATAAGGTCTCTTTCTAGGCCAAGCTGTGGTAAGCCTACACCTACTACCACTACCCCAATAAGCCTATCTCCTGTTAAGTCTATCCCCTCAGAAAAGATGCCTCCTAATACGCAGAAGTTGATGGTAGTGGTATCTGGATTGGGGACAAACCTTTCTAAGAAGCCTTCTCTTTGTTCTTCACTCATTTCACTGGTTTGCTTATAAACTTCGTATTTTAACCTTCCTAAATCATCATATACTGAAAAGTAACTTTCATTTTGTAAGTCAGATTGTAAGTCAGAATCCTCTTTTCTTTGACTTGTCATGACCCTTAGATACTCAAATACCTCTAACATATATTTATAAGATGGAAAGAACACCATGTAATGTCCTATTTTTTGTTCTACTAACTGACAAATGGCATTGCAAATCTTTGTGTAACTTCCTTCTCTATGTCTATATCTAGTGGATACATCCGTAGTAATTAGCCTTAAAGCATTTTCTTCTATAAAAGGGGAATCAAAAGCTATGGCCTTATCCTCCTTACCTCCTAGCATGTATTTATAATAATCAATAGGTAAGAGGGTAGCCGAGAAGAAGATAGCACTTTTGCAAGTACTTGTAATGCTACTAATAGCAGTACTTGGATCTATACAAAAAAGCTTTAATCTCACTTCTTGTCCACTACTTTCTCCATAAACGACATAATGTTCATCAAAAAGTTCATAAATACGATTAAAACTATAAGCCTCAAAATACAAATCTATTAAATCAGCTGGTAAATTATTTTCTCCCCCCTGCTGCAGCTTTTTATCACATGCAGCTATGAGCCTTCTATTAATCTGATAAAGTGTTTTAGGGGCCTCCTTACTAATATAAACACCTAATTCATCTATATATTCCCTTCTTAAATCTAAAAACCACTCATTAAGCTTTGTAAGTTCTTTAGAAATAGTAAGGTAGCCTTTCCCTAAGTTTTTCTTCACACTTAAGACTTGTCTTTTCGAAAGACTAGCAGAATACATTTCTCTCGCACGATCAACTAGGTTATGTGCCTCGTCTACTAAAAGCACAAAATCTCTGTTATCTGCAAATCGCTTTAGTCCTACACTAGGGTCAAATACATAGTTATAATCACAAATCACAATATCTGCCCATATAGATAAATCAAGGGCTAATTCAAAGGGACATACCCGATGTTTTCTAGCGTAATCCTCTACCATGCTTCTAGAAATTAAATCTTCCTCATTAATAATCTCATAAACCGCGTCATCTACCCTGTCATAATGGCCATTGGCCCATTCACAATAATCAGGATGGCACTGCCTTTTGTCACAAAAACAAATCTTGTCTTTAGCAGTTAAAGTAATCGTTTTAATCTTAGCCCCTTTTTCGTATAAGCGCACAGCTGCTTCTTCTGCAATGGTCCTAGTAATGGTTTTTGCAGTAAGATAAAAAATCTTACTGCCATGTCCTTCTCCCATAGCCTTTAAAGCCGGAAAAAGTGTAGACATGGTCTTGCCTATGCCTGTTGGTGCACTGACATAAAGGTTATTGGTTTGCTGAATACTTTTATAAACACTAACAGCTAACTCTCTTTGCCCCCTGCGGTAGCTTTCAAAAGGAAAGGCTAGTTCCTTTAAAGAACCGTCCCTCTTTTTAGTCCACTCCATGTAAAAGCGAATCCATTTTGAGTATTTCGTAATAACCTGATTAAAGAAAGCCTCTAATTCTTCAAAGTAGAAGCCTCTTTGCAAATGTTTGATTTCTTTTGTTTCTATATGATAATAGGTAAGGCGTACCTGCATTTCCTTCTGAGCATTTTCTTTAGCATAAAAATAAGCATAACATTTGGCCTGAGCCCAGTGAAGAGAATTGTAATTCTCATCAATTAAGCTTAGGTCTTTAGTTGTAGTTTTGATTTCATCAATAGTAACCCCTACAAGGTCTCTAATAATCCCATCTGCTCTACCTTCTACCACAAAGATAATGCCATCCTTTTCGCACTCATGAACCATTTTGACCTCTGCCTCATAATTAGCCTCCATACTTTCTTGAATCTTCTTATGAGCTAAGGTTCCTAAAACAGCCCTATTGCTACTAGTTACCCCTGAGGTGATACTTCCTTCTCTGAGTACAAATTCTACTAGCTCTCTAACGGAGATTTTCACTAGTCCTTCACTAATACGCATTTTTTAGGCCCTTTCCCTTTTCATTCTTCTTCCATTATACAACACATTTCCTTCTAAAATGCTTTCTTTATTTAAAAGCTTTTACAATTATAATTGTGTATTTTATTCTAAATTTATATAATAGTTATAAATCAATATATAAGGAGGGCTTATGAAACTATCCGATTTAATAACTACTGCTCCCATTACTATCCAATGCCATGATAATCCCGATGCAGATGCTTTAGGTGCAGGCTATGCTTTATATACCTATCTTAGGCTTAAGGGGTGTGACACTAGACTCATCTACAGTGGTCATTTTCAAATTCAAAAAACAAATCTTGTGGCTATGATAGACCTTTTAAATATTCCCATAGAATATACCAAAATGACCAAAGTAAATGGGCTTCTCATCACTATAGATTGTCAATATGGCGCTGGCAATGTAACCCTCATAGAAGCTGATGATGTTGCTATTATTGACCATCATCAAATCGAGATAACCAATGTTGAAAAAAGTGAAATCTGCAGTTTTTTAGGCAGCTGCTCTACTTTAGTATGGCAAATGTTTTTGGATACCGGCTTTGAGGTTAATGAATTTCCTCTTATTGCTACTGCTCTATACTATGGTTTATTTACAGACACTAGCCAATTCGCCGAACTTTATCATCCACTAGATAAAGATATGAGAGATCATTTACATATTGATGAGAGCATTATTAAACGCCTCAAAAATTCCAACCTTTCTTTAGCCGAAATTGAGATTGCAGGCCTAGCACTCATTCGTTATACCTATAATGAAGTCTATCGTTTCTCTCTTATCAAAGCACGTCCTTGTGACCCTAATATTTTAGGACTTATTAGTGATATGATGCTCCAAGTAGATACAGTTAATACCTGTGTGGTCTATAGTGAACTTACTAATGGCATTAAGCTTTCTGTTAGAAGCTGCGTGAAAGAAATTAAAGCTAGTGAACTGGCAACTTATTTAACTGAAGAAATTGGTTCTGGCGGAGGACACCTTGAAAAAGCTGGTGGCTTTATTAATCAAAAGCTTTTTGAGAAAAGTTATCCTGGTCTATCCTCAGAAGCTTATTTCTTAAACCGACTAGACAGCTATCATAAGAGCTATGATATTGTCGATGCTGGTACTTATGTAATGGATACCTTTGATATGCCACTTTATCAAAAGCTTCCTATTCCTATTGGCTATGTAGAAACGATGAAGCTTTTACCTCCTCATACACCAGCTATTGTGAGAACTTTAGAAGGTGATATCGACATTACTGCCTCTGAAAATGTATATATTATGATTGGTATTGATGGTGAAGTATACCCTATTCAAAAAGACAAATTTGAACGTAGCTATGAGAGGTTATCTAGTGGCTTTGTTTTAGATGACGCTCAGTATTTCCCTTCTATCAAAAATAAATTAACTGGAGAAACCTTACTCCTTAAAGACCACGTACAATCCTGCCTAGCTAGAGGAAAGGTACAAATCTATGCTAAGCCTCTTACAAGAGTCACTAAAGTCTTTACCGCTTGGGATAAAAGCAAATATATGTATGGTGCCATAGGCGATTATATTGCCGTACGTAGTGATGATCCTCATGATATTTATATTATTAAAGGCGATATTTTCTTAAAAACCTATGGAGTTGTTTAGTAAAGAAATAAAGGTGGACTCCTATCCACCTTTATCTAGCCTCTCTTGGCATCTACTCTTTATATCAATCATTTGCTTTTAATAATAAAACATCTTTTGCACTTAAGTTTAAAACTTCTCCTTTTTTGTAGGTAATATCCCTTAGTAAATCTACATACTCTTGATCAAATGTAATTTCCTTAGCTTCCTTATTATGATTAAGAATGAAGGTATATTCTATCTCCGCTTTATAGCGTCTTGTAATTTCCAAACCTTCAGATAAAGTCATAATAGGTTTAATTTCTACTTCTTCTAGACATTCTTTAAGGAAATCGATGAAGAATTCTTCGCTAGAGCTACTGCCAACATACCAAGCTTTACCTTTCCCAAAATGATTGACTGTAACAGCAGGTGTTCCTGCATAGAAATCTTCACCATAGACTGCTACTACTTCCGCCGTTTCTAAGTGGATCAAGTCACATAGTAGCTCAGCACTATATATACGTCCATCTGTCATAACAAGTTTATTTGCTTCCCCTGGTGGTAAGGCATCAATCTCCTCTACCCATATACCTAGAAGTTCTCTTAATTTTCCTGGGTAACCACCTATAGTTACTAAATCATGTTCATCTACAATACCACTAAAGAAGGTTGTTATAAACTGACCACCTGCTCTTACGAACTCTTCTAGTTTCTTATGATAATCACCTTTTATCATATAAAGTACTGGAGCTATAACTAATTGGTATGGGGACAGGTCTGCATCTACACCGATAATATCTATATTAATATTTTGTTTAGCTAAGGCTGTATAATATTTAAATACTTCTTTGATATAACGAAGTTCTTTACTTGGACCTGCTGAATATTCTAGTGCCCACCAGTTATCCCAGTCAAATAAAATAGCTACCTTAGACTTCACCACAGAGCCAATAATTTCATCTCCTAGCTTTTCAAGCTCTGCTCCTAGAACTTCACATTCTTTAAATACCCTGGTTTCTCCTGTTCCCACATGATCAATCAGTGCCCCGTGATATTTCTCACAAGCACCAATAGACCTTCTCATTTGGAAGTACATAATCGTATCAGAACCATGTGCTACAGCTTGATAACTCCAAAGGCGCATTACTCCAGGCCTTTTTAAGTTATTATAAGGCTGCCAATTCGTTACACTAGGTGTTTGCTCCATTAAAGCAAAAGGCAAGCCATCCTTAAGTCCTCTCATTAAATCATGGTCCATCCCCATCTTATAATAAGGATCATCAGTAGAAGGATAGTTATCCCAAGAAACAAAATCCATATATTTAGCCCATTTATGATAATCTAATTCTTTATAAAAGCCCATAAGATTAGTCGTTATTTGAATCTCTGGTGTTATACGTTTGATAGCTTCATACTCTTCTTTGTAGCACTCTAACATACTGTCTGAACTAAAACGTGCATAATCCAGAGAAATACCCTGGAACATACTTCTTTCCCATTCAAAGTGCTCACTTTGAAGATTAGGAACAACGATTTCATCCCAAGCATAAAAGGTATGTCCCCAAAAGCTTGTATTCCATGCTTTATTTAAAGCTTCTAAAGTCTTATATCTATTTTGCAACCATACTCTAAAGGCTTTTTCACACGTATCACAATAGCATTTACCACCAAACTCATTTGAAATATGCCACGCTACGATATTGTCATAGTGTTTATAACGTTCTGCTAGCTTGGTTGCTAAACGTACTGCATATTTTTTATAAACTAAACTATTAGGACAAGAATTATGGCGTCCACCAAACTTCCTCCTCATGCCACTAAACTCTGTGCGAAGAATCTCCGGATACTTTTTAGCCATCCAAGCTGGGTGAGCTGCTGTAGAAGTAGCTAGACAAACTTTCATATTGTTTGCTTTTAAGTAGTCCATTTCCTTATCTAACCTTGAAAAGTCATATTCTTCTTCACTTGGCTGAAGCATAGCCCAGTTAAATACATTGAGAGTTACAACATCTACCCCAGCTTTTTTAAAAAGTTTCATATCTTCTTCTAAGATTTCCTCTGGCCATTGCTCTGGATTATAGTCGCCACCAAATAAAATTTTCTTTACCTTCTCATCATTAATCATAACTTTCCCTCCCATTGTCATCTATCTTTTCTTTTATACCTTCGCTATCAAACTTATCCTAACATAAGGCTTGCCTTATGCCTATCAGATAAATTGGTGAACATTTATCCCCATTTTTTGAACTTTTTTAGATTACAATCCACAATTTTATGTAGTTATCCTTAGCATTTTTGTCAATAACAATTGGAAGGGATTATGATATAAAATAGGGCTTAGTAAAAGAAAATACACATTAATATTAAAAATATATTTCTAAAGACTACGTATCACAAGGAGGATAAGCCGTGAGTGAGGTTTTTCAGTTAGCAGAGATTTTTAATAGTCATATGGTTTTACAAAGGGATGCTGCCGTTAAGGTATGGGGAAGTGGGCCTAATAAGAGTAGAGTTACTCTCACCATTAGCCAGCAGGTACATTCTACAACGATTAGCCATAATAAATGGTGTATTACTTTAGAGCCTTTGTGTTTAGGTCCCAGTTTAGAGATGAAGGTGACTTGTGGCGATGAAGCTATTATTATAACTGATATTTTAGTAGGTGATGTCTACCTCTGTAGTGGACAGTCTAATATGGCTATGCCACTTAGAGAAACAAATAATGGGGATTTAGATTTGTATTCTATTAACTTACCCGTGGTACGCCTTTGTGATATGGTCGTTAAGCCTTATGAAGGTAGCACTGCCTACATAAGTCCTGATGATACTATAGGCTGGGAAATTAAAACTTCTGATCTTAAATGGCAGCCTTGCTCTTGGCCACATATTCATAACTTTTCTTCTATAGGCTACCATTTTGCGAGTCACTTATATAACGCTTACAAGATTCCTATTGGTATAGTAAATTGTTCTTTTGGTGGACGCCCTATTTGCACTTGGATTAGAGAGGACTATTTTAAGGAAGACGATGAGCTACTTGCTTACTATAAAGACTTCGAACAAAGACTCAAGGAAGTAGACCCTCTTGCCTACATGAAAGCCTTCGGTGAGTATCTCGTTAATATCTGTCACTATATTAGTAAACAAACTACCATTTGGCCTACAGAACCTTTTGGTCCCTTTGATACCAATACGCCTTCTGTTCTTTATCATTCTATGCTAGAACGTATTGTTCCTTTTCATTTTAAGGCAATACTATGGTACCAAGGAGAAAGCGATGAACTCATTTCTCATCTTTATACCAACCTTTTTAAAATCCTTATTAAAAATTGGAGAGAGGTCTTTGAGAATCCTGATTTACCATTCTTCTATGTACAACTTCCTAACTTTAACACCCATGCAGCCCCTAACGATCCTTATTTATGGGGTAAACAACGTTTAGCTCAGGAACAAGTTACAAGAACCGTCCCTCATACTTATATGGTAGTATCTACGGATATTGGTGAAATGGATGATATTCATCCTAAAGATAAAAGACCTGTAGCTGTTCGTTTAGCAGCCTTAGTACAAAAGTATCTCTACAATGAGAATATAGCCGCGGAAAGTCCTAGGTTGTATGAAGCAAAGCTTATAGACTCTCATATTCACCTTCTCTTCGAGGGCGATGGCTTACCTCTTGTTCGGCCTAATGAACCTATTTATATCAACGTAGTAGATTATTTAGGACAAAATCATCCAATCTTAGCAGAAATTTGTGATAACCAAATCCTATTAGATTGTACAGCTATTCCTAAGCCTCTAAAGATTCACTATTGTCTTGAAAGCTCTTGTGAGGCTAAAATTTTTGATAGTAATACTCTTCCTGTAGCACCATTTTGTAAGATATTGTAATCTAAACTTATAGTTAAATATAGATACCTATTTTTAGAGAAACAAAATAGGCGCAAGTACTGAACTTACGCCTATTTTGTATGTAAAGATTATGTAACAACCCCTCCTATAATCATCTCTCTTAATTCTACCTTCTACATATCTTGAATATCCATGATATTCTTTTACTGAGTTGCAGGCCTAAAGTTTAACTCTAATTAAATTACATGTTAGAAATAAGAGAAATCTTACCTTAATAAGCAACTACATTACTTATGAAATAATCTGTTATGCTCCCTTAATCTATAGATGAGACTTTCTAAAGCTTCCGGCTCAGTCATACACTCTTCTAAAGTCGATTCCATGGGCTCACATCGTTCAGAAATAACAAAAACAATATATGCATGCTTTAATTTTCTTACGCATATTTCATTTGGTCTAAACTCATGCTCATCATATATATTATAATCAAATAACTGCTCTTGCTTTATAAGCTTATTACATTCTCCTAACATCATATTCATTCCCCTTATACCATCTAATATCTAGCATGCCACTTTTATAACAGTCCATGATTCGAGATAACTATAGGTCTTTTTTTAATGTAGTGAATACGAAATTCATTAATCCGTTTATTTATTCTTAAATAATATTAAAGTTATACTTTTTTCATACCATCTTCAAAAATTACTTTTGAGATAACTTGTACTTATTTTTATCTACTTAACAGATTTTGAATTTCATCATTTTCAATCGCTTTAGTTATTAACTCATAATAATTCATATTTTCTCTCTCTCCTAATCTACCTTAATTTTACTTATTACTGTTTGCTCCAATGGTATTATGTCAGAAATCGCCTCAGGCACATTGCCAGGTATATACCCACTTGGAATCCATAATGAATTATCACCAGTTTCATTCCCACTTGGAAGTCTTAAATTAAGCCCAATAACATCATCAACATCAATTCTTACCAATCCACTGCCATCACTAAAATACCCGTTCGGAAAACCAAGTTCCTTTTCAATAATTGATATATCATCATTTGCGCTAAGCACTACCTCATCACAGTATTCTTTAGGTAATACGTTAATTCTTCTGCTTTCTTAGAAATAAGTTTGATAATCTCATGTACCTTATTATAAAGCTTACTATTACTAATAAGGTTCCATAGCTCATCACCTTTCTTGGTAAGAAAGTCAATAACATTATCTCCTTTTTTCGTAACAAACCTAACGGTATCGTCTCCGTATTTAAGAAGAATCTTTCCTACATCTTTGACCTTATCTACTATTTTACTAACATCTCCAATTTTATCAGTTAATTTAGCTATCTTTCCTACTATTTTTTCTCCTGTTGCTGCCCAACCTGCAAAAGGAATACATGCTGCAAAAGATAAACCCGCATTTAAATAGTCACCTCTCGCCAAGTAAATCAATCCATTAGCCGCATCTGCTATTTCTCCTGCTACTGGTATAAATCCTAGGATATCTAACACAAATTGTGCACCATCTAGTAGAATAACACCTGCCTTTTTTAAACCATTTATAATGTCATCCCTATGTTCAATAATATAATCAATGGTATCTCCTACTACTTGGCTAAATCGGTCTACTATGTTATTTATCCCATCTAGTAACTTCTCTCCAAAATCAGCTAGTGTATCTTTCGCTTTTTTAAAGAAGTTGCTTACTCCACTAGTAAAATCATCCCACTTATCCTTTACGCCACTGGCAAAGTTTATGACATTTCCTTTTACTTTTTCGGCAAAATCACTTACTTGGGTTCGGATATGTGTCACTGCATCTGACACATTTTCTTTAATATTTGACACCGTATCTTGAAACTTTTTGTTTATACCTGATATGGTAGCTGATAGGTCGAAATGGGTGACAAAGTCTGTAGCATCCTCTACTACATCCTTAATTTTATCTACTGCATCCTCCCATAGATTACCGATTTTATCTCCTATGCTTTCTTCTTGCTGACTAACAACCTTTGTACCAATATTCACACGTGTAATTACAGGCCTTCCCCCTAGACCATCTATACGTAATTTATTTTTATTAAGAAGCTCTTTAGCATCTTGTTCTGAAGAAGTATAAGCTCTTACTGCTTCAGTTAAACCCGTACTAATCTTATTACTTTTTTCTTCTAGCCTTTTTATGTACTGTTCTGTTTCACGTAATTTGTTCTGTATACTATAAACTTTACTTGTGACACTACTATAGTCTGAGTACTTACTTAAAATGCTGGATAGTTCGCTTTCTATGCGACTAGACCCACTCCTATATTTACTATAAATATTCTGCCCATAACGCCTGTAATCTCTAGACAAACTCATCAGTGCATCGGTTTGTACCTCGATTTCCCTCCCCATTTTATCCTCCTATTCTTTTAAGATAATCTTCTCTAATCATTGGCTAGAGAATTCCCTACAAAATATCTAGCTTTAATTATTTAAATCATTATACATTCAACCATAATCTTTAATCCTTCTTCTTAATTTTAGACTTATTATTTTAAATATTCTAACTTAATATTATTCTATTTTACTGAATTTTTCAATAACATTAATATTATTTGTACGATGCTATTATTTTTTTTCTCTAATAAAACTCAGCTACTTTTATGAGTCCTACTTTGGTATGTAGTTAACTGAATAAACCTTTTAAGCCTAGCATCCCCTAAGCATTCTGTAGGACAGTGCTATAGGTATGAAGTATTATTCTATCTACAAACCTTATGGGAGTCACTAAAATAGGCGTAAGCTCTGCGCTTACGCCTATTTATACTATTTTATTTCTTTTTGTTGTAAGTATTCATCTAATATCTTTTTTTCGAAACTATCTTCTGGTACAATATTTAGCTGCTCATATGCCCAATAGATTTCTCTCTCAAAATATCCAACATTTCTATCGATTTCATAACTATACTTTATTTTAAATTTATACTCCAAATCTAGTTTAAAAATCACTGCATACCATTTTTCTTCACCTGCATTTACAAATTCTAGCCATAACTCTTGAACAATCCCCATCAACTCCCTGATCAGTTTAAAAAAAATTTTGTGCTAACTCCATAATCATCTGGTATTTTCCCACCAGCTTTATATTCTTGTTCTTGAGATGTTTTATAGTAAAAACTCACCCCTCTAACATCTCTTAATTCCTCAGCATACATTACTATTTCGCTCCATTCAGAGGGAACAATTTCATCTAACCTATTCGCTATCTTACTGTAATAAGGTGCTAACTGACTCTCTGCTATCATAATTTCTCTCCTCAATTTTCAAATTCATGTAATCTCCATTTTCCATCACCAATTTTATACTGTACTTCAAAAGAGATTGGACGCTTAGATGACCCACTATAAATAGTCTCTATCTTAACTTGTACTTCTAGTGGCGGATTCTCACTTAAGGCCCTTGCCCAAGTATTTTCCATGTACTTCCAATCCCCACGATTTAAAGTAACATCCATCGGAACTAAATTATCCAAATCACCTGAACCCTCAAATATATTTGCTATTAAATGCCCTCCATCATCCGTAGTTAATCGATCTTCTCTTTCCTCAACTTTTTGATTATAAACATTTCGCTTACTTGTATTCTTTGTTAATGTTCCTTCTGCACTATCTATTCTTCCTAAACTATCCGTCTTGTACGTATGCCCTCCTGGTGTTGTATGCTCTATATTGGCTTTTAATTCTTTTCTTCCATTCTTACCTTTTATATACTGATCACCGTAATTAACTTTTGTCAACTTACCAATGTATTCACTCAGGCCTTCTAGCTCTTTTATTTCATCTACTGATAAATCTGCTTTTTTGTAGCTGAGTTCTGTTTCATCTTTAAGTTTTACTTTTAATATATCCCCTTCCTCCACTACTTTTTCTATATCCTTGAAGTCTATTTCTTTAAAGTTTTTCTCTATTAAATATCTATTCGAAATAAAACAAAATAGGCATAAGCACTGAACTTACGCCTATTAAGGCTGAACTACTCTTACTGTTCCTAATTCTTCTACATACATCACTACTTCGCGCCATTCATTAGGAATCAGCTCATCTAATTTACCAACCATATTGTTATAGTGCTTCCTTAATCTATTTTCACCTAACGCTCCTTTCCACTAGAGAATATGAATTGTTTTTAGATATTCCTTTATAACTAGTCTCAATAATAGGATTTATATGTCTATATAGTAAATATGTATTTCTATAGCAGCACAATAGACTTTCCCTTTTTCTAAAATATTTCCTATATTATCGGCTTCAAGTCTTCATGAAGAGATTTAGGCAGTCTCTTTAAATGAAACCCTGTTTCTGTATCAAATAATAGTTCTTCATCACCTAATCTAACATTCCAATCCCCATCTACTATTTTTCTATATATCTCTGTTAAGCAGTAACACCATCTAACTACTTCTTCTATTTCACGTTCATAATCATCTTCATAATGACCTATTTCTATACTACCCTCCAATATAATAGGTGATTTATATGTATTATATTGGGGTATATCTATATTTTCACCTTTCCAGTCCATCTCATCTAAATCTTTAATTCTATAACTTTCTATAACTTGATTAATAGATTGTTTTTCTTCATTAGATAATTGGATATCTCTTTTTACTATATAGGTTAGACTTACTCCCACTTATTCTTCCTCCTTGTATTTCATTAGTAATTCAAACATACTTTTTAATATTTCTTTTAACTCTTCATAACTGCAAAATCTTGGATCTTTTATTAACTCTTCTTCCTGTGTGTATTGTTGTATAATAAAACTAATTGGAGCTCCTTCTATACACTGGCCATCTACAAAAATAAATATAATTAATTCAACAAGTCCATACTTTAGTCCTATATTATAACCTATCTGTATCCTGTCGTTTTGCTTTAATATAACTTTAAAGAAATTTTCTCTTTTATAATATTTTGCACTATATCCTAGTTCTTGTATAATCTCTTTAACTTTATCTATCTCTATTTTTTCCATAGGAATTTGACCTTTAGCTCTATATTTTTCAGAAATTTCTTTATACCTATCTACAAGTCCCTCTTTCTCAATAAAATTAATCATATTTTGACTTAACATCTTTATTCACTCCTAAATCTTATTTCAACATTATATTTTTCCTTAGCTAGCTTTATATATTCATCAATTTGACTAAATCCTCTATTTGATTCAGGAATTTCAAGTACAAATTTACCTTCTAATAATTGTCCGTCTATCTGTGGATATTTATTCGATCTTATTCTTGTACCAGGCTCATATTTATTACCTAATTCTTTTAGATATTTTTCATAGGTAGCTATATCAATCTCGCTTAAATCTGTAGCCTTCCTTGATACAATTTCTTTTGTAAACGGATTATATGAATCTAATCTTTTTCCATTTTCTAAGCTAATGTATCCTTTTCTTTCTTAAAGAATTTCACTACACCGCTAGTAAAATCATCCCACTTATCTTTCACACTGCTAGCAAAGCTTATGATACTTCCTTTATTTATTCTTTGCACATTTATTTTTCTTACAAATACTTATAGCAAACAAAATGGGCATAAGCTTTACACCTATGCCTATTTGTACTATTAGTTGTTTTGTTATGATGTATTTATACCTAAATTTACGATTCCTTCTTCTTTGGTTGAAAGGTTTGATAATCTCCTCTATATTATTGACGGTACTATCTACTTTTTGAGTGTCCTCGGAGTAAACTTAATTGGCGTATTAGGAGCATAATCTTATTGTTTTGATTGCCTATTTCTTATTTGCAATATATTTTTCTAAAATTTTTCTTGTGTAACTTCCTTCTTTTGGCTTAAAATCAAAAGTCTCGTATGCCCAGATAATTTCTCTTTGTAGCTGATCATCTTCTGTATTACTTATCTTATTATATAAATAATCAATCTTAAATTTCCCTGCCATATCTAACTCAAAGCTTAATTGTTCCCATGGCTCTTGATTATTTTTTATAAAACAATCATATATTTCAATTAATATCACATCTAGTTCATCAAGTAATTCATCATATATTTTTTCCGATACATTATATTTTTCAGGTATACCATGCGATTTAACTATCTCCTTGCTGTTTATTTCCTCAAAATAGAAAACTGATGACCAACTTAACTTCCCCTTTTCCACCTCTCCTAGATAGTATATCTTATTCCATTTAACAGGTATCATTGAAATAATTTTATCTGCTAATTTATTATATAACGTTGCTAACTGTTGCTCCATAATCTTTTCATCCTTTCTATGGGTTTATAATTTTTTTTGAGATTTTTTCCCCATCAATCCAATAATCCACTTTAAATACACTCGGTCTAACTGAACCACCTTCATATATTGGTGTAATATTTACATTCACGCTGCTTCCTTCTTTTAGTGCATCAGCCCAGCGCTTCTCCATTTTATACCATTCTCCTCCTGCTCTATTAATGCTACTATTTTGTGGTACTAAATTATCAATCTGACCTGATCCATTAAATTGACTCCCTATTAAATGCCCACCATCATCTGTAGGTAATCTGTCTACTCCACCAACTGTCCTCTGTGCATATTCATTTCTCACTCCTTCTCCTAATTGTAAATTACCTTGTACATTTGAAATACGTCCCTTGTCATCGGTTACATACTTATAACCATTAGAATCTATATATTCAACATTTGATTTTAATACCTTCTTGTTTCCTATCTTATCATACTGTTCCCCATATTCTACTACCCCAGCCTTACCTTCCCCCACAATAAGCTTACTATCTTCTAACTTCTTCAATTCATCTGCTGATAAATCTGCTTTTTTGTAGCTGATTTCAGTACCATCTTTAAGTTTTACCTTTAAGATGTCCCCTTCCTCTACTACCTTTTCTATATCCTTAAAGTCTATGTCTTTAAAGGCTCTTTCTGCTAATTCTTCTACTATCTCTTCTTTTACTTCCTTTTCTATAACCTCTTCTACAATTTCTTCTCCTATTTCTTCTGCAACTTCTTCGCCTAGTTCTCCCATACCCCGGTTAATCCATGATGCAATTTCTGGTGGAAGGATACCCATCCTCAATTGTTTTTCCCACCATTCTTTCATACCTAGGCTTATCTTTTCTCCTTGTTTTACTAAGAAGTTTTGAATGTCTTCTCCCTTTTTGGAAATAACACTGATAATCTCATCTACTTTATTATAAATCTTGCTATTACTAATAAAGTTCCATAGCTCATTACCTTTCTTGGTAAGGAAGTTAATAACATTATCTCCCTTTTTCATAACAAACTTAAGGGCATCATCTCCGTATTTAAGAAGAACCTTTCCTACATCTTTCACCTTATCTACTATTTTACTAACATCTCCAATTTTATCAATTACTTTAGCTATCTTTCCTACTATTTTTCCTCCTGTTGCTGCCCAACCTGCAAAAGGAATACATGCTGCAAAAGATAATCCTGCGTTTAAAAGGTCACCTCTTGCTAGGTAAATGAGCCCATTAACAGCATCTGCTAGCTCCCCTACTCCTGGTATAAGCCCTAGGATATCTAACACAAACTGCGTACCATCTAGTAAGAAAACGCCTACCTTTTTTAAACCATTTATGATATCATCCTTACGTTCAATGATAAATTCAATGGTGTCTCCCACTACTTGGCTAAATCGATCTACTATATTTTTCATACCACCTAGTAGCTTTTCTCCAAAATCAGCTAATGTATCCTTTGCTTTTTTAAAGAAGTTCCCTACACCACTAGTAAAATCATCCCACTTATCTTTTACACCGCTAGCAAAGCTTATGACATTTCCTTTTACTTTATCAGCAAAATCACTTACCTTGGTTTGAATGTGCGTCACTACATCTGAAACTTTTTCTTTAATGTTAGACACTGTATCTTGAAACTTTTTACTTATGCCTGATATGGTAGCTGAGAGGTCGAAATTAGTGACAAAGTCTGTAGCATCATCTACTACATCCTTGATTTTATCTACTGCATTATCCCATAGATTACCTATTTTGTCTCCTATACTTTCTTCTTTTTTACTTACAACTTTTGTGCTGATACTCACATTTGTGGTTACCGATCTTCCCCCTAAACCATCTACACGTAATTTGTTGTTATTGAGAAGCTGTTTAGCATCTTGCTCTGAGGAAGTATAAGCTTTTGCCGCCTCTGTTAGACCCATACTAATCTTATTACTTTTTTCTTCTAGCCTTTTTATGTACTGCTCTGTCTCACGTAATTTACTTTGTATACTATAAACCTTACTTGTAACGCTGCTATATTCTGGGTACTTTCTCAAAATACTGGATAATTCACTTTCTATGCGACTAGATCCACTCCTATATTTACTATAAATATTCTGCCCATAACGCCTGTAATCTCTAGACAAACTAATCAGTGCATCGGTTTGTACCTCGATTTCTCTGCCCATTTTATTCTCCTATTCTTTTAATGCAGAGGTTAACGCTGTTAAAAAGGTAGCTTCTTCTTCATCTTGAAGCCCTTTATGATCAATTCTTTCAATTTGTTCATGGTCAAATAAAAAAGTATGATCAGGTCCAATATTCCCCTCTGGATATAAACAACCTACATAATCCCACACCTTATCGCTATCTATTCCTTTTTGTCCTCTACCATATATCATGACTCTTTTACTAGTATCTTTTAGTAATACGACACTTCCAATAGGTAATAGTTCTATTTCTCTAGTTGGAACTATTCGCTTATCACTAACGCCTACTGTATCCTTTAAAATAAATTGCCCATCAATAAACACTCGAAGCTGCCATTGTCCTAATGGCAAATCAGGCTCTAAAGGTAGCCAAAACCATAGTTTTGCTTCTTCTTGATCTTCTGGCTGCATCAAATTATTTTCAGCAAAACGTTGTAACACACCATTTGGGCTATACCATGCTACTGTTACTGTATGTATTCCTGTAATTGCTTTAAATCCTATACCTATGACAATCTTTCTATCAGAATCTAAAAAATAGCTTCTATTAATAACCTCTAATCTCTGGCTAATATAATTATTTATGCTATAAGAGCTTAATTCTAAGTGATATTGTTCATTATTGTAGAGCCTAGATTTTCTTTCCTCATCTATTAACATGACAGACATAAGTTCTCCTTGCTTATCTGGTGCATAGAGATTTGCCAAAGGATCATTCAGTGTCATTTCATTGTTAACAATCAACTTATATAAACTTTTTCCTAATGGGAAGTCTACCTCTGTCTCCCAGATACCTTGTTCATTTTTTTCAAAAGGTACCCCTTCCTTTTGCCATTCATTAAATTCCCCAATAATAGATAACGTTTGAATAGGAAATTCTTCGCTCTCTTCATAAATCATTTGTTGTTTCATCATCTATCCTCCTCATTATAAAAATATTTATTTTCTTCTTGCTCTTGTAGCTGCCTCTCTTGCTCTCTCAGTTGCTTCTCTTGCTCTTTTTTCTGCACGGTCTCTATCCGCTGCAGCTATGCTGCTATCCAAACTTTGAGCGAGGCTTTTTATACTTTCTAATTTTCGATTAGCTTCTCTAGCATACTGTACGTTTTCTTTATGAGCTTCATTAAATGCATCATTTGAATTTCCATCCCATACTGAATTAACACTATTTACTTTGCTATTTATAGTTTGAGCTTGATTAGTTATCTCATAGCATATACTATCAATAGTTGACTTTATGTTACTCATTTTATCCCTCCTAACTTACATTTCAACAATGTCTTAATTTTAAAAATTTTTTATATTATTATTTTAATTCAATCATCAGATTTTTTCAACAAGTGCCCGCTATTATATTTTTTCTAAGAAACTGCTCCTTTTTCTCTATCATCTATCTCCAATATATTCCTATAAAAATTATCTATATCTACTGAATAAAAAAGGACATACACATTTACGTTATGTATGCCCTTTTATACCTATCATCTCCCTACTGGAAGCTATCTATAATAATATTACTCCTATCATACAAACTAACAAACATTTTAAGGAACGTAAAATAAACATTTTCATCCTCCTTATTATGTATAATAGCTTAGTAATATTTGATACTTCTAAACCGTTTAATCTATCTTTTCTAATCTGAAGAGTAATCCTTTATAATCGCTCCAAATTTCACCATCCATATAATACAAATAAGTTATAGCTACATCTTCTTGGATCTATATTAAATAAGTAGACACGATTTGATATTAGTGATTATATTAAAGTAGACACAAAAGGAGGTGCCCACATGGCAACTAAACAAACTCGTTATGATGAAGATTTTAAAAAATCAATCGTTGCACTTTATCATAATGGCAAAACTCAGACTTCTCTCTGCCAAGAATATGATATTTCACAGACTTCGCTCGCTAAATGGATTAAACAATATTCTACTGTTGAGACCGATGATGGCAAAGTCCTAACTGCTAAACAAATTAAAGAAATGCAAAAAAGAATGGCTCAACTTGAGGAGGAAAACCTCATATTAAAAAAAGCGATTGCCATATTCACGCCACACTCTCTGAGCGACTAGATGCTGTTTATAAACTACGCTTTCGGCATGATATCAAAACCCTTTGTCGTGTACTAAACGTAAATCGCAGCACTTACTATAAGCACTTCAACTCTGAATCTGCTCCAAGAGTAAGGGAAAACCTAAATATCAAACGTGTCATTCTTCAGATTTATTCTGACTATGATAAATGTCTTGGTGCTTATAAAATCACATATATCCTCAGTCGTGATTATGGTATAAACATCAGCGTGGGACGAGTGTACAGACTGATGCAATCAATGTCTCTTCCTAAAATGTCTACAGATAAACCTTGTAGAGTAAAACATCACGATCAGGGAGAATGCGATAATCACCTCCATCAGGAATTTAACCAAAAGGCTCCAAATCTTGTCTGGGCTAGTGATTTCACTTACATAAAAGTTAATGGTAAATGGTATTATCTTTGCATTGTCATGGACTTGTTTTCTAGAAAAATCATTAGTTGGCACATAGCTAGCAACCACGATGTCACCTTAACAATGTCAGCTTTTAATAAGGCTTATAAAAGCCGTCATGTTCAGTATGGACTCATATTTCACTCTGACCAGGGAGCTGAGTATACTGCTTTTGCATTTAGAAATCTCTTAGATTCCTATAATGTTGTGCAGTCATTTTCTAAAAAAGGATACCCTTTCGAT
Organism: Cellulosilyticum lentocellum DSM 5427; assembly: GCF_000178835.2. Taxonomy (GTDB): domain Bacteria; phylum Bacillota; class Clostridia; order Lachnospirales; family Cellulosilyticaceae; genus Cellulosilyticum; species Cellulosilyticum lentocellum. Next base: position 4,070,098 of record NC_015275.1, read on the forward strand.
AATGCTTGTTGTGAAAGTTTTTTCAAATATCTCAAAAAGAATCGCACCAATCGCAGAAGCTATCATACCCTAGAGGAACTTCGACTAGATATTTTCGAGTACATTGAAAATCTATATAACAATCGTCTTCCCCACGGTGCGATTGGATATAAAACGCCAAATGAGTTAGAAGCAGAATACTGGGATCAGCACGCATAATTGTTGATCTCAACAAATTTTTCGTTACAAATCGTGTCCAAACTATTGACTATACTCCATTGCGCAATTAGAAATTGCCATGGTATTCCCGTCTCTTTATGTACCTTTTCAACATATGGCATAATCCTATCTATAAAAGCACATTGTGAAGGTAATCTATTCCTTACTTGTTGTGGTATTTCCCAATATGATAAGCTTGTATCCTCTTGTGTATTTTCGGTCCCACTCTCTATGTTTTTACTATTGTTCTTTATCATCTCTGCTAACCCATTTGTTATGTATCTACCATTACCAACACTCTTCCTAAGTCCTCCTATTTCTTGTGGTACATACTTATAATCATTTTTAGACACTTCCTTACCATTTTTATAAATAATATCTCCAATCCTAATATAGGTATGTTCTCCCTCTTTATATCCTTGTGCAAAATCTCCATTTCCTTCTACTTCTCTTATTCCCCCTATTTCTTGAGGGATATATTTATAATCATCTGCAGCTATCTTCTTACCATTTTTATAAATAATTCCTCCTATGCGCTGATATATGGTATCTCCTTCTACATATGTTTGAGATACTATAACATAACTTCCTTTTCCGATCGTGTCCCTTATTCCCCCAATCTCTTTTGGTACATATTTATAGTTCTCTTCTGGTATTAGTACACCATTCTTATATATTTGCTTTCCTATTTGCTCATAAACTGTTTTGTTTTCTACATAAGCTCTTGCAAAAGTACCATTTCCATCTGTGGCACGTAAACCACCTACTTCATGCGGAATATATTTATAATCTTTTTCCGCTACTAACTCTCCATTTTTATATATTTTTCCATCTATACTTTCGTATAAAATACCACCTTCTAAATAAGCTATGTCCGATTCACTTCTTGCAAACTTTTCTGCTTGATTACCTCCAATTAGTAGAAATTCTTCTTCCCATTCTTGACTCTTCTCGCCTAATTCATTACTCGCTTTAAATGAAATATTACTACTACCAATACTTCCTGGAAATTTAATAGTCTTACCAACACTTAATCTTCCTTTATCAAGGACACCTTTAGACATATACTCGCTTTCTTTATACAAAGTTGCAGCCTGCTTAGTATTAGTCACAAGTCTCTGGCTATGCTCCTCTATACTCTCTGTTTTATACTCTATTTCCTTTAAACTAGATAATATTCCCCTAGCAGAACTTACTACACTTCCATAGTCACTATATCTAGATATAATATTTTCCATCTCTCTCTTAATACTATTGATATCTCTCTTATAGCTCGAACATACATTTCTATAGCATCTATCTATATTCCTTGATAGCTCACTTAGTTCATCAGTCTCAACCCTTAATTCATCTGGCATAAAAATCCCCCCTTACTTATTTTTACTTTTAGCTGCTGCTAACTTAGCTCTTTTCTCTCTCTCTGCTGCTTCTACTGCTCCTGATAAACTATTTAATCGACTTGCTACATTTCTCCAGCTACTGTTTAATGTTGAAAATTTCTTTTCTAGTTCACAATATGAAGCTCTAAAATTATCATAACTGCTTCCACTCCAGTTCTTTTTGACGGCTTCCACATCTGCTTTCATCTGCCTAGTGCTACTTTGCAAGGTACTTAAAGTTTGCTGAACTTTACTTGCTAAAGATGATGCTGACATTAATCTCCCCTCCTCAATAGTTATTCTCTTGTTATGCTATAGCGCCTTTCACATTTCTCTCTATCTTACCCCTACATAATTCTGCCATTATATCCTCTCTTAGTTCTTAGCATTTCAGCCCTTTTTCTTTGCTGGTCCTTTGCTGCCGCTTCTACAGCTGAATCTAATGTGCTATACGTCTTTGCAACCTCTTCTATGTCTTTTGCTATACTTATAATGGTTTTATTCATACGTACAAATTCATCCTTCAGTACTTCTATGCTATCTCCTTTCCAGTACTCGCAACTAACCACTTCTCTTACAAGATTCCAAAACTCATCAAGCATATTTTCTCTTATCTTCATTGCCTTCTCTTTACTTGAAGTCGCTCTTGACATTTTTCACCCCCCTAATCCCATCTGCTACTTTGTAAGATTCTTATACATTCCATTTCATCTGCATAATATTGCTTTAATGCTTTTTCTACACCATCTGCCTTTGCTTGTACAATCTCACCTATATTTTTAAGTTTTTTATTTACTCTATCTATCTCTCGTTCTGCCAAATTACACGCAGATGTCACACTAGGATAATCTGCATATGTTCTCTTAAAACCTTCATGAATTAAAGTACAATTACTTAATTCTTTTGTATAACCTTTCAACAACTTTTCTCCCATTTTACTTATTTTTCTTCTTAAGACCTGTACCTCTCTTAATGAAACATCTATATTAATCTCTTCATCTGTAAAGTCTGAAACACTTACATTAGGTGCATAAAGTGTAAAACCTTTAGTGATTTTTATCTGATTCCTCTTATTTATAGCGGCCCTAACCTGCTGTATCTGTTCTGCACCTAACCTTATTTGCTCTAATTCTTGTCTCATAGCAGTAAGCATTTCTTGTTCTTGATTACTACTTATAAATGCATTTGCTACACCTGGTAGTAACCATAGGATGCCCCCTACTGTTGCTTGTGTCTTTACATCATATGGTGGCATTAGATTTAACGGCGCCCCAAACTTCTCAAAATATTCCACCATAGAACTCAGCTTAGAGTCTTTTATCTGTCGGCTGGCAATCTCACCTAGCTTAGAAATTTGAACATATTGACTAGCAATCTTTTTAAATTTACTAATATATGATTTATTTGAAGAATCTACTTGAATCTTCTTATCATCACCTATTAAGTCATACAAATTATGGGTTTCAAAATCAAGTCCTATCTCACACTCTATTACATATTTCCCCTTACTTTCATCCCATTTCATTTTTTTCAATAAACTTATTGCTTCTGGCATTGTAATGTTTATGATTTCATATTCTTCTTTAGTCATCTCTATACCATAAGCCCCAGATTGCATTTTACTTCCTATGACAGTAATGACTTTACCTGCTTTTTCTCCTGCTTGACCTACTATGTCCCGATTATTAACTAAATGGGTTATATTATAATCTTCTAGTGACTTACCATTCTTCTTAATTACATCTAGCATGTTTTGCACCGTACCAACCCCGTTAAATGTATATCCCTCTAGGTCATACTGGATAGCTACACTCTGCGCTAGACCGCCTCCTAAAGAATGTCCCGTTGTAGTTATTTCCTGAATATTTACATGTGTTTGTTTTGAAACCTTTTCTGCAAACGCTATCGCTTCATTTATTTGTGTGATCTCTTGTTCTCCTAATATAATCTGTGCATCTGCTATAGCATCTCCTACTTTACCACCTATCTCTGTTTGCCTTTCAGATACACCTGATTTTGTATACTCTTTTATAAGTTCTTGAAGTTCTTCTCCATTCGGGAAGTCCGTCCCTCTATAACCAATGATTACTTTTCCCCCTGGAGATTTTACAGCTATTGCTCCAAATCCACTTTCACTACTCTCCTGTGTAACATAGGTATAACCCTCAATAGTAGCAAATGCTCCTTTATCAAAGAGTTGACGTTCTATAGCTGCTTTCTGTTTTATGTCTTCATCATCAGACTCTTCTCTGCTTGTTATGTACTTATTTATGTTTTCTTGAGTGAATTTACCATCTTTCAATAAACTTTCTATCTCGACTTGATTATATGCCAACTGACTAATGGCTATTTGTGGCATAAATTCCTCTGCATTTATTTCTGTAATTCCCATTGCCTCTTTCATTATTTCTCATCTCCTTTATCTTTACTATAATCATTGAGTATAAATCTATTTTCAAACGTTATATTCTCAAACGAAAAATCTTCATTATATTCGCTGTCTAAAATGCATTTAAACATCAAACCTTCTCTATCGTAATTTCTCTCTTGATCCTTTAAAAATTCTGCATTAGCATCATATACTTTAACTACAACTTCTAGTCTTTTTTTTATACCCACTTTCCTCATAAGTTGTCCTATTTCATAAACTTTTTTTCTTATTTCTTCCTTTTCATATTCTCCGTAAAGACTTACAACTATGTCAAAATAAACTTTATTCTTATCCTGATTATCAATAAAAGTTTGAAGTGTAGCCCTTTTTTTATAACTAATCGTTGTATCAGGTATAACCTCCGCATACACTAAATATTTTTCTCCATTTTTAAATACTTCCTTGCATAATTGCTCACCATAGGGTTGCATAACCTTTCGCCCTAGTACAATTAAAAAGCCATCCGATAACCCTAAACTTCCATTATCTGTACAATTAAACTTCAAGTCCGGCTCACCTATGGGCTGAAATTTTGCCCTAAAGGTTTTTTGTAATTCTCCTGCTCCTATAAAGGAATAACTACTTACATATTCAAATTCTTCATTATACTTATCTTTCAAATAACTACTCATTTTTTCTATCATTACTTGTTTTCTTTGTTCGTTTTTAGCCTTCTGCTGTTGCACGATTACAACAATGATTAAACCTACAATGATTGCCCCTATAATAATTCTTTTACTTTTTGCCTTCATGCTTTTTCTCCCTTGATCCATATTCCTTTAAAATCCCTTTATCTTTATACTCCATATTATGTTTTATTATTGAGTCTTTTATATTTTTCTTATTAAAAATATAAGGGACTACAAGCAAATCATCCTGTCTATAGTCCCTTCATCTTTTTTGTTTAGTAGCTATATTTAGTTAATTATTTAAATCATCATACATGGATCCATGAACCTGAAGTGCTATCTCATCCAGTTGCTTTTCTGTATTAACACCTTTGAGTGTCATTCCTGGTACATTCGTAATACTTGATACATCTACATCATTTAACCATGCTGTCATATAATACTTGCCATTTTTCATACCACCAAAGGTATAACACTTTTGATTATCTGGATTCACCGTTATGGTTACTAAAGTTTCTTCTACTACCTTACAAATATATTGACCCTCTTGTATGTACTCTCTATACTTATACTCATCTTTACTATTTTGTGTATTGGATTCCTCATAGCCTTCTAAAATTTCTTTAAAATAAGTATGCGTAAAACCTGCTGCATCTGGGCTATATGGTACTTCATATTCTGTTACATAATTATAATCTCTTTGTATACCTAATAGGCCTTCTGCTGCTGTTGCTGCTGTGGGATCATCTATTTGTAACTTCAACTGATAGTTAGAGCCCTTATCTACATAGGTCATGTTAGATCCATAATTAAAACTTTGTAACACTTCATCTACAAGATCTTTGTGTTCCTGGGTTTCCTTAGCTTCATCTTTATAGATTTCTGTACGTATGGTAAGTGTATACTCTCCTGCTGGATTAAAGTAGTAGCCAGATTTAAAAGGATACTTGTATTGGCGTTGTAGATCTCTATCTGTTGCAAAAGGTACGTGAGGATAATCTAATTTATTAGTACTCTTTCTCTTAGCACTATTTAAGTCCTCCTCATAAATACTACTCATACTCTGATTAATACCCCACTCAATCATTGCTTTATTTTGCTGAGTAAAGATACGTTCATGCTGTCCCTGTATTGCTTCATAGGTCATATCTCCTGTAGCAAATACATTCTTCATCCATCTTTGCACAAACATCTCATATTCATCACTTTCCCACCAAATAGTCTTGTTTAAAGAATCGTGTGTATTATCATCTATTTCCTTTTTAAAATGACGTGCTTCTACGCTGGGCATAGGTTTTCTGCCATTATATACTTGCGTTGTTATACTAATACGATCTTCCCCCGGCTGGAATATACCATTTTGAGTTCCTGAACCATAATAGGTACTACAACCACTACAATCATAATAATGGCTAGAACCATCCTCATTTTCACAACAATAGACACTATGAGAAGTATGATAATCATAGTCCCTCTTAACATCACCCTCATAGAAAACTATCATCTCACGTATAGGATTAGAAAGATTAGGTAGATAGAAATCTCCATACTCCTCCCTCTTAATAACACCTTGTATAATCGGACTTCTCGTAACAGACTCTGCTGCTTCATCCACCGGAGGGTTCGTATCATCCTTTACTTTTGCATCTGATAATGCACCGTCGTTATCTTCTATATCCACATTTAATGCTCCTGTTAAATTACCCTCCCATCTCCAAAGGCTTTTATTAGGTGATTGTACGCTTCCAGGAATCCCTCCACCCGCTAACTCATGTTCTAATTCTTTAGTAAGCTCATCATAATAGAGGGTATAGTTAGCTTTTGCAATATCATAGCGAATCCAAGATATGCTCTCACTATCTTTATTATCTGTATAAATACTTTCTTCAGGGTTCTTACTTGGATTAATCTCAAAAATAATAGTGACTGGTTCTTTGGGCATGATAAACTCTAGGTCAAATACCGCATCAAATTCCGAACCTTCAGATGGTATAGTAGCACTTCCTTGACTCGCACCTTCCCCATACCCTGTAAACTTGCATGCACTTTCTTCTTTCTGTTGATACATAGTACCTGTTGTATTTCCCTTAACGGTCCATTTATAGGTAGTATCGACATTTTCATCAAATGTAGATTTAACTATAGCTGATGCTTTTACTACATCATCATTTCTTACACCTGCGCCTTCTGCCTGTGCACATTCTAAAGTTACTGTTAAATTAGGTCCTATTAAACTAAATGGAGCTATAGGGACACCCATATAATACCTACCTCCCTTATATAAACGTCCTTGTCCCCAAGTATCTTGTGTAGGTGGGGTAATAATATGTACATATTCAATCCAACCGCCATTAGGTTTATCTCCTACATTATGCAAAGGATAATTCCTATCACTATAGTTAGGAGCATCTGGTTGTTTTACATCTTTATATTTTTTACCTCCATAAGCTATATCTACGCCTACTTGAATGGCTTCTTCCAACGTAACATTATCTCCAATTCCTGGTATATCAAAACTAGCCATATCAAAAACTGATTGATCACAATATGACTTCATCCAAGGTTTATGATCTCCCCATTTAGAAATTACCTTTCCATCCCACCCTACCTTCCATCGATACTGTGGGTTAGGTACTAAATCCCCTTCACTATTTTTTCCAAGAAATTCTTTTTCTCCTCTATCATCCCCTCCAGACATATTTCCATAAGCCAACATATAGGTCTCTTCTTTTGTACTACCATACCCCTTATCATAAACGTGTAAGTCCCCATACTCACCTATTCTCAAAGGATACTCTTCATCCCCTAATCCATATATTTGTGCCATATCTTGATTAAACTTTTGCCTTACTGTCTCTTGTTCATCAGTTAAGGTGGATGCCATTATTGAGGTATGAAGATTTTGAAGTACTAAACTACTTACTATTAGATACTTTAACCATTTTTTCATAATCATTTCCTCTTTAATAATTTATTTCTTATACACTCGAATATTTACTGATCTACTATCACCACTTACCTCAAAAATATAATTTTCTGTATCAAAAGTTTTTTCTCCAATTTTATCTCTAATACTTTTTTTAGTTCTAGCAAAATCTATTATTCTCTTTGCTTCACTTGGACTTAATACTTGCTGTAATAGCTCCTCTGCCGCATCACACTGAATGCTATAATCCACTTTCATCCCTTGTGTTACTAATATAATAATTCCATCTGATGTATCGGTATACACTTGCATTAAACTCTCTGTTGTTATTTTTGACGCAGATTGTGTTTTAGTCACTCTAGAATCTGCAGTAATAGGTACTGTAAATGGTCCTGCCTCAAACACTTTCACCTCAGGAAGTGGTGCCTTTCCATTATCTATGTACACGATTCTTACCTTATTATCCCATTTAACCGTTGCTCCTAATGCTTCGCTTACAAACCTTATTGGTACATAAGTTCTTGTTCCTTTTACAATAGCTGCTGTATCTAATTCTTTAACTTGTCCATCCACCATAATTTGCTTTGAATTAATGTGTAATATGACTACTTTATCTCCATCTAGAATCGTTACCCTTTTTGCTGCTGAGTCCCATTCTACCTTAGCTCCTAACTGTTCACTTACAAACCTAACTGGCACTAATACTCTACTATTACTATCCACATAAGGCTTTCCATCTGGAAAATATACTTGTGTTCCATTAACTCTTACACGTATCTCTGATAGTGCAAATACTTGTGGCATGCACATCATCATTAACATTATTACAGCTAGACTTTTTAATATTCTTTTTTTCATTTTTAATCTCCCTTTGCTATCTGATTATTTTTTAATCAATTTTATATCATATAAGTGTTTTTGTTTATAATTTATAGATATAGCATAAGATAATAAGCTCATACATCTTCATACAATGGTAATATTTCTTATTTCCACTTGAAGTTAATCTATTATTCTAAAGTTCTTTTCTATAGAAAATGCTTGTCTTAGCTCATCAATCTTTTCTCCTATACGTTTACCCTTTTCTGTCTCATTGCTATATTCACCTTCAAAGCACTGAGATACATAAACTGTATCTCCTCGTTCCCCCAAATATGTATACATATATTGTTCTGTCGTTTTCCATTCATCCATGTTTAATGTGCTTATTAAAAATAAGTTGTATGTTTTTTTATCAATTGAATATAAAAACTCTACCCCTTCATTATTTTCTTTGACTTTATACAAGCCTTCCCAACTATTTGGGATAATAATTTGAAATTTCAATAACGAACTAGTATATATTTCTTCTGCTTGCTTATATGTATCTTTTTCTAGTAACTTCTGCTCCCAAATACACTTATTATCTGTGTCAATATACATCCACTTACCATTTTTTAATACTTTTGCTAATCCGTGCTTAAATGCTTCTACATTGTCATATTGTGCCTTAATAACATCTTCACCAGACTTATTGATAAACCCCCATTTACCGTCTTGCCTCACACCAGCTAGTCCCTCAGAAAAACTCTGCGCTGATTCGAATGTTCTATCAAAAATATTTTCTTTTTGTTGATTAATATACCTCCAATTCACACCATCATAAATAGCAGCTACTCCTTCTGAGAAACTCATTGCTCCTACAAATTGTTGTTCTATTACTATATTTCCACTACCATTAATATAGCCATATAAATTGTCTTCACCTTCATATCTATCTCCTGTCATAACTACCGCTAATCCATCTGAAAAGCTATCTGCTGCACCATATTTTTGAAATACAAATTCTCCCTTCTCATTAATAAATTGACTATATACTTTACCACTAACGGCATTTTCAATTACTGCATAACTTTCCTTAAATTCAAATCCTACCTCCCCAATGACTTCTATAATTTTTTCTCCCTTTTTATTAATATATTGTATTTTGCGCCCTACACTTACAGCAGCCTTTCCCTCACTGAAAGACTCGGCTGAATCAAATTGGGGTTCAATTGCTAGTTTCCCTTCTTCATTTATATATCCCCATTTACCATTAATCTGAACTGTTGCTAGTCCCTCACTGAAATTTAAAGCAAGCTCATATTGAGGCTGAATTACCACTTGACCCAAGCCATCAATATACCCATATGAACCCTGATAACTAATTACAGCATACCCTTGTGAAAAATCACTTGCATATTCATATTGTGGTTCAACTATAGTGTTTCCATTTTCATCTATAAAACCATACTTATTGTTATCTTTAATTAAATAGAGATATTTTTCATTATTTGCATCTGTAACTATAGGTTGATTTACTCCAACCTTATCCTCATCACTTTCCATAGCTGTAGTTTTATTTATATCAGATTTATCTTCACTATTATCCATAATTGTAGCTTCATTTACACTTGACTTAGCTATACCACATCCAGCTAATAACACGATTGTTACAATTATAATGCTCATTAATAATTGAGTTACTTTAGTCTCCTTAAATTTCATTTAATATCCTCCATACATTATCTACAGTTAGTGCTTGTATTAATTCTTGTTTATTTAGTACCTCATCCTTAAACCCCATACTCCTAGTTAAGTCACTTTCCCAATTTTTATATCCTAATTTAGCTCCTAATTTTTTATCTAATATTTCATCTGGGTTTAAATAAAAACGTGTATTCCCTCTTAAGGCCTTATCTTCACCATAGGTAGTGTAACCATATCCAGTAATATAAGGTATTTTTCTTACTGCAAAATTTCTTTCCCATTCTGCATTGCACCCACTAGCTCTTGCACATACAATCTGTACTAACTTTTCTTCAGATGTCATGCTCTCATTTATTTTAGATAAATAATATTCTTTGTCTAATTTTACATTTACACCCTCTATGTTTCTAGGGACACTGGGATATAAAGAACCTCCCTGTACTCTTAGGTCATTCATTACATATATAAATCTATCAGATAATTCAATTCCAAATGAATCCAAATCATTAATTGCTGGTAGAATCGCATCATTAATTGCTTTTTGTGTTTGTACTTTCTGCATATCAATATCATTTCCTATTTTTTGTAATGCTTCTGTCCATTTCTTGTTAACTCCATACTCTCCAGCACTCATATTTATCTTTGCCCATTTTGTCCCCTCAGCTGTAGAAGCATAGATGACATTATTTTTTAGTTGTTTTGCCATGTCTTGTCCTATGAGTTTTTCCAACTTGCCTGGATACTGTTTATCATACGCTTTGAATAGGGATTGAAACGACCCTTGCCCAATACACCATTGATTAAATCCAAATGAAACAGCTTGACCATCACCTGGATTAGATACGTTATAAAATTTATCCTTTCCTTCATTTTTGATAGTGATCTTTAAGAACCTTTTTATTGCTTCATTTTCATCTGATAGGCCATTATATGTACCCTGTACTACATTATTAGAAGTACTTGTATTTTCATTTTCTATAATTATCGATGGCAATTTAGTAGAAGTGGTATTTATAATATTTCCATCATCCTGTATGATTCTAACAGCCTTAACATACTTAGGCGCCCAATAACTGTTATTTAAATCTCCAATCTTTACATTTTCCCCACTTTTAAGAGTATTTGGGTTGCTATTCTCTCCGCCCTCATGAACGAATTGTCCATTTCCAATATATATCCCTACATGAGTTGTCTGTTTATTATTAATACCATTTGTATCAAAAAATATTAAATCACCTATCTTTAACTCTTCCTTTTCTACTGATTTACCTCTACCTACCTGAGTACTACAATTAGGCCCAATATCTATTCCGAAAATGGTCTTATACACTGAACTTGTAAAATCCGAACAATCCATGTATGGTGGTGCATTATTTTTATCTAATATTTGGGTAGTTATTACGCTATCTATACAGTACGGTATCTTTCCCACCCAGTATTTGGCCTCCTCTGCAAGTTTTTCTCTCCAATAATCAGCTAGTTCTTCTCCCTCTAATGCTAAAGTAGTATCACCTATTTCTTTTCCTATACTTGTTACTAGATCCACTAATTCATTCGTTATATAATTTCCACCACCAACATTCTCTCTTAGTCCACCTATTTCCTGTGGTACATACTTATAATCATTTTTAGACACTTTCTTACCATTTTTATAAATAATATCTCCTATCTTAATGTATGTATATTCCCCTTCTTTATATCCCTGTGCAAAGTTACCATTACCTTCTATCTCTCTTATTCCACCTATTTCTACTGGGATATATTTATAATCATCTGCAGTTATCACCTTACCGTTTTTATAAATAATTCCTCCTATGCGCTGATATATGGTATCTCCTTCTACATATGTTTGAGATACTATAACATAACTTCCTTTTCCGATCGTGTCCCTTATTCCCCCAATCTCTTTTGGTACATATTTATAGTTTTCTTCTGGTATTAGTACACCATTCTTATATATTTGCTTTCCTATTTGCTCATAAACTGTTTTGTTTTCTACATAAGCTCTTGCAAAAGTACCATTTCCATCTGTGGCACGTAAACCACCTACTTCATGCGGAATATATTTATAATCTTTTTCCGCTACTAACTCTCCATTTTTATATATTTTTCCATCTATACTTTCGTATAAAATACCACCTTCTAAATAAGCTATGTCCGATTCACTTCTTGCAAACTTTTCTGCTTGATTACCTCCAATTAGTAGAAATTCTTCTTCCCATTCTTGACTCTTCTCGCCTAATTCATTACTCGCTTTAAATGAAATATTACTACTACCAATACTTCCTGGAAATTTAATAGTCTTACCAACACTTAATCTTCCTTTATCAAGGACACCTTTAGACATATACTCGCTTTCTTTATACAAAGTTGCAGCCTGCTTAGTATTAGTCACAAGTCTCTGGCTATGCTCCTCTACACTTCCCATTTTATGCTCTATATCCTTTAAACTAGATAATATTCCCCTAGCAGAACTTACTACACTTCCATAGTCACTATATCTAGATATAATATTTTCCATCTCTCTCTTAATACTATTGATATCTCTCTTATAGCTCGAACATACATTTCTATAGCATCTATCTATATTCCTTGATAGCTCACTTAGTTCATCAGTCTCAACCCTTAATTCATCTGGCATAAAAATCCCCCCTTACTTATTTTTACTTTTAGCTGCTGCTAACTTAGCTTTTTTATCTCTCTCTGCTACTTCTACTGCTCCTGATAAACTATTTAATTGACTTGCTACATTTCTCCAGCTACTGTTTAATGTTGAAAATTTCTTTTCTAGTTCACAATATGAAGCTCTAAAATTATCATAACTGCTTCCACTCCAGTTCTTTTTGACGGCTTCCACATCTGCTTTCATCTGCCTACTGCTACTTTGCAAGGTACTTGAAGTTTGCTGAACTTTACTTACTAAAGATGATGCTGACATCAATCTCCCCTCCTCAATCATTATTCTCTTGTAATGTTATATTATAGTGCCTTTTATATTTCTCTTCTTTAACAAGAAAAACATAAAGAGACTATATGTAAATCATCCCATCTATAGTCCCTTCATCTCTTCTGTCTAGTAGCTATATTTAGTTAATTATTAAGGTCATCATACATAGAACCATGAACTTGAAGTGCTATCTCATCTAGTTGCTTTTCTGTATTAACACCTTTGAGTGTCATTCCTGGTACATTCGTAATACTTGATACATCTACATCATTTTAACCATGCTGTCATATAATACTTGCCATTTTTCATACCACCAAAGGTATAACACTTTTGATTATCTGGATTCACCGTTATGGTTACTAAAGTTTCTTCTACTACCTTACAAATATATTGACCCTCTTGTATGTACTCTCTATACTTATACTCATCTTTACTATTTTGTGTATTGGATTCCTCATAGCCTTCTAATATTTCTTTAAAATAAGTATGCGTAAAACCTGCTGCATCTGGGCTATATGGTACTTCATATTCTGTTACATAAGTATAATCTCTTTGTATACCTAATAGACCTTCTGCTGCTATTGATGCTGTGGGGTCATCTATTTCTAACTTTAATTGGTACTGAGAGCCCTTATCTATATAGGTCATGTTAGATCCATAATTAAAACTTTGTAGCACTTTATCTACAAGATCTTTGTGTTCCTGGGTTTCCTTAGCTTCATCTTTATAGATTTCTGTACGTATGGTAAGTGTATACTCTCCTGCTGGATTAAAGTAGTAGCCAGATTTAAAAGGATACTTGTATTGGCGTTGTAGATCTCTATCTGTTGCAAAAGGTACGTGAGGATAATCTAATTTATTAGTACTCTTTCTCTTAGCACTATTTAAGTCCTCCTCATAAATACTACTCATACTCTGATTAATACCCCACTCAATCATTGCTTTATTTTGCTGAGTAAAGATACGTTCATGCTGTCCCTGTATTGCTTCATAGGTCATATCTCCTGTAGCAAATACATTCTTCATCCATCTTTGCACAAACATCTCATATTCATCACTTTCCCACCAAATAGTCTTGTTTAAAGAATCGTGTGTATTATCATCTATTTCCTTTTTAAAATGACGTGCTTCTACGCTGGGCATAGGTTTTCTGCCATTATATACTTGCGTTGTTATACTAATACGATCTTCCCCCGGCTGGAATATACCATTTTGAGTTCCTGAACCATAATAGGTACTACAACCACTACAATCATAATAATGGCTAGAACCATCCTCATTTTCACAACAATAGACACTATGAGAAGTATGATAGTCATAGTCCCTCTTAACATCACCCTCATAGAAAACTATCATCTCACGTATAGGATTAGAAAGATTAGGTAGATAGAAATCTCCATACTCCTCCCTCTTAATAACACCTTGTATAATCGGACTTCTAGTAACAGACTCTGCTGCTTCATCCACCGGAGGGTTCGTATCATCCTTTACCTTTGCATCTGATAATGCACCGTCGTTATCTTCTATATCCACATTTAATGCTCCTGTTAAATTACCATCCCAACTCCAAAGGCTTTTATTAGGTGATTGTACGCTTCCAGGAATCCCTCCACCCGCTAACTCATGTTCTAATTCTTTAGTAAGCTCATCATAATAGAGGGTATAGTTAGCTTTTGCAATATCATAGCGAATCCAAGATATGCTCTCACTATCTTTATTATCTGTATAAATACTTTCTTCAGGGTTCTTACTTGGATTAATCTCAAAAGTAATGGTAACTGGTTCTCTTGGCATGATAAACTCTAAGTCAAATACCGCATCAAATTCTGAACCCTCAGATGGTATAGTAGTACTTCCTTGACTCGCACCTTCCCCATACCCTGTAAACTTGCATGCACTTTCTTCTTTCTGTTGATACATAGTACCTGTTGTATTTCCCTTAACGGTCCATTTATAGGTAGTGTCAACATTTTCATCAAATGTAGATTTAACTATAGCTGATGCTTTTACTACATCATCATTTCTTACACCAGCCCCTTCTGCCTGTGCACATTCTAAAGTTACTGTTAAATTAGGTCCTATTAATTCAAAAGCTGCAATAGGGATTCCCATATAATTACCATTTTCCTTATAAATACGTCCTTGCCCCCAAGTCGTTTCTGTGGGTGGGATTACTATATGCACATAATTAATCCAATTACACTCTGGCTTCTTACCTCCCTCATGAACAATAGGATTCCCATTAACACTGATGTTACAATCCTTAGCTTTTATTTGTGAGTATCTTTTTCCCCCATAAACCATATCAACTCCTAACTGTATAGCTTGTTCTAATGTATCAATACCGTACTTATCACTGTTTATAATTTTATTTATATAATTAGTACGTCTACTAGAATTATACTGCCAAGGCTCAGCTACTCCCCACTTAGATATTCTAACTGCATCCCAACCTATATTCCATCCAAATTGAGGATTTGGTACTGCTTGTCCTGAGGGCATTCTTCCTAAAAATTCATTCTCATTAGCTATTTCATCTGTATTACCAAATTGACCACCATAAGCTGGTATATAAGAGTAAATACTTTCTCCTCCTCTAATCTGATTTTTATAATAAAAATTAATATCTCCTTCATCGCAGCTTTCTGTATAATAATCAACCTTGTAATCATAAATATTTTTCATATCTTTATTAAGTCTATTTAGCAACTCCTCCTTTGATATACCTTCTGCATATACCGTACTATTTAAATTTATGCACATTAAAGCTACAGTTAGTAAGCATATAATATATCTTTTCATTTATTACTCCTCCTACTTATGAATCACACGAATTTCAGTGGACTCGCTACTATTTGATTCAACCTTAACAGTATAGTTGGCAGTATTAAATGTCTTAGCAGGAAGATTTTGATACATCTCTTTCTTAGTTCTTACATAATCTATTATTTTTTTTGCTTCACTTACACTCATATCTTGTGCTAATAATGCTTCTATCTCATCACATTGTACTCCATAGTCTACCTTTAAACCCTGAGTAACTAAAATTGACATATTTCCTTTGGATGCCCACTCCTCATTAAACCATATATCAGAAAGATTTTTAGTTTGTATATACCATGAATCTCCTATCTTATTCACCTTTGTCCCATTAGTAATTGGGATATTAAAATTACCTGATGTACAAACTTTTACTTCTGGCAATGGCTCTTTTCCATTATCTATGTACACAATTCTTACCTTATTATCCCATTTAACCGTTGCTCCTAATGCTTCACTTACAAATCTTATTGGTACATAAGTTCTTGTTCCTTTTACAATAGCTGCTGTATCTAATTCTTTAACTTGTCCATCCACCATAATTTGCTTTGAATTAATGTGTAATATGACTACTTTATCCCCATCTAGAATCGTTACCCTTTTTGCTGCTGCGTCCCACTCTACCTTTGCTCCTAACTGTTCACTTACAAACCTAACTGGCACTAATACTCTACTATTACTATCCACATAAGGCTTTCCATCTGGAAAATACACTTGTGCTCCATTAACCCTTACACGTATCTCTGATAGTGCAAATACTTGTGGCATACATAGCATTGCCATCATCATGACTGCTAACCATTTTAATAATCCTTTTTTCATATTCATTATCTCCCTTTTATTTATATCTATTTCCCTTCAATAACGATCATAAACTTTCTTCATTTATGCCCTACATTACTATCCATTTTTAACTTTAACCCTATCTTTCTTTCTCTATTTCCTGCATCTTATTTTCATACCATGCTACGTTGATATGAGAATAATCTCCATCTAGAAATTTAAAACTACCTATTATATCTTCTATATCCTCTTGTAACTCTATATATTCTTCATAAGCGAATTTTCCCTTATCTGTCTCCATATCATAATTACTTTCACTAGGTAACTGGTATACAAAAACTAAGCCATTTCTTATTCCTAATTTTAAATATGACATTACAACATCATCCCCACCATCTGCAAGCCATTGTTGTTCTGTATCGTAAATACCTATTGTTATTAATTTATCTCCTTTTTCACCATTAACATTATGCTCAAGACTTAGTCCAAATTCACCTTCAGTAACTATATATTTTCCTTCCCAAGTTTTTGGGAGCTCTATTGAAAATCCCATTTTTTCATTTCTATATGTAACACTTTCTCCTACTAAATTTTCATTCATATTTTCCTCTCCTTTACTATTTTTATCGTTCACCTCTTGCTTCTGTTGTTCTACCACTTTACTATTTATTGTATTGTTTTCGTTAATGGTACTATCTTCTATTTTCTTCAGTTCAATCGCATCTCTTTCAGCCCCAAATCCACTACGATAATTGATCAACCCTTTACCTTTTTCCCATGTAAATGATTCATAGTAATCTGTCTCAATTAAATTACTATAGGAATGATATTCACACTTATCACCATCTATCGTTAAATAGTGGTGCCAACCAGCCTCTCCTTTAGCTAGGTCATCTTTTATTTCATCATCTTGGCAAATAATTGCACTGCCCTCCGGTATCTCTTCACTTGAAATAAATTGCTTAATTTTTTCATCTCCGTATGCTATCTTATAGATTTTATCTTCTTGAACATAAAGATAGCCTAAACTTAAACGATCATCAGGCACCCCTTCAATTGCTTGTAACTTTAATTCGTATAACTCCCCATCATTAAGCTGAGCTATTTTATTAATACCCAACCTTACGGAATCATTGATAATATCATCAAATAAAAACTGTCCGTTATACTTTACATATGAAATATCTTCTTCAAAGAAAAATGGATTTCTTTTTGTATTTCCTTTCTCCCCCTCATCTATATTTGAACTAATTGAATGTGTTACCTCTTGCTGCTTGGTCTGATTTTGTTTAACTGGATTTAATTCATTATTTGACTGACTACATCCAACAATAAATACTAGTCCTATTGAAAATAAAAATTTTTTCATAAATATCCTCCCCATTAAATGTAAACTGAGTTATCTTTTAATTAATATAAGTCATCACTTTATTGCATCTATAAGTATATATACCCCGGGTTGCTTATCTACAGTATTGGAATCATACACACCGTCTGAAACATATTTTCCTCCAGTGTATACGTTAGTTCCGCTATAAACATATGGGCTAACTCTTTTCTTGTTATAGTATCCCAATCCATTATAGCGTTCAGCAAATGCCATCATTTTTGCTATATCATTACAATCAAAAGTTAATTGAAATTCATCTCTAACACTCGATTTCCGTGATAGTGCATCTATTGCTGCTTCTGTAAAATCTTCAAAATATATGCCCTTAGGTACTATAGTAGTTGTTTTCCCAAGTTTTTGCCCATTATGTAAATATGTATTAAAATTACAACCTGATTCTCGATAATGTAACGCAGCAATTAATTCTGGTGGTATACCTGTTTTTTCAGATATCCTTTCATACGTTTCTTTGTTACCCTGATATATTCTTTTAAAGTTATCAATATCCCATTTGAATTTTTCTTTATTAACTGATGTTATTTGGTTTACTAAATCAACTTCATGGGCATATACCTTGCTAGTATCATATAACTTTTTATCAATTTCACTGCTACTATCCAGCTTTTGTATTGGTGTAATATCTGATTTACCATCTCCCTTTACTTCGGGTAGTTTATTATTTAAAATAGTCCCATTATCCTGTATAATTCTTCTTACTGCCAAAACTGAACTAGAAGCATTTGATAGATTACAAATTCTTACATTAGCTTTTTCTCCAGTTCCTCCTTCATCTATATATTGTCCATTTCCAATATATATTCCTACATGATCTACTATTCCGTCCCTTTTTCCTGTATTTGGATCTTTCCAATCAAAGAAAATCAAGTCTCCTATTTTAAGTTCTTCTTTACTTACTTCGATTCCTTCTTTAATTTGTTCCTTGGTAGTTCTAGGTAATTTAATCCCAAATTTTGTTAGATATATCGATGCAACAAAAGCTGAACAATCCATATTTTTAGGCGGGTTTTTAGGATCTAATATTTGTATTCCCTCTCCACCATACTGATATGGAATCTTCCCTTTAAACAACTCAGCAAACTCAACAAGTTCATTTCTCCAATAATCAGCTAGTTCTTCTCCCTCTAATGTTACAGCAGTACCACCTATTTCTTTTCCTATATTTGTTACTAGATCCACTAATTCACTCGTTATATAATTTCCACCACCAACAGTCTCTCTTAGTCCTCCTATTTCCTGTGGTACATACTTATAATCATTTTTAGACACTTCCTTACCATTTTTATAGATAACATCTCCTATCTTTACATAAGTATTTCCACCTTCTTTATAACCTTGGGCAAAGCTTCCTTTACCGTCTACTTCACGAAGTCCTCCTATTTCTACTGGGATATATTTATAATCATCTACAGCTATCTCCTTACCATTTTTATAAATAATTCCTCCTATACGCTGATATATATTATCTCCTTCTACATATGTTTGAGATACTATAACATAACTTCCTCTTCCAATCGTCTCCCTTATTCCCCCAATCTCTTTCGGTACATATTTATAGTTTTCTTCTGGTACTAGTACACCATTCTTGTAAATTTGCTTGCCTATTTGCTCATAAACTGTTTTGTTTTCTACATAAGCTCTTGCAAGAGTACCATTTCCATCTGTGGCACGTAAACCACCTACTTCATGCGGAATATATTTATAATCTTTTTCCGCTACTAACTCTCCATTTTTATATATTTTTCCATCTATACTTTCGTATAAAATACCACCTTCTAAATAAGCGCTGTCTGATTCACTTCTTGCAAACTTTTCTGCTTGGTTACCTCCAACTATTCGGAGTTCTCCTTCCCATTCTTGACTCTTCTCACCTAATTCATTACTCGCTTTAAATGAAATATTACTACTACCAATACTTCCTGAAAATTTAATAGACTTACCAAAACTTAATCTTCCTTTATCAAGGACAGCTTTAGATATATACTCACTTTCTTTATACAAAGCTACAGCCTGCTTAGTATTAGTCACAAGACGCTGACTATTTTCCTCTATACCCTCTGTTTTATACTCTATTTCCTTTAAACTAGATAATATTCCCCTAGCACAACTTACTACACTTCCATATTCATTATATCTAGATATAATATTTTCCATTTCTCTTTTAATACTATTGATATCTCTTTTATAGTTTGAGCACACGTTTCTATAGCATCTATCTGTCTTCCTTGATAATTCACTTAATTCATCAGTTTCAACCTGTAATTCTCCTGGCATAAAAGCCTCCCCTTACTTGTTTTTTCTCCTAGCTTCGGCTAATTTAGCTCTTTTTTCTCTCTCTGCTTCTTCTATTGCTCTCGATAAACTATTTAATTGACTTGCTACATTTCCCCAATTACTATTTAATGCTAAAAATTTCTTTTCAAGTTCACTATAAGAGGCTCTAAAATTATCATAACTACTTCCATTCCAGTTCTTTTTGGCAACTTCTACATCTGCTCTCATTTGTCTAGTGTTATTCTTTAAACTACTAGAAGTTTCTTGAATCTTACTCGCTAAAGATGATGATGACATCGATTTCCCCTCCTCAATGTTTTCTCTTAGAATACTAAATTATAGTGTCTTTTATATTTGTCCTCATTAACGTTAAAAACATGAGGGACCATAAACAAATCATTCTGTCTATAGTCCCTTTATCTATTCTGTCTAGTCTCTATATTTAATTATTAAGGTCATCATACATAGAACCATGAACCTGAAGTGCTATCTCATCTAGCTGCTTTTCTGTATTAACACCTTTGAGCTGCATTCCTGGTACATTGGTAATACTTGATACATCTACATCATTTAACCATGCTGTCATATAATACTTGCCATTTTTCATACCACCAAAGGTATAACACTTCTCATTATCTGGGTTCACTGTTATGGTTACTGTTGTTTCTTCTACTACCTTACAAATATATTGCCCCTCTTGTATGTACTCTCTATACTTATAGTCATCTTTACTATCTTGAGTATTAGATTCTTCATAGCCTTCTAAAATTTCTTTAAAATAGGTATGGGTAAAACCTGCTGCATCTGGGCTATATGGTACTTCATATTCTGTTACATAAGTATAATCTCGCTGTATATCTAATAGCCCCTCTGCTGCTGTTGTTGCTTCAGGGTCATCTATTTCTAACTTTAATTGGTACTGAGAACCCTCATCTACATAGGTCATGTTAGATCCATACTTAAAACTTTGTAACACTTCATCTACAAGAGCTTTGTGCTCCTGTGTTTCCTTAGCTTCATCCTTATAGATTTCTGTACGTATGGTGAGTGTATATTCTCCTGCTGGATTAAAGTAATAGCCAGATTTAAAAGGATACTTATACTGGCGTTGTAAATCTCTATCTGTTGCAAATGGGACGTGAGGATAGTCTGATTTATTAGTACTCTTTCTCTTAGCACTATTTAAATCCTCCTCATAAATACTACTCATACTCTTACTAATGCCCCACTCAACCGTTGCTTTATTTTGCTGAGTAAAGATACGTTCATACTGCCCCTGTATTGCTTCATACTCTTCTGGCTCCGTCAGAAAAACATGCTTCATCCAGCGCTGAACTAACATAGGATATTCATCACTTTCCCACCATATGGTTTTGGCTAAAGAGGTATGGGTATTATCATCTATTTCCTTTTTAAAATCTCTGGCTGCTACATGTGGCATATTTTCCCTGCCATTATATACTTGCGTTGTTATACTAATACGATCCTCTCCTGGCTGGAATATACCACTTTGAGTTCCTGAACCATAATAGGTACTACAATTATTACAAGTCACATAATGACTAGAACCATCCTCATTCTCACAACAATAGACACTATGAGAAGTGTGGTACTCATAGTTCCTCTCAACATCACCCTTATAAGAAACTACCATCTTACGTACTGGGTTAGAAAGATTAGGTAGATAGAAGTCTCCATATTCTTCTCTCTTGATAACACCTTGTATAATAGGACTTCTCGTAACAGATTCTGCAGCTTCATCTACCGGAGGGTTCGTATCATCTTTTACCTTTGCACCAGATAACGCTCCATCATTATCTTCTATATCAACATTTAACCCTCCCGTTAAATTGCCATCCCATCTCCAAAGACTTTGACTAGGTGATTTTACACTTCCAGGAATCCCCCCTCCTGCTAAATCATGTTCTAATTCTTTAGTAAGCTCATCATAATAGAGGGTATAGTCTGCTGTTGCAATATCATAACGAATCCAAGATATGTTTTTACTCACTTTATTATCAGTATAAATACTTTCTTCTGGATCCTTACTTGGATTAATCTCAAAACTAATGGTAACTGGCTCTCTTGGCATGATAAACTCTAAGTCAAATACTGCATCAAATTCCGAACCTTTAGATGGTATAGTAACACTTCCTTGACTCCCACTTCCCCCATACCCTGCAAACTTGCATGTACTTTCTTCTTTCTCTTGATAAATAGTACCTGTTGTATCTCCCTTAACAGTCCATTTATACGTAGTGCCCACATTTTCATCAAATGTAGATTTAACTATAGCTGATGCTTTTACTGCATCATCATTTCTTACGCCTGCACCTTCTGCCTGTGCACATTCTAAAGTTACTGATAGATTAGGTCCTATTAAACTAAATGGAGCTATAGGGACACCCATATAATATCCACCCTTTTGATACATCCTCCCTTGCCCCCAAGTGTCTTGTGTAGGTGGGGTGATAATGTGTACATGCTTAATCCAACCAGCACTAGGTTTATCTCCCACATTATGCACAGGATAATTCCTATTACTATAGTTAGGGGCCTCAGGCTGTTTTATATCTTTATATTTTTTGCCTCCATAAGCCATATCTACACCTACTTGAATAGCCTCTTCCAATGTGCTGTTGTTATCAAGGCTTGGAATATTAAACACTTGATCATCAAAATACCCCTTCTTGCACTCCCCTTCATCCCACGGCAAATAATCTCCCCATTTAGAAATCACCTTACCATCCCAACCTACCCTCCAACGATATTGTGGGTTGGGCACTTTATCTCCTACATTGTTTTTTCCAAGAAATTCTTTTTCTCCTCTATCATCCCCTCCTGACATATTTCCATAAGCCAACATATAGGTCTCTTCTTTTGTACTACCATACCCCTTATCATAAACGTGTAAGTCCCCATACTCACCTATTCTTAAAGGATACTCTTCATCCCCTAATCCATATATTTGTGCCATATCTTGATTAATCTTTTGCCTTACTGTCTCTTGTTCATCAGTTAAGGTAGATGCCATTATTGAGGTATGAAGATTTTGAAATACTAAACTACTTACTATTAAATACTTTAACCATTTTTTCATAATCATTTCCTCTTTAGAAATTATTTCTTATACACACGAATATTTACAGTCCTATCATCACCATTTACTTCAAAAATATAGCTTTCTGTATTAAAAGTTTTCTCTCCTATCTGGTCCCTAATACTTGATTTCTTTCTAGCAAAATCCATTATTTTCTTTGCTTCAGCTGGAGTCACTACTTGTTGTAAGATTTGCTCTGCCTCATCACACTGAATGCTATAATCCACTTGTGTCCCTTGTGTTACACATAAAATTATAGTTCCTCTAGATTTTACTGTATATAAATCTACTTGATTAGCCGTTCTAATTGATGATGAATCCCCTAGATTAGATACCACACAATCTGCAGTAATAGGTATTGTAAATGGTCCTGCTTCAAACACCTTCACCTCTGGAAGTGGTGCTTTTCCATTATCTATGTACACAATCCTTACCTTATTATCATATTTAACCGTTGCTCCTAAGGCTTCACTTACAAATCTTATTGGTACATAAGTTCTTGTTCCTTTTACAATGGCTGCTGTATCTAATTCTTTGACTTGTCCATTTACCATGATTTGCTTTGAATTGATCTTTAAAATAGCTACTTTATCTCCATCTATAATCGTTACTCTTTTTGCTGCTGCGTCCCACTCTACCTTCGCCCCTAACTGTTCACTTACAAATCTAACTGGTACTAATACTCTGCTATTACTATCCACATAAGGCTTTCCATCTGGAAAATATACTTGTGTTCCATTAACTCTTACTCGTATCTCTGATAGTGCAAATACTTGTGGTATACACATTACAAGCATCATTATCATTACTGTCCATTTTAGTATTCCTTTTTTCATTTAAATCTCCCCTATCTTTAGTTAATAATAATTCTTTACTCATATTCATCTTATTCTTTTATATATAGCTATCTTTGTCATATTCCTACTCTAAAAAGTATGGAGTGAAACATACTAAAATCCGAATAAAAGGATTACAATCTTGTAATCCTTTTATCTCCCCTTACTATTTACTTAATTGAGCAGCAATCTCTTGTTCTTCTTTTTCCTTAGCATCAGCTGTTGCTTTAACTTCAAGGCTAATGTTTGTTACACATTCAATAAGTTTCTTAACATTTGGCTCAATCTTATTATATTGATCTAGGAATTTCTTCCCAGAATCACCTTTCCACCAAGAAGATGTTTCTTCAATAAGTTTTTTAACTTGTTTCATTTGTTTGTCTAGCTCTTTTGCTTGATTATCAATACTAGTCGTCGTTTTTCTAGCTCTTGCGACGTCAAATTCCATCATTTCTGCCATGGTTAATTCCTCCCTTAATATGTACTCTTTTATTATTTAAATGATGCTGCAATTTTCTTTTCTGTTTGTTCTTTGATGTCAGCAATTTTCCCCAATTGAGTGCCAATATCTGTTACTAGCTTAGAAAGTTCTACTAAGCTTGGTGCAAACTTGGTGTACTGTGCATTAAATGCATCTTGTGAATCACCTTTCCAGTAGCTGTTTACATCTTTGATGTCTTTGTCTAAGTTACTTTTGATGCCGTCCACTTTTTTTGCTTCTGATTTTAACTTTGTTGACATAGTTTTTGCCTGTCCAACGCTAAACGTCATTTGCGCCATAATTAATCTCCCTTTTTAATTTAATTTTATATAGTCGCTAATTTCAGCGGTATATACTTGTTCTTGGTTATTAAATAGCCATTCCAATTCTCATTGTATTCAGCTTCTATCCTCTATTAAAATTACACCCTCTTTTATTTTATGTATTGTTTTGCTTTTTATAATATTCAAAATTATTTTATATTATTTTTTTATTTTTATCAACCATGTCATATTATTTGTACAATATTAGCATCCACTTTTTGCACATTAGACTGTGATGCATTTTTAATGCTGCTCTAATCTTTCTTCTATAAGCAAAAAATAAAAGAGCCTAATACATCTTCACTCCAACGAATTCTTGGATGATTTTGTGCTAGGCTCTTGCTATATCATCTATACGGATGCCATTTAGCTCTATGCTCTTATTCATTTAACTTCTGAGTACTTGCTATACATTTCTATCTCCTCCATATGAGGATATCATCATATCATAGATGTCTCGCTTTTTCACCGCACTCCAGGATTAGTATTTGCATTTTCAGGCAATTTATACATACTTTTTATTTATTTTTATATATCTATATTGGAGGATTTTATATTTTTAGACAAAAAGAAACCCAGCAGGGACCAAAGTTAATCGGTATGCTGGTGAAATATTCTCTTAATTATAAATAGATTTATAATCTAATTTCTATTTGGATTCTTTATTCTTGAGGTTTTTTATAGCACCACTGGGCATCATATGTTCCCATATTTGCAATATATTCAATTTCCTCAAATGTATAATGCCAATTTAATTCATCATAAAAAATATCATCTTTATTTAATTTCATATACTCGTAAATAAAATCAAGTAATATCTTAGTCGATTTAAAACTTTCTATATTGATACATTGTTGATAATTTTTCTTTTCATTTATAAAACTAAACATTCCATCTATCATATCATCTGTGTCATTATAAGCATATATAAGGAACTCATTACCATCTTGTTCCTTTTCGGCTAGAATAAATGTCATATATTCATAAGTACCATCATTATTCTTTTCAAATTCTAGCCCCTCCAAACAAACAATATTCGCCTGATGAGCCGCACACTTTATATCACGTATTAATTTTTCAAAATTCATTTCATCTTTATTCTTTAATAAAATTCCTGATATGCCCATTAATTGACCAATCCTTTCAATACATTTATATCATCAACAACAGTTATCCCCATAGCTTCTATCTTCTGTACTAATTTTACATTATTAAGATTTGTAAAATCTATAGCTTCATCTATGTATAAAAATATTTTCTATCATGGCTAAGCAATTCTCCTGTTTTTAAATCAATAATTCCATTTTGACAATTAATCTTCCATATATCCTTATCCAGTTCATCGGTTGTAATAGTTAGCTCTTGTAAATCACTCGCTAGACTTATCATCGCTTTTATCCTTGAAAATCCTTCTGATTTAAGTGCATGCTTTACGAGCTCTCTTCTTGCTATATCATCTTGTATCTGTTGTGCCTCTTCTAACATGGTTCTAACTGTTTTAATAGCTAATTCTGTAATCCTACCACTGCTATCTGCTTCCCAATACTGACCATTCCATATGAACCATTTATCTAAGATGTGACAATACCTTATGTCCTTGCCATATAAATCCCTAAAGCGTTCTGCATTTCCACTATCTGTGCGATTATAGTAAGGCTTTAGATTTGCCTTATTAGGCTCATATTTACCTATGCTTCTAGCAATTGTCCTTACCTCTTCTACCTCTAAAGGTGGCTCACAGTTTGCCTCATTTTCAGCCATAAGTGCCACTATTATGCCGGATTCACTCATTCCTTTTCTTCGCAAAGTTCCAGCAAGACTGGTCAGATGATTATTTCTACTTCCTTCAAAGACAGTAGCTGTACTAGTTTCTAGTGCTTGGTACACTACTTCTCTTTTTTGTATTTGGTCACCCTCACACATCACCTCTAACAACCACTCGGGTGCCTCTACTGGCTCACTATCAAAGGGTGAATGACCTTCTAACCAACTGTAGGTGTTGCCACTTACATGAAGGCTTGGTGTGGCTACAATAAGACCTCCATTTGACCTAGTATCTAAGCCCTGTTTAAAACTCACTTTATTAGGAATATGAACACCCTTTGGATATTTAAAGATGAGGTGCCTACCACCACTACCAGTAAGTGCTGTAACAGTAGGTGGTAAATCCTCATATAGCATTTGTAATAATTCTAGTGACTCATCTCCTTGATACTTGGTATCTACATCTAGGACTAACCAGCCACTTCTCTCTCCTGTAGGAATGCCTATGTTGGCATCAGGGTACTTGCTCCACCACTTTGTAATGGTATCTTGATTAGTAGTAGCTAGTTCTTGCCAACCGTTAAAAATAGGGTGCTTACCTTTACTGGAACAACTACTACCTTTCTTACAAGTACAATTGCCATCTCCCTTGATGCCATGTAGTGGCATGACTGGTATTCCTATCTCTGCATACTTTAAAGCCATTCGTAATACTTCATTTGGCACTTTCTAACCTCCTTTCTATGAGCGAAAAATAAAAGAGCCTAACACATCTTCACTCTAAGAATGATTTGTGCTAGGCTCCTGCTATCTCGGCTATACGGATGCGATTCGGCTCTATGCTCTTATTCATTTTTAACTTACCTTCTTTACTTCTAGCTTGACTATCTGTTTACATCTGGGACATTTGATAGTACCTACCACATACTCTGCATCTAGTAATCTCTGATTGCAATGTGGGCACTTAATGACTATCTCATTGGACTTATTTTGCTCCATCTCCATCACTCTCCCAAAAAGTTAACCCTTCTTGTAAGCTTTCTCTTTCTAGTCTTGGTTTGTAGCCATACTTAGGTTGAAACTCCTCGTAGAACTCTTTATCTTCTCCTCTAAGTTCTAGGCCTTGTTTCACTTCTTGTTGAAGCTGCTCAAAACGTGCTCTAGCTTCTTCAACAAAAGCCAACTGATAAACCATTTCATAAAGTTCTTTTGACTGAATAACACCTTCATTGCTTTGAGAGAACTCTAATAAGATATCTGAGTTTCTTCCCCATACTGCTCTCTTAGCATTATCCTGTGCCCAACGTTTGATGGTCATATTTTGCAAAGCTGTTCCCATAGACACATTTGCATTGCTACTATATGCCTCTAACTTCTTGTAAAATGTAGGTTCAAAATCAAGTAGCATAGTAATGGCTTTAAGAATCATCTCATTACGAGACATACCAAGTGCTTTTGCTTGTGCATCCATAGTAGCTACTTCTGGGCTGTCTTTAGTTAGACGAATGTTAATTAATTCTGGCATTTTATCTCCTCCTCATTATTTGAATTTATAACAATATTATATACCTTTTATTTTGTAATATAAATACATTTTTATATTTTTTGTATATATTCATTTCACGATAATGTATTTTAGACAAAAGAAAACCCAGCAGGAACCAAACTTAATTGGTATGCTGAGTCAATGGTATCTTTTTCTATATATTGTTCCGCTAAATCAATGTCCTTTGTCATTTTTAGCTGCGGATATTTCTTATCTAGCTCTCTTAAACATTTTATAAACTTCTTGCTCTGCAATTTTTCTGATATGTCTTCAAACACTTTACTTATAAAATATATATCTTATTCTGTACATTCATTCAAGTAATTAATTATTGATATCTCATCTGTATCTAAGATTTCTACAAATAAAATATATTTATCATCCAAAGAGTTCTAATATATACTCCTTTAAATCATCTTCTAGTTCGTCCTTAATAGCTAAAATATTATTAAAATCAACCTTTTCTTGTATATTATAATATGAATTAGCATTACATAAAGTATTTAGTAGTTCCTCCCTTGCTTCATACTTTAGCGATAATACGTTAATTTCTAGTAATTTATTTACTAATGTAATTACCTCATCTTCACTGTACCCCTTATACGATATTTTATCTTCAATAAGTTCAATGATCTTAATCAATTCTTCTTCGGTATTCCAATTACCTAGCATAGTTATTTCTTCTAATTTCATTCTTATCTCCTTTTTTGTCTTTTTAAATAACCTAATTACCTGCTTTTCAAGAACCATCTTGCTACTGATATGGATCTTTTATCGGTATATGTGTATTATTTGTAATAGTAGAATCGAAAAATTCTCCATTTGGATTATTAGTATATTTTGCTGGTTGAAAGCCCTCAATAGTATAATCATAGTATTGCCTTCCACGTTGAATTCTTACTATCCACCCTTGAGATGCATTAGAACCTACCGGTGCACCCGGATCTATATTATGCACCCTCACCCGATAAGTTTGATTATCTTGTATCCACTTAAATTCAAATCCTTCCGTAGCTCCACCCTTTACTGGTGTCAATTCCCTCAATGTTGCATCATCAGGTATTCTGTCAAGAATGTCATCTACTGTAGTACCTTTTAAATTCTTAAAATCACCAACCTTACTACTACCAGACTTAACCGCTCCCTCTTTAACTACAGTATTCCTAGACTTTGTTAGTTCATCTACTTGATTTAATCCTTCTACTCCACCTGCTTTTACCTTTGAAGCCTCTAACTTACTTTTAACTATTGTACTACCCTTTTGTACCCCTTTTATGCCACCTTCTACAATCATCACCGATTCTATGACCTTCTTAAAATAGGCGATTTTTTCTTCATGTGTCATATTTCCTTGCATATACTCATTAAAGCCTGTGGCTGTATAATAGAGTGGACTTAGGACCGTGTTTTCTTCTAGATTGGTATTTCCTACATTAACCAAGGCACTTCCTAAACCACTTGTCAGGTTATCCGCATAGTTACAATAGTCATTAAACTTCTGATCAAATTCCTCCTGTGACATCCCCCCTAAGTTTTTAAGGTTCCATGCTGCAAATAACTCCCCTAATCTTCCCACTGGCTCAACGCCTATCTTATATGCCCCTACTGCCATATCTACGCCTAGGTCTACAGTTGCTTCCCCTAGGGCTACTGCATTCATATTCACATCTGTAATAAAGCTATTAAATAAGTCTAACTTTTGATTAAATGCTTCTGTGTTTTTCTTATTGTAATACTCTGCATCATACTTTAAAGTAATTGTTTCACTTAACTTTTTTAGTTCCTTCTCACTGATACCACTTTCAGGTGTTAAGCCAAACCTTTTTAAATCTATGCTCTCTACTTCTCCCTTTATACGTAAGCAAGAAAGTAAGTTAGCTTGATCTTTGGTGCTTAAGCTTATTCCTAGTTCACTGAGCATGGTGGGCATTGCTTCATAAAAGGCTATGTCTGAGTCCTCAAGTTGTGGTAGATTACCACTTGCTAATCTTTCTTGAAGTTGCTTTAACTCTTCTTTCCTAGCTTCATTATACTCTTTAAGCATATTTTCCCATAAGGTAGCTAGCTTTTCAACATTCTCTCTCGTAAAATTTTGTTTGATTAATGTTTGGAGATTGTCGATTCCTTTTGACATCACCCTAACACTCGGTTTACTGAGTGCCATTTGTTTCACCAAACCAATACATTCCTTTTCCGTGGCATTATACTGGTTCACAACAAACTTTAAACCATCTAAAATTTTATCACTTTGCTTAATAAAATCTGTTCTATATCTTAGTATATCGTTGGCTATTTCCTTGATTTGTCTGGCTTTTGCAACTACATCACCACCGTATTTTTCTCCATTATACTTAGAGATCAAGCTATCCATTTGCCTTATAATACTATTACAGCTGGTATTATACTGTCTTGCAGCATAGCCAGTATAGTCTCCTATCTTTCCCCTTAACTCTCTAATAACCTCAGTATCTGATACTATTTTATTTTGCATACTCCCCTCCTTTTTATATTCCTATTTCTTCTTCCTATTTTGTAAATCTCTTCTTTTTGCTTCTTCTGCTTGGTTAATGCTAGACTGCAATGTAGCAAGCTTACTTGATAAGCTCGAAAATTTACTATGTACATTATTGCCCTTTTTCTGCAAAACTTCATAGGCTTGTTCAAAACTCTCTGCGGCCTCCCCTTGCCAGTACGCTCTCGTATATTTCACGTTATTTTTAGATGCATTGGATTTCTTGCTAATTTCTAGCACACTATTATTAATAGAACTTTTAAGCCATGATAGGTTACTCATTTACTCTATCTCTCCTATCTATTATTTTTTATCCTAACTCTCCTATTATCTATTAATCTAACCTCAAATAAATAGATTCCCATCATAAAATTTAAAGACTACTAGATTGATACCGAACCACTGTAATTCCTATACCATCATAATCTAGTAGCCTTTTATTTAATTATTTAAGTCATCATACATAGAACCGTGAACCTGAAGTGCTATCTCATCTAGTTGCTTTTCTGTATTCACACCTTTGAGCATCATTCCTGGTACATTGGTAATACTTGATACATCTACATCATTTAACCATGCTGTCATATAATACTTACCATTCTTCATACCACCAAAGGTATAACACTTCTCATTATCTGGGTTCACTGTTATGGTTACTGTTGTTTCTTCTACTACTTTACAAATATACTGTCCCTCTTGTATGTACTCTCTATACTTATAGTCATCTTTACTATCTTGAGTATTGGATTCCTCATAGCCTTCTAAAATTTCTTTAAAATAGGTATGGGTAAAACCTACTGCATCTGGGCTATATGGTATTTCATATTCTGTTACATAAGTATAATCTCGCTGTATATCTAATAGCCCCTCTGCTGCTGTTGTTGCTTCAGGGTCATCTATTTCTAACTTTAATTGGTACTGAGAACCCTCATCTACGTAGGTCATGTTAGATCCATACTTAAAACTTTGTAACACTTCATCTACAAGAGCTTTGTGCTCCTGTGTTTCCTTAGCTTCATCCTTATAGATTTCTGTACGTATGGTAAGTGTATATTCTCCTGCTGGATTAAAGTAGTAGCCTGATTTAAAAGGATACTTATACTGGCGTTGCAAATCTCTATCTGTTGCAAAAGGTACATGAGGATAATCTGATTTATTAGTACTTTTTCTCTTGGCACTATTTAAGTCTTCTTCATAAATACTGCTCATACTTTTACTAATCCCCCACTCAACCGTTGCTTTATTTTGCTGAGTAAAGATACGTTCATACTGCCCCTGTATTGCTTCATACTCTTCTGGCTCCGTCAGAAAAACATGCTTCATCCAGCGCTGAACTAACATAGGATATTCATCACTTTCCCACCATATGGTTTTGGCTAAAGAGGTATGGGTATTATCGTCTATTTCCTTTTTAAAATCTCTGGCTGCTACATGTGGCATATTTTCCCTGCCATTATATACTTGCGTTGTTATACTAATACGATCCTCTCCTGGCTGGAATATACCACTTTGAGTTCCTGAACCATTATAAGTATCACAACCCGTACAAAGTACTTCATGGCTCGAACCATCCTCATTTGTACAACAATAGACCCAGTGAGACGTATGATAGGTGTAATTTCTTTCAACATCGCCCTCGTAGGAAACGACCATCTTACGTACTGGGTTAGAAAGGTTAGGTAAATAAAAATCCCCATAGTCTTGTCTATCAATCATACCTTTTATAATCGGACTTCTAGTAACAGATTCCGCTGCTTCATCTACCGGAGGGTTTGTATCATCTTTTACCTTTGCATCTGATAATGCACCATCATTATCTTCTATATCAACATTTAACCCTCCTGTTAGATTACCATTCCATCTCCAAAGACTTTGACTAGGTGATTCTACACTTCCAGGAATCCCCCCTCCTGCTAAATCATGTTCTAATTCTTTAGTAAGCTCATCATAATAGAGGGTATAGTCTGCTGTTGCAATATCATAACGAATCCAAGATATATTTTTACTCACTTTATTATCAGTATAAATACTTTCTTCTGGATCCTTACTTGGATTAATCTCAAAACTAATGGTAACTGGCTCTCTTGGCATGATAAACTCTAAGTCAAATACTGCATCAAATTCCGAACCTTCAGATGGTATAATAGCACTTCCTTGACTTGCACCTTCCCCATACCCTGTAAACTTACATGCACTTTCTTCTTTCTCTTGATAAATAGTACCTGTTGTATCTCCCTTAACAGTCCATTTATAGGTAGTGTCAACATTTTCATCAAATGTAGATTTAACTATAGCTGATGCTTTTACTGCATCATCATTTCTTACGCCTACACCTTCTGACTGTGCACATTCTAAAGTTACTGTTAGATTAGGTCCTATTAATTCAAAGGCGGCAATAGGGATTCCCATATAATTACCGTTTGCCTTGTAAATACGTCCTTGTCCCCAAGTCGTTTCTGTGGGTGGGATTACTATATGTACATAATTAATCCAACCGGCATCAGGCTTCTCTCCCACCTTGTGAACAATAGGGTCACCAGAAACACTAATGTTACAGTCCTTAGCTTTTATTTGTGAATATCTTTTTCCTCCATAAACCATATCAACACCTAGCTGTATAGCCTGCTCTATAGCATTATCACCCACTCCAGGTACTGATACCTCCTTTTTTGTAAAGTATGAATTAGCATATCCCAGTGTTTTCCAAGGCTCATTCATGGCCCATTTAGCAATTCTAACTTTATCCCATCCAATGTCCCATCCATATTGTGGATTTGGTACTGACTGATTCGTTTTAGTATATCCTAAAAATTCTCTTTCATTTAAAACTGTATCTTTTCCTCCATGTTCTTCCCCGTACGCTGGAATATATGCATATATAGGGTCACCACTCCTGACTTGATTTTTATAGTAAGTATTGAGTACCTTACCATCTATGCTATCTTTATAGTAGTTAGCAAGTTTATAAAGAGATGCCATATCTGTATTTAATCTATTTATCAACTCTTCTTTACTTATCGTATCTGCCTGCACTTTAATGAAGGTAGTAGAAAATAGAAGGATAATACTCAATACATACACTATGTATTTTTTCACTTTTTCATCCCCTTTTTACTTATGTATTACTCGAATTTCTACAGATTCATTATATGAACCTACTTTAACTGTATAATTACTAGTTTTGTAAACCTTTTCTGTTAAAATCTTATGTTGGACCGTTTTTGTTCTTGCGTAGTCCATAATTTTTTTAGCATCACTTATACTCATATCCTGTGCTAACAATGCTTCTATTTCATCACATTGATCACTATAGGGTTTTGTTGTCTCCGGTGTTACTAGAATTAATAAATTACCTTTTTGAGCCCATTCTTCATCAAACCAAATACTAGCATATGTTGGTGTCTCTATATTCCAAGCTCCTCCTAAATCCGTTACCTTTGTTCCCTCTACCACTGGTATTGTAAAATTACCAGATGTATATACTTTTACTTCTGGGAGTGGTGCTTTTCCATTATCTATGTACACAATCCTTACCTTATTATCATATTTAACCGTTGCTCCTAGGGCTTCACTTACAAATCTTATTGGTACATAAGTTCTTGTTCCTTTTACAATGGCTGCTGTATCTAATTCTTTGACTTGTCCATTTACCATGATTTGCTTTGAATTGATATTTAAAATAGCTACTTTATCTCCATCTATAATCGTTACTCTTTTTGCTGCTGCGTCCCACTCTACCTTCGCCCCTAACTGTTCACTGACAAATCTGACTGGTACTAATACTCTGCTATTACTATCCACATAAGGCTTTCCATCTGGAAAATAAACTTGTGTTCCATTAACCCTTACACGTATCTCTGATAGTGCAAATACTTGTGGTACACACATTACAAACATCATTATCATTACTGTCCATTTTAATATTCCTTTTCTCATTTAAATCTCCCCTATCTTTAATTAATAATAATTCTTTGCCATATTCATCTTATTCTTTTTATATATAGCTATCTTTATATTTGTGCCATATCTTGATTAAACTTTTGCCTTACTATCTCTTGTTCATCAGTTAAGGTGGATGCCATTATTGAGGTATGAAGATTTTGAAACATTAAACTACTTATTATTAGATATTTTAGCCATTTTTTCATAATCATTTCCTCTTTAATAATTTATTTCTTATATACACGAATATTTACTGTTCTAGTATCTCCACTTACCTTAATAGTGTAATTCTCTGTATCAAAGTTTTTTTCACCAATTTTATCTCTAATACTTTTTTTAGTTCTAGCAAAGTCTATTATTTTCTTTGCTTCAGATGGAGTAACTGCTTGTTGTAAGATTTGTTCTGCCTCATCACATTGAATGCTATAATCCACTTTCATTCCCTGTGTTACACATATAATAATGGCACCTGATGTATCAGTATATACCTGCGTCAAGCTTTCAGTGGTAATTGTTGATGTAGATTGAGTTTTAGTTACTCTAGAATCTGCAGTAATAGGTATTGTAAATGGTCCTGCCTCAAATACCTTCACCTCAGGAAGTGGTGCTTTTCCATTATCTATATACACAATTCTCACCTTATTATCATATTTAACAGTTGCTCCTAGGGCTTCACTTACGAATCTTATTGGTACATAAGTTCTTGTTCCTTTTACAATGGCTGCTGTATCTAATTCTTTGACTTGTCCATTTACCATGATTTGCTTTGAATTAATCTTTAAAATAGCTTCTTTATCTCCATCTACAATCGTTACTCTTTTTGCTGCTGCGTCCCACTCTACCTTCGCCCCTAACTGTTCACTGACAAATCTGACTGGCACTAAAACTCTGCTATTACTATCCACATAAGGCTTTCCATCTGGAAAATATACTTGTGCTCCATTAACCCTTACACGTATCTCTGATAGTGCAAATACTTGTGGCATACATAGTATCACCATCATCATCACTGCTAACCATTTTAATATTCCTTTTTTCACATTCATTTTTTCCTTTTTACTTATATCTATTCTCCTTCAATAACAATCATCACTTTCTTTACTTATGCCCTACATTACTATCCATTTATTTGCTTACGCTATTTAACTTTTCTTCGAAAGCGATTTCTTCTTCATCCTCATAACCAGTAAAATATAAGCCTGTTATCATATCATGATTAAAAATCAATGTACTCTCAGCACTTACATTTCCTTTTTCATAAGAACATCCAATATAATCAAATATCTCTCCTGTGTCACCATTCTTTTGATAACGACCTATAATAATAATTGGTTCAGTAACCCCTTCTACCTCCACTACAGAGCCCACTGGTAGCCATTTATCACCTTTATCCGCTTGTAAAGTAGCGTCACTTAGCTGCTTCAAACCTTCAAAATCCACCCTATCAATTTGCTCACTGTCAAACATAAAAGTTGATTCATTGTTTAACCGTCCTTCTGGATAGTAACAAGCTGCATAATCCCACACCTTATCTGCTGTATCTCCTGCTATTTTTTGATTATGCCCATAAATCATAATACGCTTAGTTGAATCTTTTAAGAGGACAACTGTTCCATATGGCAAAAGTTCATCTTGTACACCTTCATTTGTTGATACTTCATTATCTGCTGAAGCATTAGGTGTATTTACTGATTCATTATTAATTTTTGTACTGCATCCAGCTAAACATCCTACCATTACTGTCATAAGTGCTATTTTTAATATTCTATTCATTATTCTATTCATTATTCTATCCCTTCATTTCTACATTTAATGACTTATTCTTCTTCCTTTATCTCTTGTTCACGTATTTGAGGTAACCGTTGTTGTAAATATGCTTGCAATTGAATTTCTTCTTCATCTTGAAACCCAATAAAATATACTCTTTCAATTTGATCGTGATTAAATAGATAGCTAGATTCTGGATTAATATTACCTTCAGGATAATAACATCCACTGTAGTCCCATATCTCATTTGTACCTTTGATTTTTTGTATCCTTCCTTGAATCATAAGCCTTTTTTTACTATCTTTTAATAAAACGACTGAACCTATTGGTAATAATCCATACATATTTGTATCTCCTTAACTTAGTTTATTATTTCTTTGTTTACCATAATGAATCCCACCAATCAATAACAGTATCTTTGACATCGCCCCAATCCACACTTAGTTTTGCTCCACCTCCTATACCCAGAGAGGCTCCTAATTCAATCTCAAAACAATCATCTTTTACACCAACTCCACCCTTAACTCCTGCTGCAATAGCTTCACCCTCTAGCGTAACATCAATATCAAGTCCCAGTATACTAACTCCACCGCTAACTTCACCTTCTAATACAGCAGCACCAGCCTCGGCCTTCACATAAAGGTCACCATCCTTTAAATCTGCCTCTAATTCTGCACTTGCAGATGCTGTAAGTGCTGCTCCTTCAGCCGATCCATTAATATTAGCATACGTATTTCCTAATGTAATGTCAGCTGAGCCTTTAGCTGCAGATGCCGCTGCATTAGCTTCTCCCGAAAAACTAGGTGGTGTGACAATATACATTCCAGTAATCGGATCCATTCCAAAGTCGAATGCTTCAAAATCAATAGCTGCCTTTGCATCACCAGTTACTGCGGCAACATTTGCATTTCCTTGCAAAGCAAACACATCAGGATTCCCCACTGTCATATTCCCTCCAACTTCAGCTAGGGCAGCATGTAAGTTAGCCTCTCCTTGAAGAACCGGACCCTGAATACGATTATTCCCTATCATAAAGAGACTACCATTCATTTTAGCCTCCGACTTAAAAGTTGCCAATCTTGAATAGGTTCCAAACGATGTATCTTTACCTGCAGTGATATTATTAACATCCTCAAAAGCGGCACAACTTATATTGCTATTTAATGCAAAGTTAGGTCCTGTTAAAGCCATTTTCACAGGATCCCATAAATATAAATTTCCGCTAGCAGAATTCGTAATACTACTTGTTCCCGTATTAACCATCCTTTGAGCATTTATATTAAATAGATTTGTCTTTAAATCAGTATTAAATATGTACTGCTTATTAGATGTAAATATCTGTTCTTCCCAATCTGTTCCTAGTCTATATACCCCATTTGGATCTAATCCGCCAATATAGACTGCACTTTTCACATTATAATCTAGTTTATTTCTATATTCTCCGATTTCTAGTGCAGCTTCTATTCCACTTGATGAAAGTGCATTAACCCTTATAATATCAGCTTCATCAAACGAGCTTTCTAATTGATTTAAATTAACTGCATTTAGACTGATTCTTCCATTCCTAATTTTCCCACTAATCTTAGCATTCGTTTCTTTAATTAATGTCTTACTTTGTTGTTCACTTTCAATAGTCAATTTAATCACTTGCTGTAACCCTGATGATAGCTTTTCACCTTTAGTAGTAATATCCTTATTTATTCTATCTAGCTCAGTTACTAATCTCCGTATATCATTAGCCTTACTTACTACATAACTATAACTAGAATACTTGTTCTTTATCCTACTCATCTCCTGTTCTAAAGAACGTACTTCATTAGAATAGGTATTTGTTATTCCTTTATTATGCTTCTTGAAATTACTAAAGAGTACTTTCACCTCATCTATGCTAATATCTATCTCCGCCATATACTCCCTCCCTCATAATATTAATAAAATGGAGCTATACAGTTACTTATATTGTATTTATTTTCTTTGCTGTCTTCTTAATGCTTCCTGTCTTCTTTTCTCTTCTTCAGCCCTTTGTATAGCTTGCTGTAAACTATACAATTGACTTTTTATTTGTTTTAATTGATTTTGCCCCTTACCTGATTGCTGTGTATATTCTGCATAACTATCTTTAAAGGCCTCAAATGATATACCCTTCCAGTATAACCCACCTTTCTGCACAGACTGATTTAGACATTTATCATCATTAAATAAAGTGTCTAGGCGCCTACTAATTCTGCTAACTGTACTATCAAGTTCTGCCATATTCTCCTCCCTTATTACAATATCTATCAAGAAACTATATCATTCAAATAAAAGGATTACAATCTTGTAATCCTTTTATTTCCCCTTACTATTTACTCAATTGAGCAGCAATCTCTTGTTCTTCTTTTTCCTTAGCATCAGCTGTTGCTTTAACTTCAAGGCTAATGTTTGTTACACATTCAATAAGTTTCTTAACATTTGGCTCAATCTTATTGTATTGATCTAGGAATTTCTTCCCAGAATCACCTTTCCACCAAGAAGATGTTTCTTCAATAAGTTTTTTAACTTGTTTCATTTGTTTGTCTAGCTCTTTTGCTTGATTATCAATACTAGTCGTCGTTTTTCTGGCTCTTGCGACGTCAAATTCCATCATTTCTGCCATGGTTAATTCCTCCCTTAATATGTACTCTTTTATTATTTAAATGATGCTGCAATTTTCTTTTCTGTTTGTTCTTTGATGTCAGCAATTTTCCCCAATTGAGTGCCAATATCTGTTACCAGCTTAGAAAGTTCTACTAAGCTTGGTGCAAACTTGGTGTACTGTGCATTAAATGCATCTTGTGAATCACCTTTCCAGTAGCTGTTTACATCTTTGATGTCTTTGTCTAAGTTACTTTTGATACCGTCCACTTTTTTGGCTTCTGATTTTAACTTTGTTGACATGGTTTTGGCTTGTCCAACGCTAAACGTCATTTGTGCCATAATTAATCTCTCCTTTTAAATTTAAATTTATATAGTCGCTAATTTTAGCGGTATATACTTGTTCTTGGTTATTAAGTAGCCATCCCCTAATTGCATTTCTTTTTCATAATAACCATAAGGTACTCGTATATTGTATAAACTTTGCTCTTTTATACTGCCTAGCAATACCCCTACTTGTGCTTCTTTGATAGCCTTTACTAGACCATCCCAGTTTTCATTGTATTCAGCTTCTATGCCTGCTGCTAAAATGATTACTTTTAAGCCATAACACTTTTTGATAACAAACTCCATTAATTCTTTAAAATCAAAGTCGCCATCTTCTGCAAACTCATTTATATTATCAAATGCAATGACAATTTGCTTCCAACTTGTATATACCTGATTCACATCCCCATTATTTCTTCTACACTCATTAAGTTCTTCTCTTCTTTGCTCTAGCGTATCTCTTAATTCACTAGTGATCTCTTCTATCTCACCATTCTTAAGATCAAAATGTTCTATCTCCTGAGCTAAGTTAAAGAGCCCCATATTGTTAGAATCTGCTAGATAAAGTTGCAATTGTTCTTCCCCAACTTTTTTTCTAATTGCCTTAATCCATGAGATGAGAGTTGTGCTCTTACCTGTTTGTACCTCTCCAGCTACCATAATGGCTATATTCGTCTTAAGATCTATGGTTACTGGTAACATATCATTCTGATTAAGACCAATAGTAAGCATATCAGGTGAGGTTTCTTGGTTAATCTTTAGAATGCTTATACGTTCTGGCATTTGTGGAATAGGGACAGCCTTTTTTATACCATCCATCTTATTAAAATACTTCACTACATCCAAAATCGTTTGTTCCTTACCATATGGTAAGGTTGCTTGAAACTCTACTGGGTATTCCACTTTAATAAGACCTCTTCCAAGTACCTTATCTGGTACTAAGCCTTCTGTTCTTCCCACTACATTTGAGTACTCTGTTTCATCTGTCAACTGCAACGAAATAGCCATTTTAAAGTTAATGCTAAATTTGTACCTTATTAGAGTCGGGCTATTAGAGGTAACAATTAGATAAATACCATATTTTAGTCCCTCTCTAGAAAGAGTAAGAATCTTTTCATCTACTTCTTCATAGGTTTCACTTAATGCAAAATAATTATCTATAACTAAAATAATATATGGGAATTTTTGTTCTGACATTTTATTATAAGCCTGTATATTCGCTACAAAATGCTGCGCCATTGCTTCTTTACGTTCTTCCATCATTCTAAAAATAAAGAGCATAAATTGATTAATCTTATCTTCATCCTCAATGCTCATTACACCACCACAGTGAGGCATTTGCTCATACTTCTTAAGCGTTCCCCCACCAAAGTCCATAATGTATAAGCTAAATTGCTGTGGACTATAGCGATAGGCAAGAGACATCACAATTCCTTCTATTAGAGTAGTCTTCCCTGTACCTGCTGCTCCATAAATAATAAGGTTTCCTTCGGAGGTAAAATTCAATGCCAATGCTTCTTGCTTCTGCCCTTTAGGGTCATCCTCAATACCAATAGTTGCAATTAATTCTTCATTTTGATTTTGCCATACTTCTTTTTGCTTATCTTCTTCTGGCTTGATATAATCTAATACTTCATCTAAATAGATAGTCTCAGCTAATGGTGGTAGCCATGGTCCCTTAAGTGCTTCTATCTGATTTTCTTTAGCTACTGCTGTAATATATTCCACCATTGCCTTAAGCTGTGAATCTCTTTCTGACTTATCTACATGCTCTTGATCCGTTGGATAAATCTGCGCACTTCTGCCATCCAGATTAACTTTAAATAGTTTCTTTTTACCCTTACTTTTCTTACTAGCCTGCCCATCAGGATCATAATCTGCTCCCGAGAAAGTAGATTGAAACATCTCAAATATTTCATCATTACCGACTTGAATATACCCACGACCTGGTTCCTTAATCATAGCTGCATCAGGCCGTTTAATAACATCCCTACTATCCGTCTCATCTTGAACCTTTAAGCAAATTTTAAAACGTGAGTTACTCCAAATCTGGTCATCTACTACACCTGCCGGTTTTTGTGTTGCTAAGATAAGGTGAACACCTAAGCTTCGTCCAACCCTGGCTGCACTAACTAATTCCTTCATAAAATCAGGTTGCTCAGCCTTAAGCTCAGCGAACTCATCTGCAATCATAATGAGATGAGGTAGTGGTTCTTTAGCTTTACCGGCATGATAGAGCTTTTGGTATTTATCAATATTATTCACTTCATGGGCTGAAAATATAGCTTGTCTTCTCTTAAGCTCACTCTTAATAGAAACAAGTGCCCTTGTTGTTTGATTTCCACCTAAGTTAGTAATAGTACCTACCAGATGAGGCATGCCTTTAAAAACATCGGCCATGCCTCCACCTTTATAGTCAATAAGTACAAAAACTACATCATGTGGATGAAAGTTAATTGCCAAAGAAATAATAATACTTTGTAAAAGTTCACTTTTACCTGATCCTGTCGTCCCCGCTACAAGTCCATGAGGTCCATGACTTGTTTCATAAGCTTGCATATCTAAATTAAATAACTCGCCACCAGCTCTAGCACCTATAGGTACCCCCATACCATTGTATGTTTTATTAGCTCGCCACTTATTTAATACATCTACATCTTCTACCCTTTTAGCTGACATGGTTTCTAGTAAAGTAATAGATTTGGGTAAGGTGAAATTAGCAGAAGATTTTTTCAAGCGTACAGGTGCTAAATATCGGCTTGCTTTTTCTAACTCTTCAGCATTTACAGCATCTACATTAAAAGTAACCTGTATGCCGTTATCCTTATTAGCATAGTTGCCTACC
This sequence comes from Cellulosilyticum lentocellum DSM 5427, assembly GCF_000178835.2. Lineage (GTDB taxonomy): Bacteria > Bacillota > Clostridia > Lachnospirales > Cellulosilyticaceae > Cellulosilyticum > Cellulosilyticum lentocellum. Next base: position 4,112,457 of record NC_015275.1, read on the forward strand.
TGCCCTTGAAGAGTTACAACACTCCTACAATTCATTGGTAAATACTCTTTGCGCTCCGCTGTGAAAATTGTAGAAACACCTAGATGACGATGTCCACTAAAAAGATATTTACTAATTGCTTCTTCTTCTAAAAGCTCAGAGTCAGATACGACAAATACATATTGTGAAAAGCTATAAGCGCCTTGATCGGACTTGCTTACTCTATTTTCTCTTTCTTTAAACTGCTCAAAAAGAATACCTAATGTATTATGCGCTATAGCTGAACCACACATCATAAAACGAATTCTAAAATCATCATCCCATACATGTGGTAGATACTTAATCCACTCCCACTCTGCAAGCTCATCTTCTTTTAACAGAAGAACTAATTTTACATCTTGATAGCAATGATTAGTTACTATCTGTAAGGCAAGTACTTTAAGTAATTCTCTTACTTCTTTTTCACTTCCCGCAATTCCACAGAGCTCTGACTTTAAGATTTCTAGACATACAGGTAAATCACTTACCATTTCAAAAGCTTTCCCTAATTTTTCTGGTTCTTCTTGAAGAGGATCTGGCTCCAAAAGTAGCCCAGCCTTTTGATATTTAGGCTGTAAAGAAGCAGGAATACTTCCAATTCCCATACGCACTGACAAAAAATCTTCATGTGCAGGTGTCCTCTCCCATAATTTACTGTCAGTACTCTTTAACCTATCTAAGCAATCAGCTGGTGATGGATTAATCTCATTCATAGCTACGATTTGTTGCTCTTTGGCTAGAGTAAACTCTGTCTTTAAATCATTGATTAACTGTAAATATTTTTTCTTTCTTGTTCTTATGTACTTTTTATACTTCTTTATCTGACTGGTTGCATTAAGTATGGATATAAATATTGTTACAGCAGTTGTAGCCATTGTGATATAGATATAAAAAGAATTGGATTTCATTGCCATACTCATTAACACGGAACCTGCAATCATCACTGCTGGTGGTAATAATATACTCAGCCACCCAATCTCTGGTTTATCTTGATTGGATGGTGGTGCTGGGATCTCCACTTCTCCTTTAGGTAGTTCTGGTAGAAAACGTGGTGGTCTACTAAAAATAATGCCCTTATTTTCCTCCATAATAGCTATTTCCCTTCCTTGTTTATCTTAACTAAAATGATTCAATGACTGGTATTGCTTTTCCCCCTTGAATAGGTGCTTTCATCCATATTTTTGTATCCTTACTCAAATAATATAGATTGTTATCAATTAAATGAAGGTAATCAGCTCTCTCCGGTACTATCTTAAATTGCAAATCACTTTCTATACTATATCTATAAATGTGAGAGTTTTCTTTTGCATTACTATAAAAGATCTGTCCATCTATAGCTAGGATACTACTTGTCATACTCCCCTCTATAGTCTTTGCATCTCCATTTTCTAAATCGATATAACTTAATATGTATTCTTGCTCTTTATCTGCAAAGACCAGATAATTCCCATTACAAATTAAACGTATAGCTTGGTGTTTACTAATTTTCTCATTTTCCCTGCCATTAAAAGATGTCATAAAGATTCCTCTTTCATTGCTATAACATATACCTTTCTGTGTTATAACAAAATTAGAAATCTCCTGGTCTATAATGCTATGTACTGCTCTGTCTTCTATGCCATAGCAATAGAGCTGCCGATTTTTCTCATTAATATAAAAGAGGTCACTTTTATGTCGTTGTAAAAGATAAACTGGCTCCTTTACCAATGTTACCTCTATTCCATCACCTATAGACATTCTACAAAGGTATCTATCCTTCAGTTCATCACTATAGTAAATATATGCCTCATCTTCATTCATAAACCAAGGCATTATCTCCTTTAATTCTTGACATCTACCACCTTGAAGCCAGTACATTCCTGCTCCTTTTACTTTATTACCAATAACAACTTTGTCCTCAATTTGACAAATCAACCCTCCATTTTGTATATTATTAGCTTTCATTTTTTCTCCTCTTAAAGTAACGTAATTTGCGAACCATTAAAAACACCTTCTTTTATAAGTACTTCATCCTCCCCTAGTATTCTTCCTAGCGGCTCTGCTTGAAGAACCCTTTTAGCCGTGGTTTTAAGATGAAATGCTTCACTAATCATTTCTATCAGTTCACCAGCTGTAATCTCTCCAGGTATTTTTAGCTCATAACTTGTATCTTTACTTATATTGAGTGTTATAAATATATAATCCATCTTTTGATCTCCTTTAATTCTTTACAAATAAGAGATACTCTTTCTTAAACTCCAAGGCATAATCATCATATTTAGACTTATCTTCTAAAGCCTTTAAGATGCCTACTTTAAACTTATAGTTAGTTTTAGCATAAATCTCAACTTGCTTTTTTTCCTTATCATCATAATCGTCACCATCACTAATTTGAAACTCTACATGTATTTCATTGAAATCATCATTATAGGAATCGAATGTCATGGAGCCATACTCACCTTGGTTTCTAGATGCTTCACTTAAATCTAAACTATTACAGAATGCATCTGAGAAATAATCATAGAATGCTTCTATATCTATTTCTGCATCTAGATTCTGCATGCTTTCTTCCTTTAAACTTCTATCTCTGGCAGCGCGGAAGGAATTATTAATGGCTGAATTGATTACTATCTTCTGCCTACAAGCTTCTGCCATCTCTGTAAAAGGCTGTACTAAACTAGATAGAAAAACAATCCCTAGAACAATGTATGAAAGCTCCCTCATAATTCCCTCCTATTTAATAGTGTAGTAATCCAAATCTTTATAATGTTTCAGGCCTACTGTCTTCATGGTAAAATGCCTATCTAGCTCTTTTGTAATGGTTTTTCCCCATATTTTAACTCTTAATGGATACACAGCTCTTATCGTTACCTCAATGGTATGCCCTCTTTGTTGATAAGGTTTATCTTGGTCCATACTAGTCTCAAAGAGTGTTTCATCATCATCATAATAATTGTATTCTTTTCCATCTTCTCTGCGTATTGTGATACGAATTTCATCAGAATATTCTTTAAAAATAGGCTTGTCTTGCAGCCTAGATAAAGTATCATGGTAATAAGAATCTTTTAAATAATTATCTCCTGCCACTATCTGTGAAAGATTAAAGGTCTCAACAATAAGTGTTGTATACCATGGAAAAAAATAAATAAAACTAGTAAACACAAATAGGGCAACTGCTACAATGATACTAATAAGGGTAGCTTTAGCAATACCTCTCACTTAAGCCCCTACCATTCCTTGAATTGTATCAAATAAGAAAGTCCATACCTCTCCAATCCAACCTTCTAATAACCCACCTTGTAACAAACCAATAACAAACCCAACAATAATAATAATGCCTACTGTGATTGCTAATTGTTTGATTCCAAACTCACCTTTTTCTTCCTCTAGTAACTGCTTAGTTTCTGTAAATACCTTTAGTTTAGCTACTTCCATCTTTTCTTTTATTTTTTTCATTTTTAAATCCTCCCTTATTATTTATTAATCTATATGCTCCTATTAAATAGGTTTACATATTTATTTATTGAAACATAGTCATTGACTCCATAATGGTAAATAGATAATATACAAAAATATAAATGCCTAATACAATTATTAAAACAAGCTGTATTTTTACATTAGATTTTTCTCTTTTTTCTAACTCATTCTCTAGTTCTCTTACTCTAAATTCATCAAGTTCATTTTTTAAATAAGCCATTTGTGAGACATTATCATATCCTTTAAGTCTCGTTTCCATGATGTCACAAAACTTAATAATATAGTGTAGTGGTACTCTCTTTTTTAACTGCTTTAATACAAACTCTTCTCCAAAATCAATATTATCTAACATAAACCCTAGTTCCTCTGCCATATAGATATTAGCATTAGGTAAATAATCTCTAATCACATCTGCAAAGAAAATATTAACTGTTTTTGAATACTGATAATACACCATACTGTAAAAGGCGGGAAAATCATTAGCTATATACTTATTTTTAAGTTCAATTGTTTTTTCTAACTCATCTACAGGGTACAGCCATCCTAAGACAACTAGGATTAAACAAGCATATCCTAACATTGTATTTACTTTAAATGCGAAAATAGAAAATGCTATTGCCATCCCTGCATAAAGAAATTGATTTAATCTCACTTCCTCTGGTGTCATATCTTTATCCAAACGTTCTAACATTTTCTTTAATCTTTTTCTTTCTGCTTCACTTAGAAGGTAGACTATATACTTCTTTCCAATACGACGCTTGATGGCCTTCATCTTTGCTGCTTGTTTCTCTTTTTTAAGTTGCTTTTGGTGAGATCTTGTTCTCTTTTTATGCTTATTACTTACAGGTCTATAATAGGGATATAAGAAAACCTTAACTAAGTAAATTACACAGGAAATAATCATTAATTTACTAATAAAAATCATTTTTTCTCCCCTCCTACACTTAAATCTCCTTGAAGGGATTGACATCTAGCAAAACTGATACAAATGATACTAATCATTGCCGTATTAATAATCTTTCCAGCTTCGGTTCCCACCATAAATTCTTTAAATCCTTCTACACTAAGCGCATAAATAAAGAAAACGATAATAATAAAAGTTTTAATTAAAAAATCCCTATTCATCTTTCTAAAAATACGCTCTTTTTTAGCATTCATTTCTCGTAACACGGCATTTTCATCTACAATATCTAAAAACACATCTGCCATTCCTTTTCGCTCATTATATTCAAATATAATTGCCTTTTTGGTGAAGTTATCGAACTTACTACCTAATTGTTTATTAAGTAATGTAATAGCTTGCTTAAAGGAATATCCATTTTGCTCACAGTTATCAATAAACTGTGCAAAATATGGTCTAATATTAGAATTAATGTATTCATCACTTTCCATAACCTTCTTAATAGCTACCAATACACCATCTCTGGCTAATGGACAAATAAGGTCTTCAGCATCCATAATACTCTCTAACTTTTCCATTCGAATACTTTTAGACTGCATAACGAAAAAGGTTAATAATCCTATAAAAAGTGCTACTGCAATAACTACTGCTAAGCTGACACTTTGGATAAACAAAACAATTATTAAAACTATAATAATAAAAAGAATTGATAATAAAGAAGTAAAGCTTTCTAAAGTCAATGGTAAATTAAAGTCTGAAATAAGACTCTCCACTAACCTATTATATTTTGCAAATAAATTTTCTTTTTCAAGTACAATCTTTTCTCGTTTCATACGTTCTATATAACGTTTTTTATTATAATCTTGAACGTAATCGACTAGAGTAGTACTAATATCCATTATTAGTTTATATAAATCATCAAAAATTTTAATATCGAAGAAAAGAAGCATAAATATAAAGGTGGTAGCTCCAAGAGCTAAACTAACTATCAAAGCTAAATTCATCTGTTATATACACCTCTTCCTCATCATCACTCACTGGTTTTAACAGAAAATCAAACCGACTTTTCTTAATTCCAGCTTTAAGCATAGCTTGTTGCGTTTTCTCAGAAAGTTGTCCCACACGTTTATGCCTACCTATAATTTTTAATACGCGATGTGTCTCCTGATCTTCTATAACATCTTCACACACAAACTTATAAATAGGATTAACAATAGGTTCAAGTCCGTCTGCTCCTAATATCTCTGAAATAGACATAACCTTCCTTGTTCCATCTGCTAGCTTTTCCTGATAAATAACAAACTTTACAGCACTACATATATTTCTGAGTGCCAACTCTGCTGGCTCATTAGATTCCATTAAATAAGCTGTTAAGAACCTATAGATAGCTTCTTTATCACCTTCAGCATGAAGTGTGGTAAAGAAAAAGTGACCTGTTTGTGCAGCTCGTAAGGCTGTAGCGAACTCTTTAGGTTGCCTAAGCTCACCAGGTCCAATCCAATGTGGAGACTGTCTCATGGTATTAATGAGCAAGTCTTCCATAGTGGCCGGACTATCTTCGTCATCTTCCCCTGTAGATTCATACTGTAAAACGTCATTGATAATGCGACCATTTTCATGGTCATTTTCCCTTCTTACTAAACGCATCTCAGAAGGATTTTCAATAGTGATAATACGTGAAAGAGGGTTGATTTGCTTTACAAGTAACTCATTAAGAGTTGTCTTCCCACTTCCTGTTGGTCCTACAGTTATCCAAGATAAATCTCCTTGCGGAACAAGTGCTAAAAGCCTGTACATATTGTAAGAAAATGATTCACTTTTAATCATAATATTCGGAGTAATATTCTTTTTACTAAATTTTCTTATAACAAAAGCAGGTACATCATAAGGTGAAATATCTGCATGTGTTGCATTAACGCGATAACCTTCTATTGTCCTAGCATTAACCATAGGTATCTTAGGTGTTAATCTTACCTTAGATACTCCAATAAGTTTAGAAATAATACGCTCCATATGCTCTTTATTCATGAAGTTCTTATCCCAAATAACTGTTCTGCCTTCTTTTTCTACAAATATTTGATCTGGCCCATTAGCCCTAATCTCATCGATTGAAGGATCGTTCATAGCTTCTGTAATAGGACCATAGTGAGTAATCTCATCTGCCAAAGCTTGTTTTAGATCTTTTAACTCAGTATAACCTTCAACAATTGGCTTTTGAGAATCTACAAATTCGTTAATGTAGGCTGCTGTAATCCCTCTTTTCTTCCCTGGGTCAGTTTCTCTTCTAAAGGCATTAGTTGCATTGCTACTAATGTATTTTTGACAAAACTCCAAAGCTTCATTAAATTTAATCGTATTATGCTTTAGCTTTTCATCTATTTCTTCTTCTGAGACACCCTGCCTTCTTTCATACATGGTTTTTTGTTGCAACTCACTTATTTTGGCACGATTAAGCATTTTGACTCACTCCCCTCTTAACTACTAGCCTAAAATGATCTGCATTAGATTATGTATCCCTGCTACATACTGTTTATTAATGATACTAGAATGTTTCATATAAATATTTCCTTTAAAGTATTCTTCAATAACACCTTGAACTAAAGGAAGCTGTGCAACTAATTTTAATTCAGTTTCCTTAAGCGCTCCATAATCATAATTTGTATTCAAGGTATTTACATAGATCATATTAGTAAACTTAGCAGTTGTAATCCCCACTGAATTTGCAAATTCTAATAATTTTGTAGCATTAACTATACTTTCTATTCTTTCACTTACTGTGATAAATCCCCTATGTACTTGCTTCATGCTTGCTAAACAAAATTCCAGTGGTGGATTATTAGGTATATCTACAAGTACAATGTCAAATATTTCCTTTAATTCTTCAATTACCCGTTCTATATATTCAAACTTAAAGTCCACATATTCTTCAATCAAATCATAGGGACTGGGTGAGAGCAAGTATAATTGTTTATACTTTGTTGTATTAATATGTTCTCTAATATCTGCCTTATCATCTCTTAGTACACTAAGTAGTCCCTTTCCTCTTTCATTGTGCTCTAAATCTAAGTAATTATAGAGTGTCGGATAAAACACCTTAAAATCCACAATGCATGTATTAAAATTTTTTTCAGCTAATAAATACCCTAAGTTACTAATCAATGCACCATTATCCGCAAAGTCACTGGCAGAAATAAACCCTATAACATTATAGAGAATCTGCTTTTGTGCTCCCCCTATTTGTTCATTATCTTGAGGTGTAATCTTCTCTAATAAACTTTTAATCCCTACTTTTCGTCCTCTTTTATCCATCGTTGTACCTCGCTTTGTAAAGTTGGTAATTGTTCAATAATTGGATTACTATTTTCACGGCTTAAAATGGTAATCAACAATTCACCTTCTTTTAAATTGGCATACTTAGCATATTCGTTAATTTGTTCTTTTGTTCCTGCTAGTACAAGGGCTCTTGGCAAAATACTCTTTAAAAATTCATCACTTTTCATAACTTGTTGCCTAGACTTTTCATCTAAACGTAGTACTTCCTTATATACTTCATAGATAGAGTGACTATCTGCATTAAGCATGTCCATAATTTCAATGCTATCAAAAATAATTTGTGTTCTTATGTTTTTCTCCCTTGCATCTTGATATTCTATAGAACTATTATCACTACCATACCAACTATCCGCTCCTGTACCAGAATCTTGTTCTGAAAGTTCATATGTTGCCCTTATTCTTACACGATCACCTGGCATTAATATATCTCCTCCACACTTGAGATAATTATACTGAAGCGTAATAACCTCATCATCTTCACCAAGTTGATACAACCACTCATTTGTAATAGGCCTTTCTCCTCCTAGCTGATCCTTATAAACTATACTATCCTTTCTGAGATAATATAAAGTATACATTCCTATAACATTATCTATATCCTCAGCTAATACCATATCTGGATTATATTCTGTCCGAATAACATTATATTTCTCTACATCCTCCTCAGTGACAAGAGCATCCATCTGTAGTCCTTCTGGATTTTTTATTCTTACTACAGCCACAGTATTTCTCGTGTCCTCCGCTGCTTTTGTTATACTAACATATGAGACAATAATGACAATAATGCTAATAGTCACTGCAATAACCTTTTTAATCATATTTTTATTAGGTGCTACATTTTTTACTGATTTTACATTTAATTTCATCTTAATTAGCTCCCTCCATAATACGCAGTAATACATTAGAATAGTATTCCTTAAAGGCTTTATTAGTTTCTACAATAGGAATATCTCTTTCTATCTGCATATCAAAATCTTCTTCTTGTCTTACAAACCCTGCAATTGGCATTTTTATAGAAAGCTCCTCACAAAGGTCAGAAGCAAAAATTTCACTCACCTTATCTGGTGTAAAAAATTCATCTTCATATTGTGCTCTGTCATTATATCTAGTAATAACTAGCTTAGACTTTGCATTAACGTATCCTATGTTTTCACTTGATAAACAATTACCCATATTCCTAAGGGTAGTGATAATAGAATACTGATTATTATTGGCACACAACGCAAAAGCATCAATATTTGGAATAACTTCTTCAAAATCCTTTAATACTTCAAAAGGTAAATCTAGTAGAATGACATTAAAATGTTGCCTAAGTACAGTTAGTAAATTCATTAACTTGCTAGTATTAAAAAATTGATTCATCAAATGCTTATCTTCAAAATTATAAGTCAAGCCAGTAAGCCATAATTTGCTGGCAACCTGACAAGCATTACTTTGATAGTCTTGAGGTTTTGCAAGACATTTTAGTAAAGAGGCTGCTAAATGCTCATCCCTTTCAGCTTGTCTCATAAATTCACTAAAGTATAAATTAGTGGTCCTATTATATATATCCAAATCTATGATAATGGTGCTTAGGTTGCGCTTAGATGCTTCATAACCTATGTTGACTACTGTACTAGTAATACCTACACCTCTATGACCGGTTACTCCTATTACTCTACTTATGCCCTTTCGTATATGCTTGAATCGCTTATCATCACTCTCTTCTTCTGCCTCTTTTTTTGCTCGGAATACACCACTAAATCTTCCGATAAAAGAACCTTTTTCTTTCTTAGGCTCTTCTTCTACTTGTTGCACTAGTTTATTTTCCTTTACTGCTTCTTCCTTTGTGCTTCTTGGTGCTTCATCTTCCACAATACTCTTTAATATTTGATTATATTCATCCTCGAATAAACGAATGTCTTGATTGTAAAATACTTTAGTACCATCAAATTTATGCTTATATTCTAAGTTACTTGTCATCATTACAATTTCTTTTTCTTTATCTATCTTTTTAGTTTCAATTAATATTTTTTGTAAGTTTTCTAAGGTCTCATCTATCCCCTCATCAACTATTAATACTGTATTAAAGCGCACACTTTCCTTTTTTAATAATTCTATTAATTCAGAAATATAAATAGGTTGCTTATTGATTATGTTTTTTTTATATGCTATGTTTGAATAAAGTTTATTGTTTATACTTCCTGCTACTAATAATATTTCCAATATTAATTTCTCCCCTTTTTATATCATTTTAAATACTATAGATTGGTGGCATATATGATTAAATATATAATTTTACTTATCTTTCTTCTTTATTTTTCTTATACAGATTATTGTTATAGAAGGATTCCTAATAAGGCTATCTTTTTATTATTAATAATAGGATTTTGTTTCCTTCCTTTTTCACATCCTATATCTCATTATTGCATAGGTTTATTTTTTCCCTCATTTATTCTATTTTTTCTCAATGTCTTATATAGTAAATTTATAGGTTTAGGAGATATTAAGCTTCTTATATGTACAGGATTATTTTTAGGTTTTAAAATAAATACCTTATTATTTGTATTAACCTGTACTTTGGGGCTAATATTTTGTGCTGTTTATACTTTTTTCTCCAAAAAGCGACTTTATTCCCTACCATTAGCACCTTTTATATGCTTTTCCTTAATTTACTTATTGTTTTTTATATTGTAATTACTTAAACCAATTACAATATTTAGTATTTTAATATAATATATATTATATTAAAATACTAAATATTTCAACATTTGTTTTAATTTTATTCATATATTTATATCAAAATAAGCCTAAAAGAAAGTGAGAACTAGCTAATAATATAATCTGTTATTCTCATAGCCTCCCAAGTGATACCTCGCAGTTACTTTTATAATCAGTTCCTCCCCTTGCAAGCAATATCAAATAGCTAAATAGTTCTTGACTCCTATCCCTCAAATGCTCTACCTTTTTTGAAAGCAAAAAATAAAAGGCGATACTTAGAAAAATTTCTAGTATCGCCTTTTATTTAATATGATATTTTTATACTTTATATTATCTACGTTCGATATCTGCGCCTAATACCTTAAGCTTTTTCTCTATGGCTTCGTAACCTCTATCGATGTATTTAACATTTTTAATATGTGTTTCTCCCTTAGCACGAAGTCCAGCTAAAACTAAGGCAGCTCCTGCTCTAAGGTCTGTGGCAGCTACTTCTGCTCCTGTTAATTCACTTACGCCTTCAACTGTAGCTGTGCGTCCATCTACTGTGATTTGAGCGCCTGTTTTCTTAAGCTCATCAATATACTGGAAACGATTGTCCCATACCCCTTCAATAATTGTACTTTTGCCATTAGCTATGCTTAAAAGTACTGCCATTTGTGGTTGAAGGTCTGTTGGGAAACCTGGATGTGGTAGGGTCTTCACATTAGTACCTTTAAGAACCTCTGGTGCTGTTACTCTAATGTAATCATCACCTTCTTCAATCTTAATACCCATTTCCATCATTTTTAAGCTCACTGAATACATGTGTTCTGGAATAATATTTCTAACATATACATCACCACCTGTAATAGCACCGGCAATCATGTATGTTCCAGCTTCAATTTGATCTGGAATAGCAGCATACTTACCACCTGTAAGTCTCTCTACCCCTTTGATACGAATCACATCTGTCCCAGCACCTTTAATGCTTGCACCTGCTATATTAAGAAAGTTAGCAACATCTACTACATGTGGCTCTTTTGCCGCATTTTCAATAATCGTTGTTCCTTCTGCTAAGGTTGCTGCAAGCATGACATTAATCGTAGCCCCTACGCTGACTACGTCTAAGTAAATTTTAGTTCCAACTAATTTTTCGGCATAAGCCTTAATAATACCATCTTCAATGGTTACTTTTGCTCCTAATGCTTCAAAGCCTTTAATATGCTGATCAATAGGCCTCACACCAAAGTTACACCCTCCTGGCATAGCTACCTCTGCCTTTTTGAAGCGTCCTAAAAGTGCCCCTATTAAATAATAGGAAGCTCTAATATTTCCAACAGCTTCATTGGTTGCCTTATAACTATATAAGGTAGAACCATCTACTTCTAAGGTATGTTCATCCTTTAAGTGAGCTATAGCACCTAAGTCTTCCATAGCACTTTTTAATTTAATAACATCATCTATATATGGTAAATTTTCAATTTCACTAATTCCATCTACTAAAAGAGCTGCAGGTAAAATGGCAACTGCTGCATTTTTTGCTCCATTAATTACTACATCGCCTACCAGACGCTTTCCACCTCTTATATACAACTCGCTCAACCTTAACACCTCTTAATTATTATTTAACAAAGCATTGCACTCTACGCCATCTTAGATTATAACATTAAAACTAGTAAATAAAAAGTTTAATTTCATTATTTGACAATTTCATTGGTATAAGCATTAACAAATAACGTTTTTTCTAAACCATCTACCTCAATTTTATACATTGGTACAATTTCTTCTCCCCACAAATTGCTTCCCTTTTTCTCAAGCCTTTTATACCCTAAGGTAATATCCTTTATAACAATATTCCCTTCTAAGGGAATGTATTCCTCGATGCCGAAAAGAACTAGGTCTATAGGCGTAATTCTCTGCTTTTTACCGTTTGCTGCATTCACTTCTCCTAAGTAAATTGTTGCACTTCCTATGCCATTTTCATATACCTTCATTTCAATAGGCAAGTCAAATATAGGAATATGCTCAAAAATAGGAAAATAGGTTATGATTACACTATTCTCCTCTTCTTTTATTTCAACAGACGCATTTTTATAAAGCTTGCCTACTCCAAGCCTTTTGATAAATGCTTCTGCTTTTGCTTTTGCTTCTGTAATACTAGGTTTAACACCTAATAAATTGACACCCGTATTCGTATATGTTATTTCTTCTTTATCAAATGCTAAACGCTCATCTTCTGTATTAAAATAATAAACTTTGGACGCAAAGTGTTCCTTACTATTCTCTGTAGAACGGCTTACTTTAGACAAATCATTCCCCCAAAAAACTTTGACTAAATTACTTCTTACTGCTACATTATCGCCTGTATAACTTAAAGTAGCTGACATCTTAGGAGCAAATTCTTTAGGTAATTCGGCTTCTAATGTGATACCACTTTCCGTTAATAACCCTAAGATGTTATTTATCCTGGTTTGTGAAAGCTGATATTGTGTCCCTCGTCTAATGCTAATAAAAATAAACAATATCAAATTAATGCCTATAAATAATAAAATAAGCCTCTCTAATATTTTTCTTCCATTCATTTCCATCCCCCATATCCGGAAATATAGGATTTTATATTTCCCATAAAATAAATATAACAAAAAAAATTGACAATGTGAAGTAACTTCGCATTGTCAATTTTTTCTACGGAAAGTACCACTCATCTTCAAACAAGGATGCCCAATCAAAATCTATCTTTGATTCTACGCTTTGAATAATATAAGCACACTCAATATAATCTAATGGATCTGCTTCTAAATCGCTTATATTACAGAGCTGCAATGTATCATTGATAGCACCTTTAACTTCTCTTGTTAATTCCTTATAGCTTGCTACATCCTTATTGATCATTTCTAATTCTAGCATAAGCCAACTGCCTCTTACAATTTGATTACTTTTTATAGCTAACTCCAAAAATTCATTGGTTTTGAGTTCGGTTTTTACATGGTCTGTAAGTAACACTTCGAAGTCTTCATAACGATAACCAAAGCGATAAATAGTTTCTCCTGATTTCTCATCTTCAACAATTTGTTTTAAATAAAGTCCTTTTTTTAGTTGCTCTGGAATAGCCTCTGACTCAGCAATAAAATTATTAATCTTATTCATTTTTTCTACTGCCGATAGCTTGATTGTATCTCCTGTTATTAATTTTTTAAACTCTAAAACACCCTCATTAGAATATCTAATATTCAAATTAAGAGAATCACTAAAAACAATGCCATCTGGCGTAATACTATAATCCTTATACAATGGATTCTTAAAAAAAACATTAATATAGCTTTCTAATTGATTAATCTGCTCGGCTTCTGTTTTTCCTGTAATAATCGGCTTTATATAAAGCTCTTTATAAGGAATCGGCAGGTTTTGATTGTCTAGAGGATAAAATACATTTTTTAAAAATGCATTACTATAATTACTAAATAAACTGTAATTAGTATTTAATAAGCTAGCTTGATAGGTCTTAACTCCTTCAATCTTATTTTCATCATTATAATGCTTGATTGTCTTATTATGTAACTCTAACCTGCCTTCTAAAGTAACTTTTGCAGTAACCTTTTGCTTTTCATTGATGAGATAAATATAGTTACGATAACTATCACTCTCGCTAATATCAATAAAAATTTCAGAAATCTTATCCATTTCTTTTTTACTATTTTCTTTATTGATTGTAAAACCTAAAATTTCATCTAGGCTTAAGCTTAGTCCATATTCATATACGAATCCCTGTCTTGCTAAAAGTTGGGCATAAGTATATTGATCTTCTGAAGCAATCTTATATTGCCCTTTTTTCATCTCACTAACTAGTTCTATTAAAAGCCCTAATCTGCCTTGATCATTATCCCCGTCAATTTTATAAGCCAGACCACTTTTGTTAACCCATATCTCCTTTGGCTGAGTCACTACATCACTAGATGTGTCACCTAAAAAATTATGGCTTGACGTATCGCCAAGCCATAATATTGTAGTCTGCCATATGCATAATATAATGAGGGTGCCTAGGATACCAAGTCTAATGAAATTATTTCTCATATGCTCACCCTTATCTTGCTTTGATTATAAGTTTGCTTTAACCACGAAACTTTCAATTGCTTTTTTGTTTTCTGCACTTTCGCGTTTGATATAAAAGACCATTACATCCTCTTTTTTATCTGCTTTATTCACATAAGTGATTTTAATCTTATTATCGCCTTCTAAAAGCTCTATAAGTTGTTCAAAACCTTCTGAGGTATCAACCTTTATAGTATAGGTGTTACTAGCTTCTTCACTATACTCTTCTTTATTAGCTGTTTTATTATAAATAGCAATTGTGATTTCTGTTCCTTTATTCACATTGCCTATTAAAAGCTGTTTACCTTCAAAGGTGGTATTAGCTACTTTTAAACTTGAGTTGTTACGGGCGATTTTAACGTAGTCATCCTCACTTACTAAATAATCGATGGAATTACCATCTTTTTCCTCTGTTACCACTTGCACATTAACACCTTTAACTGCCTCTTTTGTATCATTAGCATAAATGGCACTAGCATATAAGCTCATCATCACAAATACAAATAAGAAAACTAAACTTTTTCTTCTCTTCATGACTACAATCCCCCTTTCTCTAAATCTAAAAGTCATCTATTATTAACTTTTCATTTGTCATATAGTCATTTATTAATCTACTTATATTATAATACAAATTTTCTGTTTTCAATATTACAATATGATTACATCTTATAACATTTTCATTACGGCTTCTGGAAAATTTAAAATCACCTTTGTCCCTTGTCCTAACTGGCTTTCAATCTTTATGTCCCCACCATGAAGAAGCATTAATTCTTTGGCAATAGATAAGCCTAGTCCTGTACCACCCATCTTTCTAGAACGCGCTTTATCTACTCTATAAAAACGTTCAAAGATGCGTTCTAAGTCCTCTTCTGGTATACCCATTCCTGTATCAGTGATTTCTACTATAACATATGCATTTTCCTTCTTCATGTAGACACCTAAGGTACCTGGCTCTGGGCTATATTTAATAGCATTGGATAAAATATTATGTAAAATTTGTCTTATACGAGAAAGATCGCCCTCTATGAAATATTCTTCTTTTTTATCATAACCTACTTCTAGCTGGTGACCATGTTTAATAATATGTATGTACTGAGCTTCTAGCACCTCTTCTAAAAGAGGCTTTAAGTTAAGCCTAACAAATTCTAGCTGGATTTGCTTGTTATCAATACGAGAAAGCTCCAATAAATCTTGAACTAAGGCCGTCATACGGTCTGCTTCCTTTTCCATAACACCAAGGAAATGCATAGCCGTCTCTTTTTCATCAATAGCGCCATCTAATAAGGTTTCTGTATAACTCTTTACAGTGGTAAGTGGTGTACGTAGTTCATGAGATACATTTGCTACAAATTCTTTACGCATTTGATCTAACTTTTGCTGTTTCGTAACATCTTGGATAACCACTACTAGGCCATCTGCTTCTTTTTTAGCATTTAGATAAACATCAAAATGCATTTTTAAATATCTATCACCTATAGTTAATGTTTGATCTGCGCCTTCATAAGGCTTACCTGCTAGTAGTTCTTCAAAGTTAACCTCAAGACCTATATTTTCAAAAACTTCTTCGAAATTAGGAGCCATACTAGTAGCACCTATCATTTCATAACATACAGAATTAACATGAATTAAAACGCCTTGCCTATTAAAGGCCATAACACCATCAGCCATATGTTCAAAAATTTTTTCTAGTTTATTCTTTTCACTAGTAATGACCTCCATAGTAGTACTTAATTGACTTGCCATGTAGTTAAAGCTCTGAGTCAATTCTCCAATTTCATCTGCTGCTTCTACAGGTATTCTATTAATAGAATTACCAGCAGCCAATTTCTTTGAGTTATTAGTAAGTGCTTTTATAGGTGAGGTAATCATATTAGAAAATACAATACCACAGAAACCCGTAATAAACATAGCTAGCACCAGTCCTATGGTAATCGTTTTCATGATGCTAAAGATATTATTGTGTACATCTACTATATTAGCCTTAATATAAATAATACGTTCGATATCTCCCTGTTTATTCAAGATAACCCTTGCATGATCTGTATATTCACTGCCAGTAAAAACAGAAAAATGGCTAATTTCAGCTGTAGCCGACTTTTTGGTTCTTTTAGCCCTAACAACTACTTCCTCTTTTACACGTTCACCTATACTTAATTTACCACCTGTAGTACTTTCCACTCTTCCTTCTGAATCTAAGCAATAAATTTCATATTGATCATCTACCTGATTGCTCAAATCATCTAGATTCCAATTGCCTCTCTCTTCAATGTTTTCAGCCATGTTTTCGATGGTGCTTTGTACGCTTTCATAACTTCTTTCTTCTGTACTATATACAATGTATGTACCGCTTATGAGCATAATGATGATAATAGTGCACAAATAAATCAATACGATTTTAAGCTGTATGCTTGTTCTCATAACTTAGCCTCTAAAATAATAGCCTACACCTCTTTTGGTTAATACATAAGCTGCTTTGGAGGCATCGTCTTCTATTTTCTCTCTTAGTCTTCTAATGGTTACATCTACTGTTCTTACATCACCATAATACTCATAGCCCCAAACCTTTTCTAATAACTCTTCTCTAGAAAACACCTGTCCTTTGGCTTGCCATAGGAATTTTAAAAGCTCAAATTCTCTAAGAGTTAAATCAATAGCTTCATTATTTTTACTTACTTCATACTTTTTAAGATCCATACACAAATTATCTTCTACTAAGTTATCCTCGTTAGCTTCTGCTTTATTTCCCTCTGTCATTTTTCTTCTAAGTCTTGCTTTTACTCTTGCCATAACCTCTCTCATACCAAAAGGTTTTGTGACATAATCATCAGCACCCAATTCTAAAGCTAAAACTTTATCGATTTCATCTGCTTTTGCAGAAATAATGATAATAGGCACTTCTTTGGTTTGTCTAATTTCCTTACAAATTTCTAGGCCATCTTTCTTAGGCAGCATAATATCTAGTAGGACTAGGTCTAAATCCTTTGTTTTGATAAGATTTAGACCCTCTTCACCATCATAGGCTGTATATACCTCGTAGCCGTCCTTTTCTAGGTTATACTTAATAATGTCCGAAATAGCTTTTTCATCTTCAATAATACCAATACGTTGCATTGAATCTCCCCCTACTTGATCTCTTTTTATATTTAAGCTTCTTTATTTTCTTCGGCAGGTACTTCCTCTTTCACTATCTTTAATGGCAATAATGGTTCATTTATATTCACTTTAATAGTCTGCCCAATTCTTAATACAACTTTATCTGTGAATTCTGGATTAGCTGAAATAATACTATCAATGGTTGTATTGTACTTATTAGCAATTCCTGAAAGTGTATCACCACTTTGTACTTCATAGCTGACACTTTTAGGTGTTGTTACCGTACACTTTTGTACTAGTTTTTCTATAGAAATTAAATCAGCTTCTTTGGCAAATATATCTTTTAATTCAACCTTCTTACCGAATTCTACTTTAACAGCTTTGCCTCCATAATATTTCTTTTTAAGCTCCGTCTTAAGTGTCTCGATTTCCGCTTCTGAAGTTACTATACCTATAGGTTCATCTTCTACATAAATTTCTTTAAATCCTACTAAAATCTGCATATTACTTCTCATGCAGGAGATTAAATAAGTAGGATCAATATAGTCTCTTTTTTTTGCGCGATATCTTCTTAATTCTAAGTCATCTTCAAATTTAACATCACTTTGATACTCTGTCCTAAGCTGTGCAATAACAGTTTCTTTAGCTGCTTCTATCACTTTAATATCCTTAATAGCACCTATGACCTCTCCATTAATACTAATCTCATAAGCATTTGGTCTAAATGCAAGCCATATACCCAAAATAGCTGCTATAACAACCGCAATCACCATAATTTTCCTATCCGGCTTTAAATTAAGGCTACGTTTTCTCCTAGCACTATTAAGCTTAATTACTTTTTGTCCACTACTTCTTGCCACATTTTTACTCCTTTCATTTAAGCCCAGTTTGAAAAGCGTACTCTCCTAACTTATCATAAAAGGGGACATTTCCCTTCATGTCCCCTTTCATTATTACATCCTGCTCTATCCAATAATTAGGATTTTTTCTGGTGAAGAATCGTCCAAATATTTATAAGTAATTACAACTTCCATACCTATATCTAAAGTGTTACGATTTACCTCTTTATTATTATTGATAATAGAAAGCGAATTAGGTACTTCTATACGTTTATAAATCTGAGTTTGTCCTGATATAGGGTCATAATCTACAAGCACATCAATGTAGTCACTGCCCCTTGAAACATTCTTAATGATACCTTTATAGTTCACAGCACTTGTACTCTTAACTACATCAAGAGAAACCACTTCTTTACTTTCAAGTAAGAGGTCAATCTCTTGGCCTAAATGAAGATCACGTAAGTTAATGTATTTACGTGAATTGATATCATAAATCTCTGTTTCTGTACCTAAGGTATAGGTTACAGTTTCCTTACCGGTATTAACTACCACCCTACCTGGTTGTGCCAGATGAATCTCTTTAATCATACCTGTTACGCTGCTTTGCTCCCCTGTTGCTGTTACTGCACTAACGGTAGTTCCTGTTTTTGTTAAGCTAATTTGATCACCTATTCTTAAATCTTCTAGGTTTCTGATTTTATTGTTACGTTTAATCGTTGCTTTTTCTGGTATAAATACAGTTGCTTCGCTAGTTCCTTGTTTAAGGGTTACATTGTAGCCATCTAAAACAACTTGTTTAGCTGTGATTTCACCGCTACTTAAAGTACTAACAGTTGTGCCTGTTCCTTTAGTAGCTTGTACTTTAGTAATCGTTGCATTTTCTACGCTAACAACAACCGTATCCCCTGCATTAAGGGCACTACTATCAGCTGTTACACCATTTAAAGTAATGATGCAGTTGCTATCTAAAATATAAGTTCTTGTTTGTCCATCTGAAAGACTTATACGTACAATGCCATTACTAACCTTTTCTAATAATGTCCCTGTTACTGCACTTGCATTAACGGTGGTGTCTGAACCACTATTAGCGTTGCTATTTGAATTACTATTACCATTTCCTACTATTTTTATACTTGTAATATACTCTATATTATTAATGAGTTCATAGGTTACTGTTATTTTTTGTTCTGCTGTAAGGGAAGATAAACTGATTTCATTACCTGCTTCATCTTTAGCTTTTAAAGTATTTTTTACAGTATAATAAATCGTTTTACTATCTCCTTCTTTTTGTACTGCTATGTATTGTTCAGAGGTGTTCTTAGACATCATTTTTTTGAAGGTAACAGTTTCACCAGATGTGGTATTAGTTTGACCACCATTGGTACCACTATTAGTATTATTGTCAGTGCCTGCTTCTTTTATCTTTAAGGCATCACTTACCATCTTAGCACATAATGCTTTGGTAACTGGCGTATTAGGATTAGAATTACCCTTTGCATCAGGTGTAATCATACCTATACTCTTTAAGTAAGCCATATAAGGTCTATTCGTAGCACCTATTAAGCTTTCATCATTAAAAGCACCAGCGACATAATCAGCTTGAGCTGTTTTTTCTTTACCTAATATACGTACGATGTATACTGCTAGGTCTTGTTTAGTCATGATGGCTTTAGTTTCTTTATTATTAGCTTTTGTAATAAATTTGTCTAAGTCAGTTTTGCTAATAAAACCTCTACCTAGTATGTACGCTACTTGTTGATCATAGAGCTTATCCCATGTACTATATTTAGTCGCATAGGATGCAAGTGTTGATTTTTGATTGTTATAATTATTGATAATTTGATTTTTAAAGGTTTCATCAACATTTGTAGCAATCTCTACATTGACATAGCCTGTAGCTTTTGCCAAGATGTCTGCTACCTCAAAGTATGTCATTTGGTTATTAGGGAAAAATTGTCCTTTACTATTATAAGTAACAATCCCTCTATTTTCTAAATCTGTAATCGCTGTGTATGCCCAGTGATTTGCAGACACATCAGTTGCTACTGCTGCAAAGGTACTAACTGTATATAAAGTGGCTAAGCCCAGTGCTAATAAACTCTTATTAAACTTTCTAAACTTCATTAATTCCCTACCTCCTCTTATTGTTTAAAGTTTTACATAGTTTTCCTACTTTAATTATATTCTATGCCAAAAATGCTTAAAAAACAATACAAACCTACATTACAAATAGAATACAAATACGTGAAAAGGCCACTTCAAAAGTGACCCAGGCTCTTGAAGTGGTCTTATGATTTTACTCGTTTCTATTTAGCTTAATCGCTCTCTTAACTTTTTTAAAGCTGCTCCTTTCCTAAATTCAATCGTCTTATAATTAACGCCTAAAGCTTTCGCAATGTCTATTAGCTTCTTACCTTCCAAATAATAAGCTTTAATGATGTATTGCTCCACCTCGCTTAGCTTCTTTAGCTCCCCTAGAGCCACTTCCCATAGAAGCCCCTTTTCTACTTCTTTTTCTACATCCACCCGCTCATCCACTGCTTCTAGCAGTATCTCATTTCCTTCTAAAAGCCTACGTTTACTTTTCTTATTCTGGTTGGACCGCCATCCATATAAAGTAATTTTATAATAGCTTTCAAAGGGAACCCCTAAACGCTCATCATATCTTTCTAACGCTTTTTGTAGTTGCATATAACATTCCTACTTTAAATCGTCCTCGTCAAAACCATACAGCACCGTTTCTCTTACGAACTTTCTTACAAGGGGATTCATCTTTTCCCACCATACATAAGATAACCTACTTTGTTCCTCTGTCATTATTCACCTTTTCTGCTGCAGCTGTTTATTTGCGCAACACAAAGGTAACATGAACTTTATTCAAAACGAATTGAACAGTTTTCATTAGTTATGTAATAGTTTGAAATACTCCCTATTTTTTATACATTTTACTAATAGATACTTGAAAACCTCTCACTATAGTTATATAATTTATCATACACAAAGCGAACATATGTTCGATTACTAAGGAGGTGAATTTTCATGTTCTATTCAGATATTGCAGCTCTTATTCCTTTTTATGATACCTATGGACAAAACTCTACTTGCATTCTATTTAAAGATGGTTCTAAAGAATACGCTTCTTGTTCCATCAAAACTTATATCTATCGTATGCTTTATACGCTTCACCTTGACCCTAAGGCTATTCGTCACTGGACTCACCAGGTTATAGGAAGTAAATTAAATACTCCTGTGGTGATTGATAATAATCTGATCTTTTTACCTGTTAAACTCCGAAAAGGTGTAGGTAAGCAGGATGGCTGCTTTGGCTATGTCAACAGTAGTTTCATAGTAGCCTTAGAAGATAACCAGCTCACTTTAATCAATAATCAAATACTAACCACCTTGTCCCCCAAATCCTACATTCTCAAAAAGCAAAATGCTGCCAAGCTCCTTGGCTATGCTTATGTAGATTACAAAAAACAATTTGAATTCATGTGGAAAGAAAAAGTAACTTAAGGACCTGCCCTCTGGTGGAATATCCGTTTGTGACCAATGAATTTTAAGGGTATATGTACTTTATTTTCTACAAGCTGATATCTCATTACTGGGTTATCAGCTAAGGTAGAGGCCAATAGAGGTCTCTCCCTTCTTCCTCCTATACGAGTCATGGTCCTTTCCTCTGCTTTCTCCCCTATTTGTAGTCCCCTAGCTATAACAGCTCCAAACATACCTATTACCGGTAGCAGAAAGAATACCATACTAAATAGCATTTCCATTAACATATCTTTTCCTCCATTTCTATATCTCTCATTTATTTACAGCCAAGTTTTCTGTTATGTACTGTTCTTTTGTTTTTGGTTATTTATTTGTATTTTTGTATTTTTTTACCATTTGCAAAGGTTGTACTATTGTTATACCCTATGATTTTTTAAAAATCAAGTTAATGTTTGAAACTTTTTTATATTTTTTCTTATTAAACAATCAGTTAAAGCCCTTGATATTCAAATATTATTTACATTCTAGTCTTTGAAAACCACCTATTCTCATAGGTTGATTACCTTTTAGCAAACAAAAGGGATGAAGCAAACCAAGCTTTCTAGACCTTGGTTCACTTCATCCCTTTTTTATATGCATATAACTTAGTCATTCATCACTTTAATACTCAAAATCTTTCTTTAAAATAGTTCTTCTAACTTAATGACGAGCTCCGTTTAGCAGAAGAGGACATATAATGTATTTTCCCATTTAGTATTTATCTTTTATAATCGTTTAGATCAATGGCTAAACTCATTATGCCTCCTCTTCCTTTTTAGGCAAAAATATTCTTAGCTTATTAGAAAGCACCTCTATCTTCATTGGGAAACTAGGTCCTTCCTCACCATCCACATCTGTTACAAAATGCTTCTGCTCTTGGTTATGACATTCAATGGTCACCTTGTCAGTAGTAATGTAATCTACCTTTGAATCCTTTAAATGCTCTCCCTGTAATACTTTAAGGAAGAGACCTGGCACATCAAAGAAACCAATATCTTTGATGCAAACCATATTAAATACCCCATCTGTAATCTCAGCTTCCTGAGCTAACTTCAAAAGTCCTCCGGCTCCTTTGCCATTAAATACAAGGACTAAAATATATTTGCCTTTTAGAATTTCTTTATCAGTCGTGATGGTCATATCCATAGCTTGATAGTTTTGTATTTCTTCAAAACCCTTAACATAGTAAGCTAGCCTTCCAAACTTCTTTTTCATTTCCAAGTCTACAGTATGAGATACGCCACTAAAAAGCCCCATGTTACACACATTAATAAAATACTTTTCATTAGCCTTACCTACATCTATATAAGAAAGTTCTCCTTCTTCTACTAAAGCCAAGCACTCCTTAATCCCCATAGGAATTCCTGCTGAGTTTGCAAAATCATTCGAAGTGCCTAGAGGCAAGATGAGAAGCGGAATATCTAGTCCTTTTTCTAGCATGCCTGTAATACAATCATTAACTGTACCATCGCCACCAGAAATAAGTATAAGCTGAGTATTATCTACTGTTATATTTTCTTTGATATAGCTTTTAATATCTCCTGGAGCCATACTTCTATATAAGCTTAGCTCATAACCAAACTGCTGCATTTTCTTAGCAATATAGTCTAGATGAGTAATAATAGCCCTATGACCTGCTTTGGGATTGTACAGTAAAACTGCTTTTCGTTTCATCTTCTCCACCTCCTATATCCTATTTTCTTATATTGTACATTGTATGTTATTTTAATACAATTAAAACTAGCCATATAAAAAGTGTAGGCTATTTAGATTTTTTCTAAACATCCTACACTCTTATAATTTACACAGTTTTCTTTAACTTCTCAAGTTGCTCTTTATAAAGATGACAAGCTACTAAGTGACCTTCTCCTGTAGCATCCACTAAACTTGGACATTCTTTAGTACAAGCTTCTATTTTCTCTAAATAGCAGCGTGTGTTAAAAAGACAACCTGGTGGTGGTGCTATAGGACTTGGTACATCCCCTTTTAAGATAATGCGTTCTTTGCTTTTCTTCAGCTTAGGGTCAATAACAGGGGTTGAAGAAAGCAATGCCTTTGTATAGGGATGAATAGGTGAATCATAAAGTTCATGTTTATCTGCTAACTCCTGGATTTTACCTAAGTACATAACGCCTACTCGGTCACTAATGTGTTTAACTACATTTAACCCATGGGCGATAAAGAGATAGGTGAGGCCAAACTCTTCCTTTAAGTCTGCAAGTAAATTAAGTACTTGAGCTTGGATAGATACGTCTAGAGCTGAAACTGGTTCATCACAAACAATAAGCTTAGGTTCTACTGCTAACGCTCTAGCGATGCCCACTCTTTGGCGTTGTCCACCTGAAAATTCATGAGGGTAACGATTTCTTTGGTGACTTGCAAGCCCTACACAGTTAAGAAGGTATAGAACACGCTTTTCAATATCTTCTTTAGGCATTAATTTATTGATTCTAATAGGCTCTGCGATGATATCACCAATAGTCATTCTAGGATTAAGTGAAGCATAAGGGTCCTGGAATACCAGCTGAATATCTTTACAGTAAGCTCTTCTTTGTTTCGCATTTAATTTAGCAAGGTCTACACCATTGTATAGAATTTCTCCACTAGTTGGGGCATAAACATTAGCTAACATTTTACCAATGGTTGTTTTACCACAACCACTTTCACCTACTAACCCAAAGGCTTCTTGTTTATAGATTTTAAAGGAAACATCTTGAACTGCTTTAAGTACTTTAGTAGGTTTTCCAAAAAAGCTTTTTTCGATGACAAATTCTTTGGTTAAGTGATTAATCTCTAATAAAACTTCTTTTTCCTTCTCCATTATTTTGCCACCTCCTGCTCTTTGGTATATAAGTGACAGCGCACTTTGCGTTCACCATCAACTATCATTTCTGGTTCTTTTGTTTTACATATCTCCATGCATTTGCTGCAACGATCACTAAAGCTGCAGCCACTTGGCATATTCATTGGATTAGGTACCATACCTTCTATCATATAAAGCCTTTCTCTATCTTCATCTGCTCTAGGAATAGAAGCTAGAAGTCCTTCTGTATAAGGATGAAGTGGCCTTTCAAAAAGGGCATCTACTTTAGCTTCTTCAACGACTTTACCACAGTACATAACGATAACTCTGTCAGCAGCTTCTGCTACAACGCCAAGGTCATGAGTGATAAGAAGCACTGCCATGCCTAATTTCTGACGAAGCTTATAGATAAGGTCTAGGATTTGTGCTTGAATCGTTACATCAAGTGCAGTAGTAGGTTCATCTGCTATAAGGAGCTCAGGATTACAAGCAAGTGCCATAGCTATCATGACACGTTGTCTCATACCTCCAGACATTTGGTGAGGGTAGTCTTTTACCCTTTGCTCTGGGGAAGGAATCCCTACTAGTTCAAGCATTTCTACAGCTCTTGCTAGAGCTGCTTTTTTATCAAGCTTCATATGTAAACGAATACTTTCTGTAAGCTGCTCTCCAATGCGGAGAACAGGATTTAAAGAAGTCATAGGTTCTTGGAAAATCATAGAGATTTGATTACCTCTTATGGCTCTCATTTCTGCGGGTGACTTTTTAAGGAGATTTTCTCCTTTATAAAGAATCTCACCTTCTGCTATTTCTGCATTTTCAGCTAGGAGCTGCATAATAGATAGAGAGGTAACACTTTTTCCTGAACCACTTTCTCCTACGATTGCAAGTATTTCACCATCATTACAGTTAAAGCTAATATCGTTAACTGCTTTTACGGTGCCTCTTTTCATTTTGAATACAGTACTTAGGTTATTTACTTCTAATAACATATTTTCACCTCTCTTCTTAATGACGTGCCTTAGGGTCAAAGGCATCTCTTAGCCCATCCCCTAATAGATTAAATGCAAGTACCGTAATAGTAATGGCAAGTCCAGGGAAAATAAGCATATAAGGTGCTTCAAAGATAAACACGCGGGCACGTCCTAACATATCTCCCCACTCTGCATAAGGAGGTTGTACACCAAGTCCTAAGAAGCCAAGTGCTGCTGTATTTAAAACGGCACTAGAAATACCTAAAGTTGCACGAACAATAATAGGTGAAAGAACATTAGGAAGAATATGCCTAAAGATAATAGCGCCATCTTTATTACCAATAACTTTCGCTGCTTGAACATATTCACTATCCTTGATAGACATAATGCTACCTCTGACGATACGTGCATATTCTGGTATAGATACGAGTCCGATAGCAATAACAGCTTTATCAATACCTCTACCTAAAGCAGCCATAAACGTAATGGCAAGGAGAATATCTGGAATGGACATCATAATATCCATAAATCTCATGATAATCGTATCGATTTTACCACCCTTATAACCTGCAATAGCTCCAAATAAGGTTCCTATAACAAGGGCAAAGCTTACGGCTGCCACCCCTACAGATAGAGAAACTCTTGTCCCATCAATAACACGAGAGAAAATGTCTCTTCCTTGTTCATCAGTACCAAACCAGTGAGCCGCGGAAGGGGTTAATTTATTAATGGACATGTCCCCATAATTCGGATCATAAGGCATAAGGAACTTACCAAAAACGGCTAGGAAGATTAAGAAGCCAATGATAGCCATACCCACCACAGCTGCTTTATTTCTTGTAAGGGCATACCACATTTGTTTAAATTCTGATTCTGGCTTTTCTATTTTAACGTTAGCTATTTCATTATTTTGATTTGCAATTTGCTCTGCTGCCACTATTATTCCTCCTCTCTAAGAATATTTAATACGTGGATCTAGGAATGCATAGATAATATCAACGATTAAGTTCATCATAACAAAGATGAAGGCTACTAATAAAACGACACCTTGTACAATAGGGAAATCTGATTTCATAATCGCTTCTACGGTATATTTGCCTATACCTGGCCATGCAAATACTGTTTCAGTCAGCACAGCTCCACCCATTAAATACCCCAGTTGGATACCAATAACAGTTACTATAGGAATCATGGCATTTGAAAGGGCATGTTTACGAATCACTTTGCCTTCTGCAATACCCTTTGCTCTAGCTGTACGAATATAGTCTTGTGATAAAGTTTCTAGCATTGTACTTCTTGTCATACGTGCAATAATCGCCATAGAATACATGGCAAGTGCTGCTGATGGTAAGACTAAATGCTTTAAGGAAGAAACGAAGGATTCCATATTACCTGCTATAAGACTATCTATTAAATAAAGACCTGTTACGTTCTCCGGTCTTAATAGTGTTTCGATTCTACCTTGTGCTGGTAGCCAACCTAAAATACCTGAGAAAAGAATAATAAGTAATATACCTAGCCAGAAGATCGGCATAGATACCCCCACCAAAGATAAAATCATACTTAGGTTATCAATGATGGAATTTTTCTTAACTGCTGATATGACCCCTAAGGTGATACCTAATAGTGAAGCAATAATGATGGCACATAAGGCAAGCTCAATAGTAGCTGGGAAACGTGAGAAGATCTCTTTAGCTACTGGTTTTTTAGTATAATAAGAGTTACCAAAGTCTCCCTTAAAAATGCCTTTCATATAATCTATGTACTGAGTAACGATAGGCTCATTAAGTCCATTGGCTTCACGCCATTCTTCCATCTTTTCTTCTGTGGCATGTTGCCCAAGTACGATACCAGCTGGATCTGGCGAGAATACACGCATCATAGCAAAGATGATGATGGACACGCCGAGAAGTACAGGAATTAATAGCAGGATGCGTTTAGCAATATACTTTAACATGTATTGACTCCTTTCAATATTAAACTTTTTTGTGATTATAAAACATGTGCGATAGTAAGCAGTGTGGTGGGGAAAGAGAGGGGTCATCTTTCCCATAAACTTTATTGCACCTATATTATTAAACACTATTTAAAATCATAATATGTAAGAAACGACAACAGTTGATAAAAACTATTAAAAGTTGATTATAGATCCCACATTTATAGAATTTAGAAGTTGGGGATAGCATAAGTACCATTCATAAGGATAATGAATGGTACTTATGGATTTATTCTTAATTAAGAATCTTATTTGTTTTTGTACATTTCTCTAAAGAAAATGTTACCTGTTGGGTGGTAAGTATAGTTTTGTACTGCTGGTGAGTAAGCAGATAAGCTATTTGCGTGACTGATTGGAAGCCATACTGCAAGACTTGCAATATATTTTTCTGCTTCTGTGTAGATAGTATTTCTTGCCTCACCTTTTTCTGTAGATGTCCCTTCTGCGATCATAGCACTTAATTTTTCATCATTTAATTTTGCTACGTTCATCGCTGGACTTTGGTCACATAAAAGGTTGAGGAAGTTATCTGGGTCACCATTATCACCAATCCAACCATAGAAACATACATCGTAGTCACCTGCTACAACTTTATCTTTGTATGTAGTCCAGTCATAATCTTCAATTGTTACTTCAACACCAACTTTGCTCCAGTAAGATTGAATAGATTCTGCTAATGCTTTATTTCTTGCATTATATGGTCTTGGGTTATTGTAAACGATCATTTTAATAGGTTGATTGAAGCCTGCTGCTGCAAGTTCTGCTTTAGCTGCTTCTGGGTCGTATTCTACTTGTTTAACGTCTGCACTATAACCTGGCATAAATGTTGGAAGAATAGTTGTAGCTAATTCTGCATAATCACCATAAAGTGCTGTAACAAGCTCTGGTACATTAACTGCTTTTGAAAGCGCTGTTCTAACAGCTACATTATCAAAAGGTGCTCTTGTTGTGTTATAAGCCATGTAGTTAATGTTCATACCTGAAACATTGTAAAGTTCATTACCATCAGCTTTGATTTGATCAACACCTGTAGAGTCAATACCATCAATCATATCTACTTCACCACTCTTAAGAGCTACGATACGAGCTGAGTTATCTGGAATGAATTTGAATACAATATTTTTTGTTTTAGCTGGTTCTCTCCAGTATTCATCGTTTCTTGTTAAAATGATATCTTCTGAAGGATTCCATTCTACAAATTTATATGGGCCAGTACCTACTGGTGACTCATTAAGGTTACCACCATTAGCTTCAAGAGCTGTAGGACTTGCAATAGGAGCTGCAAGGCTCATTGCAAGGTTAGCAAGGAATGCTGTATTTTTCTTTGTTAAGTTAATTTGAACTGTATACTCATCTACTACAACTACATCTTTAACATCTGCATATACGAAGCTTGCATATGGCATATCTTCTTGACGAAGTGGTGGTAATTGTCTATCGATGTTTACTTTAACTGCATCTGCATTAAAGTCTGTACCATCGTGAAATTTAACACCTTGTCTTAATTTAAAAGTATAACTTAAACCATCTTCTGAAACTTCCCAGCTTTCTGCAAGGCAAGGTTCAAGCTCTGTTGAATCCTTAGCATAAGCTAAAAGTCCTTCATATACGTTAACAATAACCTTTGATGATTCTCCATCATCAACAAATGCAGGATCAAGTCCACGTGGTTCTGCTCCTTGTGCAAAAACTAAAGTGTCTGCAATATTAGCATCAGCAGCTGTTCCTGCTTCAGCTGAAGCTGCTGGCTTATCACCAGCTTGACTAGATGAATTTCCGCCGCAGCCTACTAGCATAGTTACTGCAAGTAGTGGGGCTATTACTAAAGCCAATTTCTTTTTCATATTTAATCCTCTCCTTCTTTTATTATGGCTATTTTCCTGTTCAAGTTTTATCCCCAACTTGAATATTATGTAAATCATTTGCATAGAAATACGTTCGTCATTAGCTTAAACTAACCACCCTTGAAACGCTTCTTGCAACAAAGATAAACTCAAACTTCATATAGCACTTTAAGTTGTTTATCTTTTTTAGTCATTATACATATTTTTGTTGTTAATTGCAATATATTTACATAAGTTTTTGTTTTATTTGATTTTATAATAAAATATATTACTTGGTTTTTAAATATTTATGTCATTCATTTTTCAGTAATATAATAACAAATTTAGTCTCTTGCATAATTAAGTAATTATATTACTGCTTTATCTTAAGTACGCCTAGTAAAAACACCTCCATCAGGCAAGGTGATCTTTGCCAAGCTAACTAGCTACGAATTTTAATAAAAATTTGAGTTGAAAAGGTCCTCATCCAGTAATGGTTACATTACTGGATGAGGACCTTTTCATGGCATTCTTTATTATTTCATTTTTCCATTGATAGTAGTTTTAATGATAATCCCATCACCTTGCTATCTTCTCAATCGCTTCATATTGTTGTTGATGTAATTTCCTTTTTGTTTGTTCTTCTATGCACTGCTCAATATAGAGTAATAAATTTTCTTTAAACCTACTTACAGCAAAAGCCTCACTATGTAATTTAATCTGCGCCGAATCATAACTTACACCTACAGCCTCAAATAGCTCAATAGCTGCTATCAAACTTTCACTTGTTTGTTCTCTGAATAAAATCCCCGTCTTACTATCCTTTACAGTATCCATTACTCCCCCTCTACCATAGGCAATGACCGGTGTGCCTGATGCTTGTGCTTCTACTGGTGTAATACCAAAATCCTCTTCACCAGGGAAAATAAACGCCTTACTCTCGGCATAATATCTGGCAATCTCTTCATCACTCAATCTACCAAGGAAGATAATATTCTCCTTAGCCATAGCCTTTAGCTTCTTCTCCTCAGGGCCCCCTCCAATAATAACCAAAGGCAGACCTAATTCATTAAAGGCTTTTATTGCTAAATCTATTCGTTTATAAGTCACCAATCTAGATACTACCAAATAATAATCTTGCTTTTTAGGTGCTATCTCATATAAATGTGTATTTACAGGCGGAAAAATCACCTTCGACTCCCTACGATAATACTTGCTAATGCGATTTTGTATGTAATGAGAGATAGCAATAAAATAATCTACCCGGTCTGCTGCTAATCTATCCCACATTCTAATCTTATGAATCACATGAGAAACAAACCACCTTTTTAGACCCTTCATCTCCTTGGTATACTCATAATAAAATTCCCAAACATATCTAATAGGTGTATAGCAATAACATATATTTAAAGCATCCGAACGCGTAATGACGCCTTTGCAGCAAGATGAGGAGGATGTAAGAACCAAGTCATATTCTGTTAAATCCAATTCTTCAAAAGCTCTCGGCATGAAGGGCAGATAATGAGGATACTTTTTTTTAGCAAATGGAAGCTTCTGCACAAAAGTCGTCCGTATATCATAATTTTTAAATCGCTCTGGCATATTATCTTTATCGTATACTAGCGTGTAGATAGGTGCCTCTGGAAAAAGCTCATGTAGTACTTCAACTACCCTTTCAGATCCTCCATATACACTCAACCATTCATGTACAATTGCTACTTTCATTATCCTACTCCTCTATTAACTATTTCATCGTTTCATCTTCTCTAACAATCTGTATAAATCATTTACTAACCCTCATTAAAGTAATTCTTTATATACCTTGTGCAACTTTTCAGTAGAAGTCTCCCAACTAAATTTTTGAGCTTGAGCATAACCTTTTTGAATTAACTCTTGCTTTTTTATTTTGTTTGTTGTTAATTGATGCATACTTTCTGCTAGTGCTATAGTATCCTTTGGATCTACTAATAACCCTGCCTCTCCCACCACCTCTGGTAGTGATGATACATTGGTGGTAATTACCGGCGTACCTGCTGCCATTGCCTCGATAACAGGAATACCAAAACCTTCATAAATAGAGGGAAAAACAAAGCATTCTGCCATTTGATAAAGTGCCGGCTTATCAATCTCATCAATATACCCTAAATCTACTACATCATCCTCTAAGCCTAGCTCCTGTATCTTCTTAAATATTCCTTCATAAAGCCAGCCCTTCTTACCTGCTAACACTAATTTAATTTGGGCATTAGACTTGTCCCCTTCAATCTTAAACCTTTTAAAAGCTTCAATTAACGTTTCAATATTTTTTCTAGGTTCTAGGGTTCCCATATAGAGTATATATCGGTCTGGAAGTTGATATTTCCCCCTTACACTTTGACTATTATTTCTCACCTCATTAAAATGTTTAAAGTCTACGCCACAATAAATCACTTCTATTTTACTTGGATCTACTCTTAAATGCTGTATCATATCTTGTTTAGTGGCTTCCGAAATGGTAATAATCTTATCTGGTCTTTCTAAGCTATACGCTAAATCCCTTTTAATACGCCTTAGATTACGCTTATCCATAGTCTCTGGATAAAACTCAAAGGTCAGGTCATAAATGGTATTCATCACTTTCCCCTCTATACGAGGCGGCACGATAAAGTTAAAGAAATGGGTTAACTCTACCTCTCTTTTAAAAAGCTGATTATACTTGATAGGTAAGTAATGCCATATCCTACGATAAATCCCATAGGGAAATAATTTACAAGTCTCTTTACTAAAGTTTAGACCCATTAAATCTTGCTTTAAATCATTTCTTTCTAGGAAATTAAATACATCTCCTTGCAATTCTATTTGTTCGTAAGCTTGTAACCGTTTACTAAGTTCATAGGTATAAACACCTACTCCTGACCTATTCTTTAAACAGGGTTGTAATTCTATAGCAATCTTCATACCTTATCTCCCTTTTTACTTCAATACACTTTGATATACCTCATAAGTTCTACTAGCTGTTTCCTCCCAGGTAAATTGCTTAACCCTTGCCAAACCCTTTTCTATTAGTTGATTTCTAAGATTCGGATGCTCTATTAAAGACCTCATTCCTCTTACAATCTCTTCTAGATGCTCAAGGCTGCAAAACAAAGCACTATCTCCGCAAGTTTCTTTGAAAATTTCAAGATTAGAGACTAACACCGGACAACTTCTTATCATAGCTTCTAGTGGAGGCAAACCAAATCCTTCGTATAAAGAAAGACTAACATAAAACTCTGCTTCCTTATATAAAGCCTCTAACTCTAATTCATCTACAAAACCTGTGAATATAACCTCTTCCTCTAAACCTAAAACACTCACCTGACTAAATACCTCTTCGTACATCCAGCCCTTTTTCCCTGCAATGACTAACTTATAATCTTTATGGATCTTCTTAATCTCATAAAAAGCTTTAATCAGTTGAACAATATTTTTATGGGGAGCTATAGTGCCTACATACAATAGGTATTTATGTGTTATACCTAAACGGGCCAAAATATCTTTAGCTTTTCTGTCATCAACTAATAACCTAGGTGATTCTATTCCCAGATGAATTACGCTAATATCTGCTGCTAAATTAGGATAATAAGAGCACAATTCCTTCTTAGTAAACTCAGAATCACAAATAAGATGGCTAGCACTTCTTATAGTAGCTTGTAATAAGGTATTCTTAGTCACATTTTGCATTCTTGTATACTTATCCCTCATGGTATGCATGGCCATATCATGAATAGTAGCTACTTTATGTCCCTGATAAAACACCGGTGTCGCATAGTCAGGAAAATGTACCAAATCATAGGATTTATATAAATGTTTACTGGTCCATTGCTCCTGTATAATACGCTTAGCACTAAATCCAAGTACTTTATCCACATGAATTATATTTTCTCCCTTATATTTATCCCCAAATTCTCCACGCATGAGGATATCTACTGGGTACTCGTCTTTTATAAAGGTATGTAGTAAATTTTTTGTGTAGTTGGAAATTCCCGCTCCATTCTTTTCATAATGGAGTCCATTGAGTAATATTTTATTCACTTTATAAACTCCCTTAAATAATGATATCTATCATATAACAAAGAACATTATTATACTTTAACGCTTTATTTAAATGCCCAAAACTTATTTATAAAAAAGTTAATTGGAATAGTTATTAACATATTAATAATGGGCGCAATAAATTCAGATACTCCCAAAACTTGTACTAAAAGAACTAAACAAATTGTTCCCAATAAAAAAGTCATACCATAACCCGTAAAACTTTTTAAAAATGGTTTGATATTTCCTTCCTGAGTCTTCTTAAATACATACTTATTATTCCAATAATATGCATTTATTGTTCCTAGCACAAATCCAATAGCATTAGCCATAATGTAATTTACCCCAATATAAATAAGTATATAGTATGCAGCCAATGAAATGAGAGTATTGCTTAATCCCACAATCCCAAATTTAACAAATTGAATTATAGTGTTATATTTACTTATAAATATTTTAAACTGTTGCATGTTATATTTTCTCCTTAAATCAGAATATATATAGTATAGCATAAAAAAGAAGAGGTTAACCTCTTCTTTTTTATGTTTTTATATCTTTATGACCTCTTGTAAAATACTATCTAATCCCTATTAAACAAATCTCTTGTATATACTTTTTCCCGTACGTCTAAAAGCTCTTCTGCTAATCTATTAGATACAATAACATCACATCTTTGTTTAAATTCATGTAGATTCCTAATTACTTTAGACTTATAAAAATGTTCCTCTTTCAATGTCGGTTCATAAACTACTACTTCAATTCCTTTTGACTTAATTCGCTTCATAATCCCTTGAACAGAAGATGCTCTGTAGTTGTCAGAATTCTTTTTCATCGTTAATCTATAAATTCCTACAACCTCTGGACTTCTTGCCAAAATCATATCTGCTATGTGATCTTTCCTTGTTTTATTTGCTTCCACTATAGCCTCAATAATATTATTAGGTACATCTGCATAGTTAGCTCTTAGTTGCTTTGTATCTTTAGGCAAACAATATCCACCATATCCAAATGAAGGATTATTATAATGCGAACCTATCCTAGGATCTAGACAAACACCTTCAATAATTTGCTTTGTATCCAATCCCCTAATCTCTGCATAGGTATCTAATTCATTAAAATATGCCACTCTAAGTGCTAAATATGTATTAGAAAATAGTTTTATTGCTTCAGCTTCCGTTGAATTAGTGAATAATACAGGTATATCTTCTTTAAGTGCACCTTGTTTTAAAAGTTCAACAAATTTCTCTGCTCTTACAGATTGTTCACCTACAATAATTCTTGAAGGATACAAATTGTCATATAACGCTCTCCCCTCTCTTAGAAACTCAGGGGAAAAAATAATATTATCAGTTTCAAACATAGCTCGTACTTTTTCGGTATATCCTACTGGCACAGTAGATTTGATTACCATAATAGCCTCTGGATTAATTTCTAAAACCTGCTTAATAACTGTCTCAACATTTGTTGTATCAAAATAATTCTTTTGTGGATCATAATTTGTAGGTGTAGAAATGATAATATATTCAGCCCCTTCATAAGCCTTGTTTACATCTGTAGTTGCTACTAAATCAAGTTCCTTATTAGCTAAATACTCTTCTATTTCTACATCCATAATGGGAGATCTTCCTTGGTTAATTAAATCTACCTTTTCTTGTACAACATCTAAAGCAACAACTTCTTGATGTTGTGCTAATAAAATAGCATTAGACAAACCTACATACCCAATTCCTGCTATTGTAATTTTCATCTATAAACCTTCTTTCACCAATATACTATTTTATCTTTTTTCAAGTAATATAACCTGCCAAGGTAACGGGCTCTGAGTATCTATAATATTCCCATACTTACTCAATAGCCTTTTAAATTCTTTATGCCCCCAATGATTAATATGCCCAGGTGTATTTCCTAAATCTTTAACATATTTTAGCCTACATAAATTTAGAAACCGCCATAATGGTTCTCTTGGTACACTTACTAACACATATTTTTTTGATATTCTAAATAATTCTTCTAAAGCTTTTTCATATTGTTCTAGGTGCTCTATCACCTCACAACATACTACTAAGTCAAACTCTTCCTCATAAGGTAACTCATATATAGAGTGTATATAAAATGGAATATCTACAAAATATCTCTTAGCCTTATTAATAGCCTCTTCTCCTATGTCAAAACCTTCTATCGTACACTTATACCTTCTCTTAATATAATCTGTAACATGCCCTTCTCCACAACCTGCCTCTAATACCCTTTGAAATTTAATTTGATCTAGACATCGATCAATAGAATTAAAAAAACCTTGCATAAGCCTTTTTTCTATAATATTTTTACTTTCATATTTATTATAATAGTTACCTTGTGGTTGATTATCACTCATACTTTTTTCTCCCTTTAGATAGTAGAATATTTATTAAATAAATACTAATGTCACTAATAACATTAATTATTCTATGAATTGCTACAAGCTCTATTATATGTATACCTGAAAATAGGTTTCCCATATAAACCATTAACACAGTTTCTCTAATTCCTATGCCACCAGGTGCTCCTGGGGTTATAAATCCAACAAACCATGCTAATATGAATACCCCTATATACAAAAATACATTATTCATTGTTACCTCCAATGAATTAAAGGTATATAATACTATAACAAAGGAAATACCCATTAGCAGTAATCCCATAACATAAAAAGCTAATGAGCATTTTATGCATTTCAATATAACCTTATAGTCTATACTTCTAAGGTGTACCTGAAGTCTACTAGTAATTTTAAATACTACTAGTATGCCTAAAATAACAAC
The DNA here is from genome assembly GCF_000178835.2 of Cellulosilyticum lentocellum DSM 5427. Taxonomy (GTDB): domain Bacteria; phylum Bacillota; class Clostridia; order Lachnospirales; family Cellulosilyticaceae; genus Cellulosilyticum; species Cellulosilyticum lentocellum. The sequence goes on from NC_015275.1 coordinate 4,148,849, forward strand.
AACTACTATCATTATTATAATTAGCAGATTAAGTGAAAAAAGATTAAGAATAACTTTTAATTGTCCACTTAAAATAATAATACTACTCCCTATTAATGCCAATATCCCTAGTTCATAGATGGTACTTAGAGTAATCACCTGTTGTGAAATATCATATTCCTTTGCCAGTATATTTCTTCCCACAAACTGCATTACATTACCTGGAATATATTTGGATAAATTAGATTTAATATAAATATTACTAATCTCTTTTTGTGGTACCTTCTTCACTGTTAACTGATTCAATATTTTCCCCCAACCTATTCCTAAATTTACAGTTGAAAGGATTATTAAGATTCCCCCTAGTAAAAGTGCTATAGAATTCTCCCAAGTAACGTACTCTTTTATATCTAATTGAAAATTTCTCAATTTTAAAAATACAAATCCCATAGAAACTATTGATAAGCTTCTTCCTACCCACTTATACTTAATAATAGTTACCCCCTTATACTACATCTTTCTTATTTGTATGTACGTCCGAATTTTTTTCTTGTAAATAATTATACTCTAACTTCTTAAGCCTGTAGAGCAACTCATCATTTACCTTTCGATTTGCTGAAATAGCATCTGCTACAAACGCAAAAAATATAGATTGAACTCCTACACTTATAGTAATAGAACTTAATATAAGTGATTGAATATGTCCTGAACCATCACTAGTTAACCAATGATATATAAATCTACCTCCGATTGCTAATCCAATTAATAAAAATATAATACCAATACTCAAAAATACCTTTAGCGGTTTCATCATAGTATAAGTACGAGTAATCGTAATAGCTGATTTTTTAATATACCCCCACATACTTTTAAATAATCTTGAATCTCTTAACTTTTCATTAGTACTAATGGCTACATTTTCAATAGCTAGCTTTTTATGTCCCGCATCAATAATGGTTTCTAATGTATATGTATATTCTGAAAGTACATTAAGTTTCATAGCTGCATCTCTACTATATGCCCTAAAACCACTCGTAGTATCCGATACATTAGTATTTGATGCTTTTCTCACCACACTACTTCCTAACTTCTGAAGCCTTTTCTTTAGTGGAGAAAAGTGCTCTATATTATCTGTCTCTCTATCACCGATAACGATCTCTGCTCTTTTCTCTAAAATGGGTTGTACAAGCTTTTCAATATCATAGCCACTGTACTGATTATCTCCATCTGTATTAACTATAATATCTGCTCCTAGGCTTAAACAGGCATGAATACCCGCCATAAATCCTTTTGCCAATCCTCTATTATTCATCATATCTACTATATGATGTATCCCTAATTTTTTAGCTACTTCTACTGTTTTGTCCTTACTCCCATCATTTATAATTAAGTATTCAATTTCATCAATTCCTTTTATATACTTAGGTAACTGTGAAAAGGTAATTGGCAAAGTTCGTTCCTCATTGTAACAAGGTATTTGAATTATTAATTTCATCAAAATCCCACTTTCTTCCCGAATTTTAGACATATTTCTATATATTTATCATAGCACATAATGTATATATTTGGTATAATCAAACAGCGACTAATTTATATTATTATACGCATAAACAGCAACTTATTTATAATATTCTGTGATTATATGTGTTTTGTCACAAAATTCTAAGGAGGCTCTCTATGAATACTACAATAACATCAAATCATGTTCCATCTACAAATATCAATCTACCTTTGGCTAATACCAAACATCCCCCTACCTTTTTACCATTTATAAATTTTAAAGAATTTTTGATTTTATCTTTATTTGTTATTTTAAATTCTTTTTTCTTATATACTTCAGGAAAAGAAGTACTTGGTCCTACTTTTGGAGCTGATGAATTACTTTACTTTAGCCTAGGTAAATCTATTAACAGTAATTTTAGTTATCAAAATCATGCCCAATATAATCCTCTTTATCCTTTCCTTATTTCCTTTTTTTTCAAACAAGGAGATTTAATAAGAGCTTTTGAAATGATAAAATTGTTTAATACCATAGTATTTTCTTCCATGGTATTTCCATTGTTTTTAATATGTAGTAGATTAATTGGTAGTCGTATAATATGCTTTATTACAACTTTTAGTATAACTTTATTTCCATGGAAAGTAGTAACTAACCTTATAGTAGCTGAACCTTTATACTTTACCTTGCTTATTTGGTCAATTTTTTTATATATGTATTATCTAGAATACAAAACAACTAAACGTGCTATCTTTTATGGTCTTTCTTTAGGTCTTTTATTTTTATGCAAACAAGTAGGAATAGTACTATTAATAGCCACTTTCTTTGCTCTTGCTTATGAATTTTATTTTATTGAAAACAAAGATATAACTTATCTAAAAAAGCATTTCATTATCTTTATTGCAGCTTTTTTGATCATTTTCCCTTGGCTCATAAGAAATTATTTAAATACCTCAGATGGTGGTTTAGGTTATGCTTCTGAGTTTGAAAATGTAAGAGAGAATATTAACATATGGAATGTATTTCGAGCAGGGATTTCTCAAATTTCTTATCTTTCTCTGGGTTGTTACACTTTCTTTTTTAGTATTTTTATAAATACCTTGATTAAGTTTAAAAAACAACCTTCTAGAAATCAATCTTTCATAGTTTTAATTGCTTTCTTTACATTGGGAATTATAGGAATATCTGCTTTACATCATCTTCAAGTTCCTACTTATCCATATGGTAGATATGTGACTACTGCTATTCCTTTTATCATTATTGTTGCTATAAGTAATATGGGTAGGGACAAGCAGGTGAATCTAAATAAACTTCATCTTATAGTTATCTCTATATGTTCATTAGGTATTAATATCTACTCAAATGTCATTCCTCTTACGTTACATGTTAAAGGATATTTTAATGCTTTTGATACTGCTATATGGTCTAAATTTTTTCTAGGAGATAATAATTTATATTCTGTAGATGCTGTCTATTCAGCATTACAGAACAGTACTATAACTATTCCAATTGTTATCTTTGTACTCACTGTAATAACTGTTTTACTAATAAAAACTAAGTGCAAATATATATGTCTACCTCTCTTTTTCTTCATAGCTATCCTTGGTAGTATAAATAACAATGCAAAAGAAGTATCTGCTATGAAGGCCAACGGTAATACTACCAATGAACTATATAGACATATGATTCAACATAATATTCCTCCTCAAAAAGTTTATAAATTAAGTGAGAACTTAGGAAATATAGATTATGAACGTACTTGGTTTAATACCTTTTACAGTGACACAAATAATTTGATTAAAGTTTTGCCACTTGACAGATTACTTACTAGTGTTGATTATTTCTTTGATTTTGGTGGTCCTGATACCCCTATTGTTAATACTTCATTAGCCATTCAAGCCCCTTGGATAGCTGAATCTTTTTTTGATCAAACTAATATTTATGGCTTTGATATCAGTAGTACTTATATAAATGGCGATTCTACCATAGGTAGTGTCTTCTTTGAAAATACAGCTTCTCCCAGTGGACTGGAGGATGTTATTTATGGAGTAACCGAAAATTATTTCTACATTGATGTTAGTCCTGGCGAATATAATCTAACCATTAATACAAATAATTCACCTTTACCATTTACTCCACAATTAAATTGTTCCATCTATCTAAATGATACTTATCTTGGTAGATTAGATTCTAATACAAGTTTTATTAAAATTAATGACTTTAAGAATACAGGAGATCTCCTTAAAATAAAATTGGTTCCAGATGAAGGTTCTGTCTGGAGTGTTGGTACTCTTGAGCTACAATCTACTACACCTTTAGATTTAAGCGGAAAATATATTTTAACCGATAGTACAACAGACTTTTCCCTTACTTCTAAACTTTTACCTTTAGAGCTCATTTTCTCTAATAGCCACTACAAATTATATTACCTTAATTAATCAAAAAAATGCCTACTACTTTTTACTGTAGTAAGCATTTTTTATTTATATATGTTTATATATACATTTTTTCAAGATAATTAGAGTATTCTCCAGATACTATATTGTTCATCCACTCATCATGCTTTAAATACCACTGAATCGTTTCCTCCATTCCTACTTCAAAGGTATATGAAGGAGCCCAACCTAACTCAGTTGCAATCTTTGAATTGTCAATGGCATACCTTCTATCATGTCCTGGCCTATCTTGAACATACTTAATAAGTTGTTCTGATTTTCCTAGTGTTTTAATAATGAGCTTAACAATTTGGATATTGGCTTTTTCATTATTTCCACCAATATTATAAACTTCACCTGTTTCTCCCTTATGTAGAACTGTATCAATTCCTGTACAATGATCTTTAACATGAAGCCAGTCACGAATTTGCATACCGTCTCCATATACAGGTAGTTGTCTATCATTTAAACAGTTATTAATCATTAACGGGATAAGCTTTTCTGGAAATTGATAAGGACCATAGTTATTAGAACATCTTGTAATATTTACAGGCATCCCAAAAGTCTCATGATAGGCTCTTACAATCATATCTGCACTTGCCTTAGATGCAGAATAAGGGCTATTGGGGGCAAGTGGTGTTGTTTCCGTAAACATTCCTTCTTTTCCTAAAGTGCCATACACTTCATCAGTAGATACTTGAAGGTATTTTACCCCCTCTTTAAAAGATTTACAGTACTTATCTTCAATATTAACTTTCCAATATTTCTTAGCTGTATCTAATAATACTTGTGTCCCCAGTATATTAGTTGTTAAAAATATTTCTGGATCTTCAATACTTCTATCAACATGAGATTCAGCTGCGAAGTTAACCACAGTATCTATTTCATGCTCAGTAAATAGACTATCCACTAATTCTCGATCTCTAATATCTCCCCTAACAAAGGTATATCTAGGATTTTCTTGCACTTCTATTAAATTTTCTAAATTACCCGCATAAGTAAGTACGTCTAAATTAATAATATTATAATCATAAGTTTCTAACATATACTTTACAAAATTAGAACCAATAAAACCTGCTCCACCTGTCACTAATATATTTTTCATATGTATCTCTCCTATCCATGATTCGCTACAAACTGTAGATAACGCCCATAGTCTGTTTTAAGCATTGGCTCTGCTAAGTTTAGTAGCTGCTCTTTTTGTATATATCCCTTATTATACGCAATCTCTTCAATACAAGCTACATATAAACCTTGTCTCTTTTGTACAGTGTGTACAAAGTTAGTTGCTTCCATAAGTCCCTCATGTGTCCCGGTATCTAGCCATGCCATACCTCTTCCAAAGAGCTCTACCTTTAGCTTTCCTCTTCTAAGATACTCTGCATTTACCGCTGTAATTTCTAATTCTCCTCGAGGCGAAGGCTCTATAGCCTTTGCGATTTCTATCACATCATTATCATAGAAATATAATCCCGGAATAGCATAATTAGATTTTGGGTTAGCTGGTTTTTCTTCTAAAGATAAAACATTCCCATCTCTATCAAACTCCACTACACCAAACGAAGTCGGGTCACTTACATAATATCCAAAAATAGTTGCTCCCTCTTCTGATGCCGATGCACTTTCTAATACGCTACCAAAGCCTCTACCATAAAAAATATTATCCCCTAATACTAAAGCTACCTTGTCTTGATTAATAAACCTTTCTCCTATAATAAAAGCTTCGGCCAACCCATTAGGTTCTTCCTGAACTGAATAGCTTATATCTAATCCTAACATTTCACCTGTACCTAATAATTCCTCATATACAGGTAAATCTCTAGGGGTTGAAATAATTAATATTTCTCTTATTCCTGCTAACATTAATGTGGACAAAGGATAATAAATCATAGGTTTATCATATATAGGTAGTATTTGCTTCGAAATGGATTTAGTAACGGGATACAGGCGCGTTCCACTTCCTCCTGCAAGAATAATTCCTTTCATCGCTTTTCCCTTCTTTCATTATGTATTGTAAATTATCTATACATCATTAACTTACTTCACTACTCGAATTACTGTCACTAATTTCTTCATCTCTTATTTCTTCCACTATGTAAACTGGCCTATTTCTAGAAGCATCTAGAATTCTCCAAATATATTCTCCTAGTATACCTAATGTTAATAGTATCAAGCCTGAAGAGAATAATACTACTATCATGAGTGCCGTCCATCCTTGAACTTGTATATCTCCCATCATCTTTTGAGCTATTACAACAAGCATCCAAATAAATGATACAAGAGAGAAAAAGCCACCTATAATGGACATAAAGCGAATAGGCACAAATGAAAAGCCTACTAAAGAATCTACAACCAACTTAACTTTCTTAGCTAATGTCCATCTTGATACACCTACTTCTCTCTTTTGACGAACATAATATATAGTATCTCTCTTAAATCCTGACCATAAGATTTGGAGTGTAACTGCTGAATTTGTTTCGTCTAGCATTCTCAGTACTTCTATAACCTTTCTGTCAATCAAGTAGCAGTCAAAACCACCTTCTGGCATAGATGGTATCGCGAACTTTCTAATTAACCAATAATATAAATTAGCAAATAATTTTTGAGAATAACTTTCTTGTCTGTCACTTCTTACAGCTAGCACTACTTTATTGCCTTTTTTCCAGCTTTCATGCATCTCTAATAGAATTTCTGAAGGCTCTTGAAGATCTGCCGCCTTTATTGTTGCACAGTCCCCTGTACATACTGAAAGCCCTGCAAGAATAGCAGCATGAGAACCAAAATTACGTGAAAGCTTTACAAGCTTAATTCTACTATCTCTTTTAGATAAACTATTCATAACGTCCCACGAATTATCACCTGACCCATCATCTATCATGACAATTTCGTAGTCTTCAACAACTGAAAGAACTACTTTCTTCATATCTTCATAAAGTGCTTCTAATGTATCGCTATTATAATAGACGGGTATTATAATTGATAATTTACTCATTTTGTGCCACTTCCCTTAAAAATTCATCAAAATCCTTTATATATTCATCACTGTCATAAGCTTCATTTGATAGTACTAGCATCACACAGTCCTCAGAAAAGTCATACATATCTTTCCACATAAGTTTAGGTATATAAAGCCCCATATTAGGTTTATCTAAACTAACTATTGTTTCTTTCTTTCCATCATGAAGACGAACTTTAGCACTTCCACACACATTTAACATTACAAATTCACTTTTCCTATTAGAATGTTGACCTCTTACAGCCTCTTTATCCATTCCATAAATATAAAATAATCTTTTAATTTCGAAAGGGATATTCTTTATTCCTTCAATTACTACAAGCTTCCCTGTCTCACCACCATTTTCTTTCCATTCAATAATTTTAAACTCTTTCATGATTCTATACTCCCTTTTATGGATGCTTTCCTTGCAAATTATTATATGTTTCGCATTCTTTTAAATACTTTTCATAAAGTCTACTTTAAAGATTCCATACCACTTTATACTCTTATATTTTCCATTAATAAAAAGATGATCTTTAAATTCACCTTCAAAACTAAAGCCTAATTTCTCATAAAACTTAATAGCTCTTATATTATCAGATAATACATTAAGATATACCTTATTAATCTTTACTTCATTAAACGCTTTATCAAGAAGTTTTTCAGTTGCACTTCGTGCTACTCCACTCCCTATCGCGCACTTTCTCATGCTAATTGCATATTCTGCAGTATGATTTATTGAGTCAATTTCCTTCAAGCTAATTGTTCCTAGGTACTCATCTTCTTCATTTATAATTGCCAAATGCATATCCGTAGAAATGTCTTGTGCTTTCTCAATAAAACTATATACTTTTTCAATTGTCATACTCTGAGCATCAAATCTAAAACAACTAGTAATTTCTTTATCTTGCATCCACTCCAGCATTAAAGGAGCATCTTTTTGCTTCAGCTTTCTTAGTTTAATATTCATTCTACACCTCAAAACTATTAATAGTCTCTATTACAAAATCTTGCTCTTCTTCTGTCATTCCATTATATAGTGGAATGGAAAGTACTGTTTCTGCGTAAGCTTCTGTAATAGGCAAATTCCCCTTTTGAAGCCCTAGATAAGAATAGGCTTCTGAAAGATGTGGTGGTATTGGATAGTGAATAATAGTTCCTATTTCTTTTTCTTCTAAATATGTAATTAGTTCCTGTCTATACTTACATTTAATAACAAACTGATGCCATACTGTACTTGCCGATTCTCTGATTATTGGAAGCTCAATAAAAGGATTATTTAACCTTTCTAAATATCTCTCACACAACTTTTGTCTCTCATTTGTTAGTTCATCTAGATGTGTAAGACGCACTCTAAGCAATCCAGCTTGTAACTCATCTAATCTAGAATTTGTTCCTACTACTTTATTATAATATCGCTTTTCGCTTCCATAGTTTCTAAACACCTTAAACTCTTCTGCTATTTGAGGATTATTGGTTACTATTGCACCTGCATCACCAAACGCTCCAAGATTTTTAGATGGATAAAAAGAAAAACATCCTATATCTCCAAAGGTTCCTGTCATCTTACCCTCAAAGCAAGCACCATGACTTTGAGCACAGTCTTCTACTACTTTAAGATTGTATTTATTAGCTATTTCCATTATTCCCTTCATATTAGAAGCTTGTCCATACAGATGCACGACCAATATTGCTTTAGTCTTATCCGTTATCTTTTCTTCTATTTTAGAAGTATCTATATTGTAATACACATCTGGCTCTACAAAAATAGGTGTTGCTCCATTCATGGTGATTCCCATCACACTCGCAATGTATGTATTCCCTTGTACAATAACTTCATCACCTTTTCCGATATTTAAAATGCGAAAAGCCATCCAAAGTGCATCTAACCCATTCGCAACACCTACGCAATATTTACTCCCTGTATAAACTGCAAATTCTTCTTCAAATTTTGAAACTTCCTTGCCAAGAACATACCACCCCGAACGTAGTACTTCTAAAGCTTTATTTTCAAAATCTAGTTGATGCATCTGAAAACCCCTATCCATTCGATTAGGCATTATTTTCATCTTCTACCACTCCATTTCTATTCACTTACCATTTCTATCAATTTAAGATTACTAATATTATACTCTTGATTAGTATTGAAAATTATCCTAAGGTATACTTCATTAGGAATCGTATCTGAAAAAACTTGTGCACTATAAACGTTTTTACCCATTTCAAGATTAAATATCATGTCTTGATTTGTGGAATCATAGCCCTCACCGAATAAATCCATATAAAAAAGTGCAGGTATATTCTCCCCACTTTCTAAATTGAATTCTATCCGATATAACGTATTATCCTTTAAATTAACCCTATTATTAAGTACACATACTTCATCATATGTATTAGGAAGTTCTACTAATTCTTCTTCATAAATAACTTCCTTATCTTTATATACTATAACCCTAGAATAATCATTATATATTTCTTCTTTAGGATATATAAATAATATCATTATCGACAAACAAATTAAAGTACTTATAACATTAAGCTTCGGTAATCTAACCTTATCCCTATTTTTCCCCAATTTGTCTACAATAAATTTATAACTATTATAAAATATAACAGGTAGATATATAGCACCTAATGCCACAAATAACAAATTTATCAATTTACTAGGTAAGTGAAGGTACTTTGCATATACAACATTTAAAATATTGATAAATATCATATGATACAAAAATACATATAATGATTTACTTCCTGGTTCAAATACCTTTTTGAGTACTTTCCTTACTTCACTTTCTTCTTTTAAAAAATTATCTATTCCTTCAAAAATCACATATATAAGTGCAAAGATACATAAAGTATAAAATACAGCATACTTATTAGGAGGATTTGACCAACTAGCTACTATCCAGTCTAATTTATCCATAAGAATAATCCCTATTGTTCCTATCAGTCCCATACTCACTCTTACGATTTTTTTACTAAAATAATTTCTATTTAAATAAAACCACATGCCAAATACAAATGCAAAGAAATATGAACCTCCCAGTAAATGCGAACTTCCTCCCATAGTTCCTTCAATGTATGTATATTTATTAAACAATATTCCTGTAAAGTACGCTCCTATTAATAGAATAATCTGGAGTACTTTTTGTTGTTGTGTCTTTTGGAACATAATATATATATATGGTGCTACTATAATAAGTTGGATATAGAAAAGTATAAAATAATATGGAGGCGAGGCCGAAAATGCAATCAGATTCTTAAACAGTATATTAATATTTAACAACTTATATTGAAATAAAATACATATTATGGATGCTATTATATAGGGTATGATTACTCGCTTAATCCTAGATACAAGATATGTTTTTATTTCAAAGCCTCTCTCCATATCAATAGCTGAAGTAACTCCAGAAACTAATGTAAATAGTGTAACACTAAATGCTGTATACAGTAATACTCTGTAATTGTCAAAATAAGTGGCTCCATAAATATGATTCATGACTACTGCAAATATGGCTATATACTTGGCTGCATCTAGCCATAAATACCTTTTTTTCTCATTCACTTCTCTCTTTCCTCCTTATGAAAATTGTATTCTTATGGGTATCTGTCATATTAATTCTTATTAGATTTCATCTCTATAATCTTTAAATTTTCAATTGAGTAAGATGTATTTGTAATGCTAATAATTCTAAGAAATACATTGGTAGGAACGTCTTTTCCGGAAAAAATATTATAAGAATAATGATTCTTTCCTTTCTTTGGATTAATGGTAATGTCTTGCTCAGCTCTATCATAACCTTCATTATAAAAATCCAAGTAAAACAGAGTCGGCATATTATCTTCAATTGTCATATCAAATTCTACTTTATAATAAGTTTCTGGAGATAGATTTACTTCTATAGGAATCACATTTAGGCTTTCATCACTATTAGGAACTTCCACTTTTTGAGTAGTATAAATCTCTTGAACCTCTGTCAGTATTTCTGGAACTAAAATATCTTTTATAGTATCTTTTTCTACATATACACTCCAAATACTAAATACTATTGAAAATACTATACACATACTGCAACCTATTAGCGTGATTCTATTACCATTCATTAAGCTATTTATATATTTCTTTATCCCTTCTTCTTTGCTTTTCACAAAAACTTTATATATAATCATAAACGATACTATTAAGGATATATATCCCATTATCCTAACAGTATCAGGAATTTTGCTCACTAATCCTGTTTCTGCTGCTGTATGAAATAAAATGGCACCTACTTCAGCTTGTCTTAAAATATTCCCCGCATAACCAATCCCTACAAATAAAATAGTTCCTCCTATCAGCAATACCTTCCATATATTCTTTATGACTCCATTTATTACTACATTCATGCTTACCCTATAACATATATAACCGTAAATTAAAAAGTAAATTAGAGACCAAAACCTTAGTTCTGGAACCCCTGGAATACACATTATACAAGGAATTAACATTATGATTAAGAAACCCCAATTTTCCCATCCTATCCTCTTCTTATCACAATCTCCTTTAAAGATCCATCCCGCCAGTGCATATAGCCAAACAAATACATTTATTGTAAAAAAGAAATACTTATCTGCACAAAAACTATCTATATAAGTACTATCACTCCATATAATTGTTAAGTAACTAAATATATGATTCATATAAATTGATACAAAGTCAAACGGATACTTTAAGTAAAGTTTGATAATATCTCCTAAACCGAGTACCCCTAAACTTCCAGTTAATCCTTCCTCTATAATAATCTGCTTACCTGTGACATCAGGGTATCCTATAGCCGGTTTATCGTAGTCTTCATATTGAGTTATAAGCGACTCATACCTGGTCATCCCCATTCCCTCATATATCTGATACATTTGCAAATTATTATCGTAATTGAATAACTGCTCAGTTAGCACTCTAGGAGTACTACTGCCTGTATATTGTTCATTAATCTTCATCTGAGGTATGGCTATTAAAGCTCCACCCAGTATAAGAGCACCTATAAAGCCTATTAAAGTAATTTTATTCTGCTTTAAGTTTATAATTATGTAATAAATAATTACTAAAATCCCCGCATATAAATAGATAGCTCTAGTATTATATGCTGCATATAATATACAACCAATAAAAAAACTCTTTAATAAATATGGAAATATCCCCTTACCCTTATATAAGTTTTTCAACATAAGAACTGCTAACATAAACATCGCCATTGCAGGAATGTCAGATAACGAATATACTAAATGATTTCTCCAAAAAATAACTACTAATATTGAAAAAATAAAAGATTTTATCCATGAATATTTACTATTCATATCATACTCTAATAATTTAGGCACTAATACACATATAATTCCAGTAAATATCACACAATTAAATAATATAAACAATATCCACTCTGAATTAAAGAGTTTTAAGCCTATTACACGCAAACTTGCAATAATAAAAGGATATAGATACCCTCTAAATGTCTCTGGAAAGTTTAAAAAGTTAATTTTTCCATTATTAAATATGCTCATTCCCCAAGACCAATAATATTCAGAATCATAGATTTGAGTCTTAGTGCAAAAAACTACTGCAGCTATAAGCAATGTAATAAATGAAATACTAATAGCTAAAATTAGTTGCTTATTCTCCCTTATTTTCCCTTTTATCATTATATATAACTCCTTTAGACTCTATGTTTTTTTGTCTTATATATAGATATAACTATAATTATTATTAAAACTACTAAGGTAATACTACCACCTATATAAAATGAAGTAGGTACGAATTTAAACTCTACAATATGACTTCCTTCAGGTACACTAATCCCTTGTATACTACCATTTACTATATAAATTTTAGTTTCAACTCCATCAATAAAAGCTTTCCACTCTGGATAATAATTTTGTGAAAAATTCAAGAATCCCTCTTCACTACATTCTACTTGTGCCTTTATAGAATTAATGCCTTGATCTATAATCTTAATCTCACCTAGATCGAGTCCCTCTTTATCATCATACCCCTCAATATAGCTATTATTAATAAAATCTAATTTATATACATCATTATATATTTTTCCTCTATCTTGTACGTTAATTACATTCTCTGTAAAATATAACAAATCCTTAGCATTATTATTTCTATAATAAACTGTCCCATTTCCCTCATATATCTTTTCATAGATTCCTGTATATGGGATAGTTTCCATTTCTATAAACTTTAAGTTTGTAATATTTATATCAGCTATAGGGGTTCCTACAATTCGTGCTACAATATTGGCTCCTTCATCTGAATCCTCTGTAAATACATAGTTTTCATAATGATGCTTACCTTCTTTAATATATATATTAACATCTTGAGCTCCACGATCATAATTTTCTCCACATAAATCAAAGTATACACTCCCTGGAGCTTTATTAGCCTCTGCATCAAATGCTACTTTATAGAAAGTATTCTTCTTTACTTCTACTGGATTACTAAATACAAACAATTGCCCCTCTAAATTTGGAACTTGTAATATTTCTTGTTCAAAAATAGTATTTTTCTCCATACCCATTGTATATGAAGTTCCCAATTCATCTATTACATTTTCCTGATCAGCGATTACATTCACCCCTAACATAGAAAGCGTACCATTTTGTGCTCTTACATTGGCTCTAGCTGCAGGGAACCATGTATATAAACCGGAAAAATTCAACTGAGGAATCGCATTATTATTAAATAATCTATACATAGTTGGATTATTCAACGAAACATAAGAATTAAGAGAAGGCATTTCTAGAACTGCTCCTTTATTAAATCCTATTTCACTAGTAAAATAAGCTTGTTGTTTTTCTGAGGCATACCATATATTTCCTACGCCAATTAACTCTTTTAAAGCCTTCTTTGAATCATCCATCATATATTCTTTTGAACTGACTGTAGCATACATATGATAATAAGGAAATGTTTGAAATAAAGTAACACTTACTAAAACACCTAAGAATATAGTAAATATCTTTTGAGTTTCATATTTACTATATAAATAGATTCCAATACAGATTATAATACAAATAACTATCGGTCCCACAAAGATTCGTCCACCTTTATAAAACTCACTTAGATTTGAGCTAAAGATTCCATTACTAATGAATATATAGCATAAGCAAGCTATAATGGTAAAACATATAGTTCCTATAACTGCATAACTTAATAGCTGAGTTTTCTTAGCAGTTTCTTTAAAATACTGCAATACAAGCCCTAATATAGAAAACTCTATAAATATAAAAAGAGGTAAAATTCTACTCGGCACCCTAAATCCTCCTAAAAGAGGAATACGATACAAAATTTCACTTAAATAAGGAATATGTGCATTGGCAGCATATATGTATATACCTATCATCAATAAAAGCCCAATTTTGACAAACGAATGCTTATGTAAGATAATGATGCCACAAACAACCAATAAAATAATAGCTGTTCCTAAAAATAATTCTATATCAATTTCTGAAGAGTATAAGTGGCCGTATGGCATAGAGTAGTCTGGACCAAACACAGTAGGAAATATGGTCATAAGCAGTTTCCTAAAAGAAATGGACCATCCTTTAAAGAATTCAAAGGGTGTATCTATAGTTCCCAACGATTCATAACAACTCATCATAAATAGCATGGGGACAAGTTGTATACAAACTAATCCAATATAAGTACTCCCCCACACTAGTCCATCTTTTATAATTCTTTTAATGCCTAATTTATCTTGAATCATAAAATAAAGAAGATATATTCCTACGATAATATCTGTATAAAATGCACATTGAATAAATCCAGCTAAAAACTGTAGCGCCATTGCTATTCCTGAAAATACCAGGAATTTAACACGTTTTGTATGGATATATCTTTGTATAAAATAAAAAATAACTGGTATCCAAACAACTGTAGAGATAATTCCCATATGATTTTTTCTATATCCACCCATATGGATTGAAAGAATATATATAAGTCCAATAACAAAACTAATTTTTTTATCGCATTTCAATTCTCTCATAAATAAATTCATAAAAAACCCTGCAATTGCCATATGAAGTGAATAATACACTAAAATAAAAAAGTCTAATGGTAACCAGGAGATGAGTATGGAAATAGGATAAAGTTGTCCAAAACTTTGATCCATTGCAAAAGGGATACCGTTAGATAAGTACGGATTCCAAAATGGAAACTGTCCCTGCATAATGCTTTGATTAAAGTAAATTTTAAATCCAAAAAAACCCACTCCATCTCCTGACACAAATACATTTCCTGATAATATAGTTCCTAAATATATTAAAAAAGGTACTAAAAAATAAAATCCAAAGAGAAAGATTAATTTACTCTTATCATTTTGTATCATTTTCTTTAAGTAATTCATTATTTACTCCTCTCTAAAAAATAGCAAGCCCGATCTATCATCATTAAGAAATAAATCGGACTTGATTACTATTTACGTATATTTAATTTCCAGCACGAGGTACACTTATCTTTGCTTTTTCTTATACATGAAAAATAATATCACTATAGTAATATCAAATACGATATTCATTATGAGAATACCCTTTTGATTCTTTATTACTTGGCCATATTTTTGTTTTGCAATGCTTACCGTATTTAAATCATACTGTATATAGTAAGGTTTGAAGTTTATATGAGCATTATCACCAAACCAATAAATATTCTGTTCGTCCACTAAATCTAATTTTACTACAAATTTATTTTTCCTTTTTAGTTGCTCATACTTATCAAAATCTATATTTAGTGAAATAGTCGCCACATTTCCTTGTAACGAAAAAGGAATTCTTTCATTCTCAAAAACAAGTATATTTCCTTCTTCATCGTAAATATGATAAGAAAACTTGACATTTTCATTATACAATTCAATGTTATTAAACGTGATAATGGCATCTCCTACGAAGCATTTATTAACCAAAGCTGTTTGGTTAATAACTTCAATTGTTACTTCAGCGTCAGTGCTACAAAATGCCATAATAGGACAGATTATTAATAACATGATACTAAAAACTGCAGGCAATAATTTTCTCATCCATCTACCTCACTTTCTTCAGAATGTCCAAAGAACATATCGTAATATTCCTTAGCTGCATCGTCCCACGAGTAGCCTAAAAATACTTCTGCAAATTTCTCTTGGGATTCTAAGGCTATTTCTCTATTTTCAAGGACATGTTGAATATTATTAGCAAGAGCCTCCTCATTTAAAGCATCAAATAATCTAAGCCCACAATTCTTCTCATTAAATCCGCAACTCTCAATGCGTTCTACTGTCATTTTTATATTAGATATGACAAGTGGCACTTTCATAAATAAAGCTTCACAAGCTTGCCATGCAAATCCACCTTCAAATAAAGTTGGCACTGGCACTACTTCGGCATATTTATAAACGCTATAAAGCTCTACTTCACTTAAATTCTTTAATAATACAATCCTACTTCTTAAATTAAACTCATCTATTAGTTGGTCAACCTCTGGCATATCTTTAGGATTCCCCGTTAATACAAGTTTAAGATCTTTAAAATCCTCTTTAAGTATATTAAATGCCTTAATTAAAGTCCCTATGTTTTTATATGGCCTTACTTGAGTAGGATAAAACATATAACGCCCATGTATAGAAAACTTTTGCCTTACTTCTTGTTCTTCCATTAATTTATTCATAATATCTTTTGGTATATTAACCGGTAGATAAATAACATTTGTATTTTGAGCTTTTAAATTCTTAATATACTTAAGTATCTGCTCATCCCTTACAGTCTTACAGTTAGAAAACATAATCGCTCCATATCTAGCTAGATTTTCTGCTCTTGAACCTATATCTAGATATCTAAATTTAAAGCTATTATCCTTTTCTAAAAACTCGTCGTAATGTTCTGCTACTGCCATATCATGACAAGGTACATAAATAGACTTTTCTGTGCCTATTACATTATCCAAATAAACAATAAGTGGTATAAATACTTCTGCTTTAGAAAACTCTCTAGCTACAGTGGCTAAATTATCTTTTACCTCATTTATTTCTCCTAAGCTTTCTGCTTCATAAGCTGTAGGTGTGAATTTTTCCTTCCAATTCTTCTCATCTATAAATTGAATCCTATCCTTCAATTCCTCATCCTCTAAAATAGAAGAGAAACAAATCTTCATCTCATCTATATTAAAAGAATAGCACCAAACTTCCACATTAATATTATAATTTCTTACTAACGCTTCTACCATATAAGACATAAAACGAGCTATTCCTTCTCTATTCAGACCAGGTATGTGATATCCAAATCCAGCCCATACACCAAGATTTTTTGCACGTTCACATGTTCTACTAGTATTAGATGGGAACATTTCACTAATACTTTTAATAATACTATTAATAGTGGATGGCACAGTCTCCTCATTATACCCAAGTTCTTGAAGTCTAAAGGCTATATCATCTAGTACTCTATTTTCAAGCTGACTTATTTTTTGTTTGGTCCCTAGTTCTTCTAGTAATGCTAATAAACGTTGTACATACATATCTGTTGTACACTGCGTTTCTATAAATTTGCCTGCCTCTTTTCCAGTTCTTATGATGTATTCTTTCTCTGATATTAAATCTAATAGTGTAACCTTTATCCCTATAGCCTCATTCTCTAGACTTATCCTAATAACAGCTTCTTCAGGCATTTCACCATAAATCCCACTATTAAGTACCAATACAGGCTTTCTGTATGACATCTGCTCAAATAAAGATAGGGAACATACTTCAGAATTTGGATATCTTAAGTTAATGCACAAATCTGCTTGACTAAGTGCTTCATTCATAACATCATTAGATTGATATCCTAGCATGTGTAGGCAGCCTTTAAGAGTAGTTTTTGAAAGCTCTTCTAATTTACTCCCATATTCTCCACCATAAGAGCCTATAACAATATAGCAGACCTGTTTTGCTATTTGGGGATGTGTAGCTAGTACATCTGTAACCTTATCTATTCTTTTTACTTGATGTACAATTCCATTAGAAACAATAATTTTTCTTCCTTCAGCCTTGGCTTGTTTTATAACCTTACTAAGTTCAGAGTCTTTCGACTCCGTAATTTGTTGAATTTCACATGGTAGATAAGAATATCCAATAGGCCCATTATTTAGTTTTCTAATCTTATTTACAAAAAACTTTGCATGTGTAAAAACACCTATGGCATTTTCAATTATAGGCTCTATTAATTTAAAGTCTCCCATTCCATCATAATCATAAATAGGATAGTACCCACTATTATGAGCTTCTTGAACGGTTTTACCACCTAATTCCCCATAGTACTTCTTATGCATTTCTAAGTAACTACTATATCCTGTTTCTGGATTACCTCCAAATTCAGGAAATAAATAATATTGGCCCCAAAAACCTGACATTGTTTGATCATGTAGTATAATAATTCCCGGATAGTCTTTAGAAACATCATAAATATCCCTATGGTTACCAGCAGCATTACCTAGATTATAAATTATATAGTCATAGTCAGAAAGACTAGTTAAGTCGGTATTTTTATCAAAGACTTTAACTTCAATGTCAGTTACTATCAATTCCTCTCTATTATGTGTCCAAATATCAACTTCTACTGTCTTCCTTAACGTCTCACAAATTTCCCTACTAACCATACCTATGGCGCTTTTATTAGAAAAAGGTGTGAACCAAGCTATTCTCATAATAACAGCCTCCTAATGGTCTCATCCCATGTAATATTTCTTTCAATAATTTCTTCATATGCTTTATTTCCCATTAACTCCGCATTATCCTTATTATCATAAAGACAATCCATTGCTATTGCTAATTTTTCAGCTGAGGGTTCTACAATATAACCTGTTTCTCCATCTTTAACAAAGTCACATGGTCCGCCTGAATCATTACATGTTATTACTGGTTTAGACGAATAAAATGCTTCTAGAGTTATATACCCATAGTCTTCATTATATGGTATAAATAAACAACCTAAAGCATTTGCCATAAATTTAATCTTCTCTTCTTCACTAATCCAGCTATTAATAAATTTAACTTTAGAATCTAAATTATTTCTTTTTATAACTTCTATAATCTTCTTTAAATACTCCTCATTCTCACAATATCCAGCAATTACGAGTTTAACATTACTCTTTGTGTATTTTAAAGCCTCTATAGCTAAAAGTTGCCTTTTTAATTCTGTGATTCTACTTGGATAAAATAAATAATCACCGGTACTCTCCTTAAAAAAACTACTATTACTAATTAGTGGAGGATTAATGACTTCTGACTCGATATTATTAAACTTCTTGATTCTTTTGCTTACTACTCCTGCAATAGTATAAATGTGTCTAGCCTCACCTATATCCTTTGTATCTATAGAAGTTACTATTTGCTTTATGGCTTGATTATGTGTATTATCCGATAATCCAAATTCTTGATCCCATAAATCATATACTTGTCTAAATTGATGACATATCCATAAAACCTTATCTCTATGCATTACAGAAAATGTTGGATATTTAAAGCATATTACCCTATCATATCCACTAAAGTTTAACATCTTTGTTGCCAAAACAAGCTCAATAAGTTTTACTTCATAATCATCAGGAAAAGGAATTCTAAAAATGGTTACCTTATGTCCTCTTATTTGTAATTGCTTACTTAAATCCTCTACTAGTCCTTCTGCTCCCCCTTTGACAAAAGGTGTCATAGTATTAAATAATGCTATTTTCATATATTCACCAAACTCTCTGCAAAAAATCTTGTTTTATTAAACCTCATAGAATTCTTATTCTGATTTGTAGCTTTATTTAATTCTACTAACTTAAAGCTTTTTATATTATCTGCTTCTATTTCTTTAAGTAAGGGATAATCTACTAACAGTTCCATTGATGCTCCACAATCCTTACATGCTATGATTGGTATTTGATTTTCCATCGCCATAATAATTGAATTAGAAATACGTCTATTATTATAATCCATTAACACATATGCTGAAGCATTTTTATAATCCTCTTCTGTTGCTCTTTGTTGTATAAGCTTTATTTGGTGGCCTAATTTTTCTGATTTAATCCATTTAACCATAGTCTCATAATATACTAGATTTTCACTAGGAATAAATATATTAATATCATACTGGGTATTACATTTAGCAAAAGTAATTAATAATTCCGACCTATTATAAGGTAATAAATCTGTTTCTATCATAATATAGTTACTATTTGTTAAATTTGAGTTTTTCTCTATCTCTAAAGCTGGAGGATATAAGACCTCCTTTTCTACATTCATATATATACTTAAATCCCCTAAAAGTAGTTTGGAATTACAAAATACCTTCTTAGCCTCTAAAAATACTTTCTTCTCTATTTGACTTATTGTATTTTTAATCTTTTCATATTGATAGCTAGCCTGTACACCATATTCGCTATCATAGTACTCATTAAATGCTGGTACTCTTTCAAAAAGGTAAATTACTTTATTAGGATGAGAAAGCATACACGCTGGATATCCTACAGTAATGAGTAAATCACAACAATTTGTATCAATGAGCTGATAGGCTAATATCTGTTCTGGCAATGATAAAATGTCTCTTGAAAAAGGTAATATAAAACTGTCTACATCGTATTTCATACTCTTATATTCTTTTTCAAGCTCTTTAACTAATAGTTCTTCTTCATAACCTCCTGCATTGGACAAACTCCCAGCAATTAGTATTTTCATAGTCCTTTACCTCCTCTCAAGATATAGATTGATTGTATCAACATTCATAAGTTCATCCTGACTTACCTCTAATAATTCACCAGAAATATCACTAATCTGTTTATATCTTAAATCATACTCACTAAACAAATCTAACATAGTCTGTATTTCTATACCTGCTCGTTTCATATGTTTTGGTGCAAATTCCATGATGATTTTTATTCCAGCATTATTTGCTATAATATTCTTCATACCTTCTAAAATGAAATACTCTGAGCCCTCTGCATCTAACTTAACAATATCTATTTGTTCTATATCCTTTAAGTGTTCATCTAGGACAACCATTTCAACTTGAATTTTCTGTGAATTTGAGGTTTGTTCAAAAATCGAGTTTTGTCCACACATTTTTTCCTCAATAAAAAACTCCGTAAATTCATGTTTATTAAATGCTCCTAAATTAAAGGTATTCCATCTACCACTTTCCCAATACCCATTTGCTTTAATATTCTGATTTAATATGCTATAAGTAGATGGAGTTGGTTCATAGGCATAAACTTTACATCCACCTCTAAGTGCTCTTAATGTAAATATCCCTAAATTTGCTCCTATGTCTACTACAGACATTCCTGGTTTAATAATACTTTCGAAGAATTTTTCTGTCCCTGGTTCAAAATGACCATTAAGAGATAGGAACATGGCAAGCCCCCATTCTTCAGAAGGGATTCCCATGATAAAGTCATCAACAATGACTGCTGTAATTCCACCTGCTATACTTGTTACTACCGATTTATTTTTAGCTCCAACTTGAGAAATATATGTCGGAAGTACATCTAACTTTTGTGAAATAGAAGTATCTATTTTCTGTACCAATTCCATACTATCCCCAATATTTGTTATGCTACTAGAAATAATATTAGCATTAGCATTAATGTTTTCTTTGAGTTCAACTGTACTCTCCTCAAAGCATGCTTTAATATCGCTTGTATTCTTACTAAATTTATTTTCTAAGTTATCGACTTGATCCTGTATCATATTATTTATAACCTTAATGTTATTTTCATTAGATGATTGCATGCTACTTAATAGTTGATTATATGTAGAAAGCACTCTCTGTGCATTTATCTCCGCTATTACTTCGGTTCTTTCTATTCTATCATAAAGCTCACTAATCTGAGATTTAAGTGTAAATACAGAAGATACTTTTCCTAGGACAGGTAATTTTGTAACTCTTTGTTTAAAAATAAATCTTTTATATTCCTTTTTATATTGTTTCAGATAAGTAATTTCTCCTTTTGCTCCAAATTCATCTGAAATAGCTATTAAATATACAATTGCGCCCTTACTTGCGCCTTGCCTCATTAGATTCAAGTAAGAATTCAGTCCATTTTCATCTACTTCTCTCCCTAAAAGGAGCTCATAAATAGCACTAATAAAGTCTGTCTTATACCATTCTAAATAAGGGGATACATCAAAAGTACATGTATTTAATTTAACTATGGATTTTTTAAGCATATTATTCTTTAAACTAAGCATCTTTCCTCCAATGAAAGGAATTCTTTTAATAAAGTCTTTGTTCCTAAATGCTAGTCTTATAAATTTAGCCTTTAACCCTTGCTCTGATTCTAAAATATAATTTTCTGCATCTTGGGAAGATAGTCCTCTAATATTAATATATCTTTGAGTTATAGAATCACTTCTATTCTGTTCTTCCCTACAACTTACCCTAAGTCTTCTTCTAATATATGTTTTATCTAAGTTTAAATCCTCTCCCGTATCTGGCATTCTTTTACCCTCACATTATCCTAAATTTAAATACTCATCACCTTTAGATATTCACTAATAACATAATCTGGATCTCCATCCATTCTTACAGTTCCATGATCAAGCCAAATAACTCGGTCACATAATTCTTTAATTGCTGCAAAATCATGAGATACAAATACTAGAATTTTTGCATTTTCAATAAGCCCCATAATACGTTGTTTAGCTTTATTCATAAAACGAGCATCTCCTGCTCCAAATATTTCATCTAAAAGTAAAATGTCTCCATCAATCATAGTAGAAATAGCAAAAGCAAGTCTTACAATCATCCCAGATGAATAGGACTTGATGGGATAATCAATAAATTCTCCTAGTTCTGCAAACTCAATAATTGATTCTGTCTTTTCTTTAATACTCCTAGGTGTTTCTCCTAATAATAGTCCTCTATATAAGATATTTTCTCTCCCTGTTGCATCAATTTCAAATCCTACTGCTAGATCAAATAAACTTCGTATCTTCCCCTCTATCTCTATTTCTCCCCCTGTAGTAGGATAAATTCCTGCAATAGCTTTAAGTAATGTACTTTTACCTGCACCATTGTGTCCTATTATCCCTACCTTTTCACCTTCATTTATTTCAATAGATACTCCTCTCAATGCATGTACATCATTAAGTAGTTTAGCTGGTTTTTGAAGCCTAGCCATTTCAAATATAGCTTGCTTGAGTGTTTTTCTATTATAAATAGTAGATGGATAATCTAAGTAGACTTCTTTAATAGATATATGGCATTTTTTCATTTTTTACCTTCCTTACACTATAAATAATATATAACTGTTTTCTCAAGTTTTTTATTTACATACCATGCTATTATTAATAATAATGATGCAATTGCAAAAGTATATACATAGCTTACAATGGGAGCGAAGCTACCACTTAAGAATGGCTCTCTAATCACCATCAGCACATGGGTAATTGGATTTACTAAGAAAAAAGAATGAAGTAGTGCATTACTTTCAAACATTTCTTCTTTAAAAAATACTGGGGACATATACCACAAAAATTGCATAACAAGTTGCATAACATATGGATAATCCCTATACCTTACATTGATATGGCTAGAGATAATAGAAAGCGCCCATGCCATCAAAAAGTAAATCATACCTGTAAGAGGCAAAGAAATAAGTGCAATAGGAATATTTTCTGGATATATAAAGCCTATCCAAGCAAATAAACCAATTGTTGCAATTATAAAAGTAATCACTGATACCATTGCAGCTCTCAGAGGATATAAAGTTACTGGATGTGCGAACTGTCTAATATAAGTTTCGGCAGCTAGAAATGAACTTCCATTTCCTATAATTGCTGCTGAAATTATATCCCATACAAGAACACCTGATAAAATATATGGTGCATAAGTCGTCATTTCTTGATCAAAAACATAACCAAATACTAGAGCTATAATCAGAGTCAATAAAAAAGGCTGTAGTACTGTCCATATAATCCCTAGTTTCGATCTTCTAAATTTATATTTTATATCCCAATTTACTAAGTGTAAAAGAAAGTATCGTGCCTCATATATTTTCTTTACATATGTATTTAATGTCTCCATTTATAACTCCTATCTTGCTATAAAATAATGCTTTTTAATGTATCACAAATATATTTTATGTCTTCTCTTGTTAAAAGTGCATGTGTTGGAAGATTCATTCCCGAAGCTGCTACCTTCTCACTGATAGGGCATTCTGCCTTTACGTCATAATAGACGGGCATAATATGCATCGGATAAAATAATGGTCTTGTCTCAATCCCTCTTGCTCTCATCATTTCCATAACCTTGTCTCTAGATACTTTCACAGAATCTCTAAGTAGTACAGAGAACATCCACCATACACTTGTACTTCCCTCCGTTACTTTCTGGAATTGAAGATAATCATTCATATCCTTTAATTCTTCCATATACCATGAAGCCACTTTCTTTCTGTCTGCAATATGCTCATCAATTTTTTCTAATTGTCCAAGCCCAATTGCTGCCTCTACATTTGTCATTCTGTAATTATAACCCATCTCTGTAAACCAATAACGTTTATTAGGATCTTGTCCTTGTCCTTTAAGTTGTCTCATCTTTGCATCTAACTCTTTATTATTAGTAACAATCATACCACCCTCACCTGTTGTAATAATCTTGTTACCAAAGAAACTAAAGGTACCTACCTCACCCATTGTACCTGCTTTCTTCCCTTTATACTCTGCACCATGACATTCTGCAGCATCTTCTAATACAAACAAATTATGTTCTCTAGCAATTTCCATAATTGCATCCATATCGCAAGGATTTCCATAAAGGTGTACTGGAATAATACCTCTTGTTTTAGATGTAATTTTTCTCTTTATATCCTCTGGATCAATATTCCAAGTATCTAATAAACAATCTGCAAATACAGGTGTTGCTCCACAATATTTAACTGCATTAGCTGTCGCTATATACGTAAAAGAAGGAATTATAACTTCATCTCCTGGCTTAAGCCCTAACGCTATAAGCGGTACGTGAAGTGCTACTGTTCCATTACAACAAGAGATTGCATACTCTGCATCAATAAACTTTGAAAATTGTTTTTCAAATTCACTAACATACTTTCCATTGGAAGAAATCCATGTTGTATCCATACAATCCATTACATATTTCTTTTCATTTCCTGATAAATGTGGTACTGCCACTGGTATAAACTTATCCATCTTCATTCACCTTTCAACTTTTTTATCATTCTTGCTGGTACCCCTACAGCTAGCGCATATTCTTCGATATCCATCACTACAGCAGCCCCAGCACCTATAAATGCATCGTTACCCACATTTATTCCATCTATAATACTTGCACCTGTTCCAACCTGTGTTCTATCGCCTATTGACACTGTTCCTGAAATCGCAACTCCCGGGGCTATATGAACGCTCCTTCCAATTTTGCAATCATGATCGATAGAACAATTGGTATTAATAATACAATTATCTTCAATAACGGCATTTACATTAATGACGGCTCCAGGCATTACACAAATCCCATTGCCCAACTTAGCTCTGGGTGAAATATATGCACTAGAACTAATAACATTTATAAGTTCAAATCCAAGTAAACTAACATAATCATACAATTCATCTCTGAGCTTATTTGAACCTATTGCAATAAATATCTTTTTTATGCCTTTATTTCTAAACTCTTCTAAAGCATTATCATTCCCAACAATAGGTATTTCTTCCATACCTTCAACTACTTCTCTTTTTCCAAATGCATTATCAATACATCCTACTATTTCATATTCATCATTTTGTAGTAATATATCTAGAACACTTCTCGCATGTCCACCTGCGCCTATAATTAAGACTTTATTCTTCATCTTCTATAACCGTCCTAAAATAATCCAAAATATCTTTTAGCGTTTTCTCTATTTCTATTTCTGGCTGCCATCCAATTTCCTGAGTAAGTCTAGAATGGTCACATTGTATACAAGGAACATCTGAAGGTCTCATACGACTAGGATCTCTTTCAATCTTAATCGTACATTTTGACATTGCAATAAGCTTATCAACTAACTCCTGAATACAATATGACTCTCCACTTCCCACATTATAAACCACTCCGCTTCTTCCCTTTTCTACGATTAGTCTATAAGCTCTTACTATATCTTTCACATCACAGAAATCTCTTTTGACAGCTAAATTCCCTATTTTTAGTGTATCACTTTTGTGCTTCTCAATCTCAGCTATTCCACTCGCCACATCTGGAATTACAAATCCTTTACTTTGTCCTATTCCAATATGATTAAAACTTCTTGTCAAATATATATTCATTCCATATGCTGAATGATATAACTTTCCTAATTCTTCTTGAGCACATTTAGAAACAGCATAAGGTGTAGCCGGACATAGAGGTACTTCTTCATTTACAATGCCATCTTGTACAGTAATCTTTCCATACTGATCTGATGAACCAATTAATAAAACCTGAATTTCATTATCAAACATTTTAATAGTTTCTAATAAATTAATTGTTCCTTTGACGTTTAAGTCAAACGTAAGATTGGGATTACTCCACGATTTCGCTACCGAAGACTGTCCCGCCATATGAAATATGACATTTGGCTTTACTTGTTCTAACACATTTTGTATAGATACTCGATCTAAAATATCACATTCAAGAGTATTTTCGTCTTTTGCTATAATATCTGCTCCATAAACTTCATAGTTATTTCTATGAAGTTCATTAGCAAGATGCTTTCCTACAAATCCCGTAATTCCAGTTATAAGAGCCTTCATCTCTATTGCTCCTCTTAAATATTAATCATTCTAATTTCTTTAGCTACAAACTCCATATCATTTTTAACCATTCTTTCTACAAGCTCAGCAAATGATATTTTTCTTTCCCAACCCAATGCTTTTTCTGCTTTAGTTGCATCACCAAGTAAGATTTCAACTTCTGCTGGTCTAAAAAATACTGGATTAATTTTAACGATAGTTTTACCAGTTGCTTTATCAATACCAATCTCATCTACACCTCCACCTTGCCATTCTACATCAATGTCTACAGTTTTAAAGGCAATTTCTACGAATTCACGTACTGTACGTGTTTCATTTGTTGCAATAACATAATCATCAGCTTGTTCTTGTTGAAGCATAAGCCACATAGCTTCTACATAATCTTTTGAGTGGCCCCAGTCACGTTTTGCATCCATATTTCCAAGTTCTAAGTGATCTTGAATACCATGTTTGATACGTGCTACTGCATCAGTAATCTTACGTGTAACGAATTCTTTACCACGTCTTTCTGATTCATGATTAAATAAAATACCTGAGCAAGCATATAAGTTATAACTTTCTCTATAGTTTTTAGTAATCCAGTGACCATATAATTTAGCAACTCCATATGGGCTTCTTGGATAGAATGGTGTTGTTTCTTTTTGAGGAATCTCTTGCACAAGACCAAACATTTCACTTGTAGAAGCTTGATAAAATCTTGCTTCTGGTTTCACAGTTCTAATTGCCTCAAGCATGTTTGTTACACCTACACCATCGATTTCTGCGGTTGCAATCGGTTGTTCCCATGAAGTTGCAACAAAAGATTGTGCTGCTAAGTTATATACTTCATCAGCTTGTGAAATTCTCATTGCATTAATAAGAGAGATAGCATCTGTCATATCTGCATAAATAAATTTAATTTTGTCTTTAATGTGTTCCACATTGCCATAGTCTACAACACTTTTTCTTCGCATAATGCCATATACTTCATAGCCTTTTTCTAAAAGCAACTCTGCTAAATATGATCCATCTTGTCCATTGATTCCTGTAATTAATGCTCTTTTCATTTTTGATACCTCTTTCACCTTTATTTATTTCCTAGGAAACATTTCCTTCTTTTGTTTATATATGTACTAACCTTATAGGTATTCGTTACGATTGCATATCTTTAAGTTTTCTATGACCTTCTTTACATCTTGAGTGCTATCTTTAGCACAAATAAGCATAGCATCCTCTGTATCTACAATAATGAGATTTTCTACACCAATAGTCGCAATGAGCTTGTCTGAACCTTGTACGATGGCATTTTTAGTATTAATGCTAATAACATTTCCACTTACTACATTACCATCTTCATTAGTACGGTTAAAACGTTCTAATGCTAACCAACTGCCTACATCATCCCAGCCAAAGCTACCTGGTAAAGTATAAATATTACTTGCCTTTTCCATAATGCCATAATCAATGGATTCTGATTTAAAATCACTAAACTCTTTTTCTAAAACTTCTACTTCTTGAGAAGAACCAATAGCTTCCTCTATCTTCAAGAGGCCTTGATACATCTCTGGTAAATACTTTTCAAACTGTGCTAGGATAGTAGACGTTTTCCATACAAACATACCACTATTCCATAAGTATTTACCTGATTCTAAGTATTCTTTAGCTCTCTGTAAATTTGGCTTTTCCACAAAACGTTCTACTTGATAAACGTTGTTAGCACCTGCTTTTTCATCTCCAAAATTAATGTAACCATATCCTGTTTCAGGATAATTAGGTGTAATGCCTATAGTTACCATATTAGTATCTTCTTCTGCTACTTGAATGGCATCTTTTAAAGTATTAATAAAAATCCCATTAAATTTAATTAAATGGTCTGAAGGTAATACCAGCATAACAGCATCTTCATATTTTTTTCTAATATATGCTGCTGCCAAACCTACACAAGGTGCTGTATTTCTAGCTGCTGGTTCCAATAAAATGTTTTCTGCTGGTAACCCACTAAGTTGCTCTTTGACTAAGCTTTCATAATCCTTATTAGTTACAATGAAAACATCTTGTATGCTGACTAGTGATTTAATACGTTCCACTGTATGCTGAATCATGGTTTTTCCATCTTCTGTTAAACTTAAAAATTGCTTTGGCAGTGTTCGTCTGCTTCTTGGCCAAAAGCGTTCTCCTTTTCCCCCAGCCATTATTACTGCTACAACTTTCATCTGCTTACCTCCTACTATCTTCTTATATCTTAGCTATTCGATTCCCTTAAATGTTTTTTTGATTTTAAATCAACTGTTGCATGCGCTACTCGTTTGCTATTTTCTATTTTTTCTTTTTGAATCATAAAGTTAATTGCGATACCTATTCCTAATAAAACCCAAAAAATAGGTGCTACAGAAACAACCGAATCATTGAACATCCCTGCTCCTAAATAACCAATGATAGCTAATGTTGTTGCTATACCTAGAATTTCTTTATTTTCATAGAAACCTTTTAATGCATATAACTTAAAGCTTTGAATGATATAGGCTATAACCAACACTAAAAAGCCTAATAATGCTAGACCTCCATTATTAATGAAATACTGCAAATATAAATTATGTACTTTATCAACAATCATATTAGGTGTATCATAAGCCCACCATTTACCTAATAAATCATTTTGTGGAAACTTGGCAGCATAAGTATCAGGTCCATAGCCAATAAGGAAAGTATCCTTCATCATCGGAATACTTCTTGACCAAATATAACCTCTGGCCGAACCAAGTTTTTCTTTACCTCTAAAGCCTATTGTTTCTGGCTCATCAATGTCCATCTTTTGCACAGGGTAAGCATCACAAAGAACTGTTCCTTCAGCACTGTCTGTTTTAAAGAGGAAGGTACTAAGACCATTGACATACATATTCGTTACCTTTGGCGCCACTTGCCCTTCTGGCACAATAAGGTCTACATTAGTAAAACTTACATTAGCAAAACGTTCATCCGTGGTTGTATAAACATCTTCAGCCTCTGTGTAAACTACTGGATTACCTGCTTCATCAGAGAACGTAATACTTCCATCTGTTTCTCCTAGTACAAGCGTCGCATTTTGGAAAACAATTTTCGCGCTTCTATCCTCATTAATCACATCCCTTACTGGTATATGATCTTTGTAATTAAAGCTATTATCTGAACCACTTAATAAACCTATACTTTCATTAATCAGAGTTGGAATCCTTCTAAAGATAGTTCCTCTTGTCATGGCATTAAAGCCTACAACTACAACAGCTAAAGCTATTAGAATCGGAATAGTAACCTTCCATTTTTTAACAATCTTTTTACCAAATATGAAAATCCCAACAAGAACAGCTAGCATAAGTCCAATAAAACCAGCTCTTGAACTACTTCCGAAAAGTAAAAACAAACTGCAAATAGAGATACAGCCACATAAAAGCTTTTGCTTTTTGCTTCTAAGGAATAAAGTAAGTGTCATAAATAAAGGTACCATCATAGCTGAAAAAGAACCCATATAATTATAGTGGAACATCGTCCCATAAATAGTCTTATCCTCAATAATGCCTGATATACTTCCCACACTTTGATACTGTTCTTGACTCATGATCATCCTCTTAAAAAAGTCTACATGAATGAAAAGGTCATAGCCAAAATATTGAAATGCCCCAATAACCGTAGTAACCACGATTAAAAATGCTAACGCCACCAATATCCATTTAAAGTTAGTATAATTTCTAAAACTAAGTATGGTATAAAACAAAATAAGTATGTAACACGCTGTAATAATAAAACCTTCTGAACGTCCTGGTAGCCCCCACCAAGCAGTACTGCTATTACTTGAAAAGATTGTTGCTAAAAATGTGATGAAAATAAATACTCCTGCACTAATAGCATATATTTTTATGTACTTATCCTTTTTAATCATATCCTTTTGAAATACTAGGAAGGTTAATATTAAAATACTTATACTAATTATGATAATGGCAGTTGCTTTATAATTAGAAAAGATATCCGTTATTGTATCTATATTCAATGCATCTGCTAAAGCTGGTTCTAGTGCTATTTCTTGAACCCTCATAATTAATGGAACAATTGCTAAAAGTGCTATGATAGGAATAAACATTAATTTATTCACAATTTCCTTTTGCTTCTCTAATTTTTCTTGCTTATTAATTGCTGTAGAATTTGCCATATTAACTCCTTCTTCAATCTCTTTATTTAATACTTTATTCGATTCTTATTTGCATTTCCTTTGATTTATGGACATAACTATTTAATATAGTATACCACTTAAACGTTTAATATTCTATAAACTCCTCATTATTTTCCTTATTTTCTTGAGCTTTTTCTAATCTTTTCTTAGTTTTTTATTGATTTTGTCATCTTCTCCCTCATCGTAGTTTTTTATGGTATAATAAAGTGTTCATTTATATATGAAACTGGAGGAATTTTATGATCAAGGAAAATCAGAAATATTTTAATGTTCTTCAAGTCTTATTAGACTTAGTGATCCTTATTATTTCCTTTATCTTAGCCTATACGCTTAGATTTGATATTTTAAAGGATGGCATCCCGTACTTTACATTGTTAGAATCTCTAGGTATCATCAGCCTTAGCATACCTTTTTATCTTATATTATATAGTTGGTTTGACCTTTATAGCTCTAAACGTATAAAAAGCTTCTCCAATGAAGCCTTGGTCATTCTTTCAACTAATATTATTGCTAATGTCCTTTTTATCGTTATGCTTTATCTATTTAAAGAAATGAACTTTTCCAGAAAGACCTTGTTCTTTTTTGCAGCTATTAACTGTACCTTAACCATTGGCTATCGTGGTACTCTACGTTTTTTATTGCGACGTTATAGAAAAAAAGGATATAATCTTAAGCATTGTTTAGTCATTGGCACCTGCCCTATGTCTGCTCATCTTATTGAAAAACTACAAGCGCATCCTGCCTGGGGCTATAACATTGTTGGTTGTGTTCGCTCTGATAGTAGAAAAAGTGATGCCTTTTGTGGTTATAGAATCCTAGGTGATTTAGAGGATTTAAGTTGTATCTTCGAAAAGTATTATGCCGATATAGTTATGATTGCTCTTGATGAAACGCAGACAGATAAGCTAGGGTTACTTTTAAAGCAGTGTGAAAAAGCTGGTATTAAAACACATATTATCCCTTATTATTATAAGTACATACCTACTAAGCCTTATATTGATGATTTAGATGGCTTACCGATTATTGATACCAGACATATTCCCTTAGATAATCTTTTTAAAGCTTGTTTGAAGCGCATCTTTGATATCGTATTTGCCTTAATAGCTTTAATACTCACCAGCCCTCTACTTTTGTTTAGTGCCATTATGATTAAACTAACCTCTAAAGGCCCCATTCTTTTCAAACAAGAACGGGTGGGAAACAATCGTCAAACCTTTTATATGTATAAATTTCGTTCTATGAAAGTACAAACTGATGAAGAGGAACAGGATAAGTGGACTACTAAAGATGATCCCAGAAAAACTTGGTGGGGTAATATCATGAGACGTACCAGCATAGATGAATTACCTCAATTTTATAATGTACTAAAAGGAGACATGTCCGTAGTAGGTCCTAGACCGGAACGACCTTTCTTCGTAGATAAGTTTAAAGAAGAAATACCTAGGTATATGGTGAAACATCAAGTTCGTCCAGGTATAACTGGCTGGGCACAGGTTAATGGATTACGAGGAGATACTTCTATAGAGGATCGCATCGATCATGATTTATATTACATAGAAAACTGGACCTTTAGTATGGATATCAAGATTATATTACTAACAGTATTCAAGGGATTCGTAAACAAGAATGCTTATTAATTTACAGAAAACCCCCTCATTAGAAAATATCGCTTCAAAAACCTTGGGTTGAAATCAATGGGCTTAAAGTGATTAGAACTATAGCAGTCAAAAAGAGACACTCCTTCTACAGTGGAATGCCTCTTTTTGACTGCTATTATTTATTTATAAATTTATCTGTTCTTAATGCACCATTCCATTTTTTTATTGAAATAGATTCAAGATACAAAAAGAGTGATTCCGAAGAATCACTCTTTAATAGTTTTACATATTAGTTTGTAAATGTAGCTGTTTTAGATGTAGCATCCCAAGTTGTGTTGATTCCAAGTAATCTTGCAATCTCACCAGCTGGAGCATATGTTCTACCTTCTTTGATAACAACTTTTGCACCCATAGTTACAGGGTTACCATTTACTAATGCAGTAGCACTACCTGATGTTAAAGAAAGAGTTCTTTCACCAGCAAAGATTGTTACTGTACCATTACCGAATAAGATATCTTTTTCAGCAACACCGAATGCTTGTGCAACGTATCTTACAGGAACCATTGTGTAACCTGGATCTTGGATGTAAGATGGAGCATCCATAGTTTTTTCAAGGCCATTTAATACGTATTTGCTTTCGCCAATTACGAATGTAGCTGTACCTTTAGCTAAACCACCACTTGTGATATCTTGTGTATTTGGTGTTTCAATCTTAACGAAGTCTTCTACTGTGATTGAGTGACCACCAACTGCATAATCTTTAGTTTCTTGGTCAATAGCTGAACCTTTGATTTCGATATCATATGTTCCTTCTGGAACTGTTCTGTCTACATCAAATACGATTTCTTCTACAGTTACTGTAGCAGCTGCATTTGAATCACGTTTGAAATCGAAGTAAACTGAGCTAGCATTTTTGTCAGTTTTAACTCTCTTAATTTCTCCATCTACTTTGAAAGTAGCTCCTGTGATTTTGATTCCACTGTCTTTGTCTTTGATAGCGATTGTTAATCTACCATCTTTCATGAACATTTCTTTATCTGTTTCAGCGATTACAACTTTACCTGTGCTTGTTTGATCTTTTAAACCAACTTTTAAGCTAGCAGCTTCTGTTGTAATAGTGATTGGATTTTTGATTGTGATAGCAGTTGTTTCGTATTTGTTATTTTCAAGAGCACGACCTTCTGCTGTAATTGTTACTTTTTCAGCGT
Source organism: Cellulosilyticum lentocellum DSM 5427 (assembly GCF_000178835.2). GTDB lineage: Bacteria > Bacillota > Clostridia > Lachnospirales > Cellulosilyticaceae > Cellulosilyticum > Cellulosilyticum lentocellum. Next base: position 4,182,506 of record NC_015275.1, read on the forward strand.
CTTTCTTGTCAACTGGTACACAAGCTTTTACTTTGAATTTGATTTTGTCTTTTTGATCATTCTTTTGAGCTGGAGCTGTGTAAACGCTATCTTTCTTTGGATATCCAACTGTTACGATTAAAGTATCAACGATAGCTTTACCATCAGAGTCTTTATCGAATTCTACTTTCATACCAGCCCAATCACCTTTATCATCTTTGCTGTAGTTATCAAGAACTTTGTCAGCTAAAAGAGTTGAATCAAGTTGAGCAGCTGCAATTTTATAATCATCAGCATCAATATCTGAATCTGAATCAAGACTAGCAGTTAAATCTCCTTTAATATCTTTTACTAAACCAATGTAATCAAAGTGAGCATTGTCTTGTAATTTAACTTCGAAAGTACGCTCAGAAATCATAGTATTTTCTACAGATTCGCCTACTTCGAATTCGATTTCAGCAATACGTCCAGCTGTAACTTCTTTTGCTTTATCATCTTTCATTTTGATGTAGTTAGCAAATGCAACAACTTCACCCATTACTACATTGTCTGCACCATTTGTAAGGTCATCGCCTTTGATATCTACTTTGAAATCACCTGTGTCAGGTTCTTTTACTAAGCAATCAACTTTAAGACCTTTGATTGTTAATTTACCAATAGAGTCTTGGTTTGCAATAGCTGAACCATCAATACCGATGTATAAGATACCATTGTCTTTTTTGTCCATAGCAGCATAAACTTTAACGCTTTGGTTAGCGAAACCATATTTGCCTTCTACTGTAGTTGTAATATCTGTACCGTCTGCAAATACATTGTCTTTTTTATCTGTTATTTTATATCCATAGAAATTGAAATCTGTATCATTGATTTCAAGTGTAAGGATAGTTTTACCATTTGTAGCTGCTTTTAAAGCACCTGAATAACTTTCATCAAGAATTAAATCAGAAAGTTTGCTATCATTATCTGTGTAGAATGTTGTTTTATCTCCTACAGAATATTTGAAAACTTTTTCATCTGTTGTAGCAAATACAAATGTTTGACCACCTGTAATTGTAGATTGGCTACCACCTGAAAGAATAGTTACTTTTGCATCTCCACCTGTAGCTTTTGCTAATAATGGAATGTATACACTATTGCCAGCTGTTGCACGTGTAACTTCAACTTTCATTGATGTTTTGCTTTGTCTAGTAAGTTTTACATCTGCTGTAGAAGCAGCATTGATTGCAGCTTCATTATATTCTGCATTTTCAATATCTAAGTAGAATACTTCAACACCACTTGCTGGTGCAACATCTTTGAATTCAACTAGTAATTGGTTTGCTGTAGTTGCTTGTAAAAATTCTGTGTCTTTTTTAACTTTTAAAGTTTCTTTTTGAAGTCTGTTTGTAGAAGCAGCCATTGTTACAACTGGAACAGCTGTTACTACCATAGCTGAAGCTAAAACTACGGCTAATTTTTGACGTAATTTCATTTGGAAATCCCCCTCTTATTTATTATTTAAATTTTTGATTTTTATTAAATAATATCTTTATTTAATTAATATCATAATATATACTTTTTTATTAATTTTCAATAGCAATCTTATTTTGTAATTACTTTGTAATATAAATGTAATTTAAATTGAATCAATTCTATCTTTTGAATATAGCTACTTTATTCTCAGCATCCCATTGCTTTTTAATCCCTAATAATTTTGCAACTTCACTAATCGGTGCATAGCTTCTTCCATCCTTTATGACAACCGGAGTGGTTAACTTAATGGATGCTTTATTAACAATAGCAATATCACTACCTGGTCTTAATTCTATATTTCTATAATTATAATTAATGAAAATACTTCCTCCCGCATAACGTACGTCTTCCTCATCTATATCTAGAGCAGCGGCAACATATTTTAGAGGTACCATTATGTAACCCGGCGCTTGTATAAAAGTCTCGCCATCCATCTCGAACTTCTCACCATCTACTGTGTAGTAGCTTGTTCCTACCTTAAAGTGTGCACCTCGTTGTGCTTCCGCTAAAACTTCAGCTTGTTTTTCTGCTTCTTGCTTAGCTTTTTCTTCTGCTTGTTTCTCTGTTTCTATTTGTTCTTTGCTTTTGAGTACTATTTCGGCTACTTTAACATGTTGTTTATTATCAACTACATCCATTCCTTGAATGGACATAAAAAGTGCTTGCTCACTATAAGTTGTGTTTAAATTTACAACAGGCATATTTTTAAGCTTGATTTTTCCTATCGAAGAAGCCACTTCTCCTTTAATAACAACTTCTACTTTCTGGCGTGTGCCCTTAGGGACAATTACTTTGAAAGTATTTGCTATCCCCTTGAAGCCCCCTCCATATTCTAAGTATTTATTAGTTGGTACCATGTATACTGTGTTGTCAGCATATTCCTCCTTGGACTCATATGTAAACTCGCCAAAACCATACTGGCTATTTTCTATTATAAAAGTCACTCGAAATTCTTTCTCAGATAACGCATTTTTTACTACTTCTGTAAAATCAATAGTAGCCATATTGCCCTGTCCGACTATTTCTGGTACCTCATCTATGCGCCATGTCACCTTCTTATCTGAAGTAGTTCCTATTAACAAAGTCTCTTCTTCTATCAATTCTGCATCTGCCCCAGGCTTAATGGTTAGCCTAACATCTGCTGCCATTACTTCCAATAGCAATGGTACCTTAAAACTAACATTTTCTCCTTCTTGTAAATCGTTAGGAATCGTTACATCAAATCCAAAAATCTGTTCTCCAATAGCTTGTATTGCAATATCTCTTTTGTCAATATTTCGACACTCAAAAGGACTGCTCATACTTCCATTATAAAGCCACCTTCCTCCATCTATAGAGAACTGAATTCTTTCAACCTGTCCTTTTCTTTTATAGGCATCCTGAATGTCAATTAACACTGATGGTGCTTCATAAGTATCTTCCCACTTGTCATCTATATGAATATATTGTGTACCTTCAACTAATGTTGCCGTTGTCTTAGCCCATAGTTGAATAGGACAGATACATAATACACTCATTAGAGCAACTAAAATAATCTTTTTCACGCTATCCTCTCCTTTATATTGAATCATTAATTTAAAATATAAATTAAATTCTATATATATTATAATATAACTCATTATTGTATTTAAGACAAATGAAAAGGCAACTCAAATTCGAGTTGCCTTTTCATTATCTTAAATATTATTTATTTGTGAATGTAGCAGTTTTAGCTGTTGCATCCCAAGCTGTAGAAATACCAAGGATTCTTGCGATTTCTCCAACTGGAGCATATGTTCTACCTTCTTTAATAGCTACTTTTGTACCCATAGCTACTTGAGCACCATTAACTACAGCAATGTTGCTACCATTTGTTAATTGGATTGTTCTTGTACCAGCGAAGATTGTTACTACGCCATTACCGAACAAGATATCTTGTTCAGATACACCGAATGCTTCTGCAACGTATCTTACTGGAACCATTGTGTAACCTGGATCTTGAATGTAAGATGCAGCATCCATAGTTTTTTCTGTACCATCGATAGCTGTATATGTTGTTTTACCAATTTCAAATACAGCTGTTCCTTTTACAAGGCCGTTTGATGCTGTGATGTCTTGTGTATTTGGTGTACCAACTACGATGAAATCTTCGATTGTGATTGATTCGCCATATGCATCGATAGCATCACCTGAAATTTTAAGATCGTATGAACCTTCTGGAACTGTTCTATCAACTGTTACGATGAAGTCTTCTACAGAGATTGTAGCTGCTTCTTTTGAAGTACGGTTAAGTGTTACAGTTGTTGATTCACCAGCTTTGTCAGTTTTAATCTCAACATTTTTGATGCCGCCTTCAGTAGCAAGTGTTACATCACCAGAGAAAGAGATACCTGAATCTGCTTTTTCTACTGCGAATGTGATGTCACCTTTTTTGATCATATCTTTGTCTGTTTCAGTAAGAGTGATTTTACCACCTTTTTGTTTTTGAAGACCAACTTTTACAGTTAAAGCTTCTGTTTCAACATTGAATGGGTTAACAATTGTTACAGCAGTTGTAGATACTTCTGTTTCAAGAGCACGACCTTCAGCTGTAATTTTAACTGTTTCTTTTTCTTTGTTAGCTACAGATACAGCAACTGGAAGTTTGAATGTCATTTTATCGATATTCTTATTTGTTTGTAAACCTGTGTTTAATGTTACAATTAAAGTTGTTGGATCGATTAAATCATCTTTGTCTCTAGCAAATTCAATTTCATCAATGATAACATTTGATGTTGAACCAACTTTATCTTTTAATAAATCAGCTGTTCTAAGAGCTGCAACATCTAACTGACCATTTAAAGCTTTAACTTGTTTATTTGTTAATTCATCAAAGCTTGTAACACCTGATGGTAATGTAATAGTATTTTTGCTATATTTTTCAATAATTGTTCTGTAGTCGATATTTGCATTATCAAGTTTGATTTCGAATTCACGTCCACCAACGATACTATCTTCTACAGTTTCACCAATTGTGAACTCAACATCTTTAATACGTCCAGCAACGATTTCTACTGCTTTTTCATCTTTCATTTCAATAAATGTTGCATATTCTGCAATTTTAGCGAATGCTACATCATTTTTAGCATCTACAAGATTATCAGATTTAACATCGATTAATAATTCGCCAGCTTCTGGAGTTTTTGTAGTAGCTTTAACTTTAAGACCTGTTACTTTAAGAGTACCCATAGAGTCTTGAGCTGCTTTGTTAGCTGCACTTAATGCATTGAAAGTAATTACAACTGAACCTTCATCACTACCTTTAGCTACTGTGAAGTCTGTACCGTTAGTAAATGTCATATTTCCAAATCCATATGAACCTTTTACTTGTACGTTAGCGTAATCTTCAAATCTGAAGTCACTATCAGCAATTTCAAGTGTGATTTTAGCACCATCTGCTAAAGATCCTGTATATGTTTCTGTAAGTACTAATTCAGCAACTTCACCTGATGTGTAGAATGATGGTAAATCACCTACTTTATATGTAGCTTTTTTCTCAGATGCTGTAGCAAATACCCATTCACTAGCTGTAGCAGTTGTTGAACCACCTCTTGTTACAACAGCTACTTTAGCATCTGCACCTGTCATTGTCGCTAATACTGGAAGTACAACTTCATTGTTAGTACCAGAAAGTTGTGCACCATATACTGTTACTTTCATTGAGCTTTTATCTTGTAATTCATATTTTGCAATAGCATTTGTATGATCAAGTGCTGCCCCTTTAGCACCATAGTACCAAGCATCTGTAGTTCCAATTTGTTGGAATTCATTGTTTGAATTTAATGCATGATCTGCATCATTAAATAATTTTGCTTCCCATTTAGCATCTGAAAGATCTAAGTAGAAAATTTCATTTGATGCACCTTGATTATCTTTAAATGCCATTTTTACAGCATTTGCTGTTGTGATTTGTGTGAATGAACCATCTTCTTTGATTTTAATAGTTTCTTTTAATAAAGCATTTGTTGAAGCAGCCATAGTTACAACTGGAACAGCTGTTACTACCATAGCTGAAGCTAATGCTACTGCTAATTTTTGACGTAATTTCATTATGTAAGCCTCCTAAGTAAATATATCCGGTACAATTCTATGTTAATTAATATAATTATGTAAATTATACCAGGTATACCTATTATAGCTGTGTGCATGACACGATGCAATAATCAAAACAGAATTGTAACGTTCTTGTAAATTTATTACATTTTCAAAACCAAACGTATTATCAAACCTTTAAGACTATATATATTTTTATTTTTTTATTTAAATTGTTTATGATTTAAAATTAAATTTTTTATTGTTGTCCCCTAATGCTCCTATCATCTTTACTTTATTTTTATAAAATTATGTAAACTGCCATAAAATTATAAATGTAAAAAAGCCTTTAGCAAGCAGTCTATACTACTTGCTAAAGGCTTTGTAAGTTATTTAGTTATTATTTATTTGTAAATGTAGCTGTTTTTGTTGTGTTATCCCATGCTTTAGATACACCAAGAAGTTGAGCTACTTCACCGATTGGTGCGTATGTTCTACCATCTTTCATAACTACTTTTGTAGCCATTTTGATTTGAGCACCGTTAACAATTGCAATATCGCTATTGTTTGTTAATTGAATTGTTCTTGTTCCTGCAAAGATTGTTGCTACACCATTAGAGAATAAGATATTATTTCCTTCTACACCGAATGCTTCAGCAACATATCTTACTGGTACCATTGTGTAACCTGGATCTTGAATGAATGATTTAGCATCCATTTCTTTTACTACACCATCTACTGTGTATTTACTTTCACCAATTACGAATGTTGATGTACCTCTTCTAAGACCATTTGAACCTAAATCTTCTGTATTTTTTGTTCCAATTGTGATGAAGTCTGTAGCTTCGATTGTATCGTTAAGTGCTGTTAAAGCTTCGCCACCAATTTGTACATCATATGCACCTTCTGCTACTGTACGGTCTGTATCAATTACGAAGTTTGCAATTTCGATTATTGAAGCTGTTTTAGATGTACGAGTTACAGGAATAGTTACTTTTTGACCTGTTACTTTACCATCTTTAGTAACATCTTCAAGTTTAACTTTACCAATTTGAAGGTCACCTGTTACTTTAACCTCTGGAGCTTCAGCAAATGTGATCCCTTTTTCTGCTGGTAAAGTAATTTCGATATCTTTACCTTTTTTGATCATTTCTTTTTCTGTTTCAGTAATAGTGATTTTACCTGCTTCTTGCCCTTTAAGACCTACTTTAAGAACAGCTGCCTCTGTTTTAACTTCGATTGATTGTTTAGCTGTTGCTACTACTTTAGTAAGTTCTTCACCGATTGCACGACCTGTTACTGCAAGTGTCGCTTCTCCTGATTCCTCTAAGCCCATATTTACATCTGCATTGATAGTAATTTTATCAATAGAAGTTGTTGCTAAAACTGAGCTAGTTGTATTTAATGTGAAACCAACTACTTTTTTATCTTCTACGATAGTTCCTGTAATAGCTGCACTAATTTGGTCACTTGTTAATGTAGTTTTACCATTTTTGATAGAGTTAATGCTTGCGATTAAGTTAGCTTTTGTTTTAGCTTCATTTTTATCAGCATCTTCTAACGCAAAGTAACCTTTGTCTAATTTAAATTCTACTTCACGGTTTGCAATCATAGAGTCTTCAACATTTTCAGAAAGAGTAAATTCTACTGCTTTAGTTTGACCAGCTACGATTTCTACTGCTTTATCATCTTTAACTGAAAGTGTATTACCATAATCAGCTACTTTTGCTACTACTACATCGCTTTGTGAAGTAACTGCTTTACCATCAATATCGATAGTTAAATCACCTGTCTCTGGTGTTTTTTCCTTAGATGCTACAGTAATTCCTGTAAGTGTAATTTTACCGATTGAATCTTGTGTAAGATTTTTTGGTAATGTGATTGTTAATACTTGAGAGTCATTTGTATTAATTGAAGCAATACCTGTTACTGTACCTGTACCAAATCCATAGCTAAGTTGAGCTGTACCTACTCCTGTGAAGTAGAAGTCATCGTTTTGGATTGTAAGTTCAATTGTATCTTTACCTGCTGAATTTTTGAAAGCACCTGCAACTGCTTCTGTAAGAACGATATCAGCGATAGAACCTGATTTGTAGAATGAAGGAATATCTGTTCCTACTGTAACCTTTGCGATATCTTCGCTAGTTGTTGCAAATGTATAAGTTCCACCTGTTACTGTAGAAGATGAACCGAAAGATTTAACTGTTACTTTAGCATCACCTTCTTTAACTGTTGTTAAAAGAGGAATTCTAAGTGTTGGAGCTGAACCAGCAGCCACGTCAACTACTACCTTAGCTTCTTTTTCATTGATAACATCTACTGTAACACCTGTTGGTTCAGTCCATGCTGTTTTGTTCCCTGTTGCATCTTCTACAGCAAGTTTACCATTGAGTTCACTCCATTTAGCATTTTCAAGCTCAAGATAAAATACATCTTTAGCTGTTCCTGTTGCTACGTAATCTTTTAATTCAATTTTAAGTTGTGGTGCTGTTGCTACATCTGTTAATGATGCATTTTCTGAAACCATTACTGTTTCTCTGTTTAATGTATTTGTTGATGCCGCCATTGTTACAACTGGTACTGATGTTAATACCATTGCTGATGCAAGAGCTACTGCTAATTTCTGACGTAATTTCATTATGTAAGTCCTCCTGATGTATATAAATTGTATTAATTAACATAATCCTAATAAGCGAAAAATTTATGCGGAGGAAAGATATTCTGACTTTGTTGTCTTCATTCTATTACTAATCTAATTTTTCATTATTCAATTATATAATTTACAGACAAATCATCTTAGCGTGATACTTATATATTCTATTTTTTAGATAAGTAAATATCAAAATCCAGAATATTAATGATGTATTTAAAACTTCACATTTAGCTTAGTGCTCTTCTTAATGATTATTTTAAATATTAATTTTTATCTTATTTAATTATATTTTTGTTTAATTATGTTTAGTATGAATAGATGTGATTGCAAAGTCATTTTTGAATACATTGTAATAACTTGTAATATTTTTTAATATGTATGTAATATTTTTATCTTCTTTCGCGTTTTCGCTAACTTTCAAAGGTATCTTTCCTTTGATGTTTTCATTATACATTGATAATCATAGAATTTCAACATCCATTTATTGGTATTAGTTAAGTTTAACTATTCTTTATTATTTTACATTTATTTACATTACAGGTTTTTATTTTCCATATCTCTTGGTATACAAGGGTTTTCTCGTATCTTAGCCTTATCCTCCAAATAATATTTATATTAATATTTGTAACATTTTTGTAATATATTTATACTCAGCTGTTTATCATAATAATTTTTATCCTTCTACCTTCTTGTTCCTACTATTACTCGGTTTATGCTCTGCTATTTTATGCCTTTTACTCTGATAAAACTACCTAGGTAAACTACCCTAATTTCTAGTTTATTTATAAAAAGTATTTTAACTTCTTTCATTCTTTACTTTTATAAGCTACACTGATAAAAAGAATGAGTAAACATATTAAACGTATATAATAACTATACATATAACATATACCGGAGGAAATCATGTTAATAAACAAGTTACTTAAACATAGATATATTCTTATTTTTTTACTACTTGTAATAGGTGGCTTTGCTATTTATCTTTTCTCCCTACCCCCACGTAGTGAAAAAGATACTTTACAAGTTATGCGCTTAAAAGCAGATGCCACTTCCACTTTTAGATTGGAATCACAACTGAGTTATACACCTGATTTAATATCGCAATTAAAATCCAATTTGACGCAAACAACTACAGAATCATCTCCTATTCACGTGTTTAATATTAGTATTTCTCTAGGACATGAACCCATGCAGCTTAATCAGGTAGTTAATGAGCTTGTTTCACTAGCCACTTATGTACCTAAGCTAACGATTTCTTTAATCCCTGATGATGAAATAGATGAAACAACTTATATGAATCTCTACAACGATTTTACTTCTCTATTAGCCCTGCAAAACAGTTCCAATATTGAGGTCATTTGTTATCCCTTAGATTTATCAAGCCTCAAACAATATACCCAGTTAGATAGTATTTCTAGTATAGGTGTCAACATTAGTAGCACCGACGATTTAGAGAAACTTAATGTTATCTATAACTTCCTTAATGACGCAAAAAAACTATATATCAGGGAAAACTTACTCAACAGCTCTAGTGATAATATCAGAAAAACTACTGAAGAAATTAATGCTCTATACTATACTTTGGCCATTCAATATCCTGAATGTCAAACAATCTTTTCTCCTCTTATTAAATTACCTTTTGGATTGCAAGATGCTTTTGTACTTACAGAAAAAAATCCTAACTATGCCACATACCAGAGCATCTATGGCAGATTATTAACTGAGCCATGGTTAACACTTAAGGAACTGCCTTTAGCTACTACTTCTCCTTATGAACTTTTGGATAGCTATGATATACTTACCGGCACAGAAGAAATTCTCCTTGCACCTGGATCAACTATTTTACCTGGAAAGTCTATAAGCACTTCTAAAACTAGCTATATACACTACAGATTAGAAGACCAAGAGATATCTGTGCAGAGCTATTACCCTTATGTAGCTAAAATAGATACCACTTCGGAGCCTAATGGCATAACTAGATTTAAAGCTCTTGGCTATAATAGTACTGGTGAAATAACTGAAGTGCAAAGTATAGATTTAACAATTCAAAATGACAATGCCTTTTCACGTGCTGAACGTAGCTTGAGAGATTTCCCGCTTACTAGCCAAATGGTATATAATTCTAAATATATTCCTATTTTGATGTATCATACCGTTGCAGAGACGGTATCTACAGAGGAAAATAATAGCTGCGTTGAAATAGAATTATTTGATGCTCAAATGAAAGCATTAATAGATAACGGATATACACCTATTAATTTCAAAGTACTTTACGACTATATAAATAGAGTAAGCGGTTTACCCGAAAAGCCTATTTTAATCACTATGGATGATGGCTACTTAAACAACTATACAAACGCTTATCCTATTTATAAGAAATATAATATTCCAGCTACACTATTCGTTTCTCCCTATTTTATGGAAAAAGAGAATACAGAAAGGCACTTTGGTTGGAAGGCTGCTAAAGAAATGGAGGACAGTGGTTTAATCGATATTCAATCACATGGCTATAATCACACCCCTCTTCCTTATCTTTCTTTAAAAGATGTACGATATCATATCTCACGTTCTAAAGGACTTATAGAAAAGAATCTAGGGCCGCGCGATGTATTTGTGGTAGCCTACCCACAATTTCGTAACACCAGCTACACAAGAAAGCTTTTATCTGAACTCGGCATCGATCTTCAAATTACCAAACTTGCAAAAAGAGGGACGGTTCTTGATGCTTCTAATTTAAAGCGAATTAATGTTCCTAATACTATGTCTCCGGAAGAACTCATTAGTACGCTTGAAAAACTAACGAATTAAAATAAAAAAAGAAGGACAGAAAAAGAGGGACGGTTCTTAAATTCTACATTTAAGAACCGTCCCTCTCTCTCTTTAACCTATTAGCATTTTATCATTATAGTCTTTTTGTAATTCATATCTTAAATAATTAATTAACTGATCTAAGAAAGTGGCACACTCTGCTTTAGTTACTAACTTTTTAGGAAGTATATAGCCGTTACTAGGTGTAATAATACCTAAATTACTTGCTGCATAAATAGAAGATTTAGCCCAGCTAGAAATCTGTCCATCGTCTACAAATGGTGTATAGCTATCCATAGTTCCTAGTCCTAGTCTTTCTAAACCTATTGCTTTTACATTAAGTAAATACATAAGTTCTCTGGTCATACTCGTATTGCCATTAAAGTATCCTCCATCAATTAGACCCGCTTTATAAGCTGCAACAGCATATGGATAATAACTATCCCCTTCACTAATGTCTTTAAATGGGGACGGTTCTACTTGTTTTTTAGAGGAACTACGTGTACTTTTGCTGTTTTCTTCTGGCAATGGGATTTGAAGAGCTTTTACAAGCATCTTTACATATTCTTTTTTTGTCACAATTTGATTTGGTGAAAAAGTAAGTGGATTTTCATCAAAGATCTTCATGCTATACATTTTCTTAATTTGAGTTTCTGCTGGATGTCCTTTAAGATTGAGTGATGTCGGTATAGAAAGTTGTTCCACTGTAGGGCTACTTTCTATATTCATCATGCCAGATAGTTCATCATCATATAACCCAATATTACCTTGTAAAATATTATAACTTAGTGCACCTTCGCTTCTGATAATTTCTTTGTAGTTTCCTGCCATGCTTATAGCAGTTGGTTCATTAGCCCCATATTGTATATCTCTATATACAGTAACTGTTGGTGTTTCCTCTACCGCATAGCCTTTACCACTAGCTAAATCTATGGTTATCTCTCTCTTTTGTGTTTCTGTTTTTGCAAATGCTTGTTCATAACCATAAATAGGTGCATTAACTGCTATCACAATATTTTTTTCTTCTCCTGGATTCCCTACCCCTTCATAAACAGCTTCATAGTGTACATCACCTCTATAGTAAAGTACACCTGGTGTATCATCTTCTAGTACACTCTTGGAGTATTGAGATTTTGTATTATCTAAGGTATAGCTTTGTCCTTTTACTGTAATAATTTCTTTCCACTTTTTAGCTTTGGTAACTTTTGTAGTCTGTTTTCTATTGGCTTCGTATATGTATTGCGTTTCAAAAGTAATATCTCTAGTCAGCTTTACTGTACCATCTGTATTAGCAGCTTCCATAACATATCTCTCAGTATATGTTCCTTCAGCTTTTTCTTTATCTACACCCTTGCCCGGCGAAATAGTTACTGTTCCTTCTACTAATTCTGCCTTGCCAGTCAAATAAATATTCTCTTTATAAGGTAAAGTATATTTTGACGTAGTGGATTTCTTACTTGTTTGCGCCATAGAAGTTAAAGTTTCTAATTTAACTCCTGGTGTAATCCCACCAAAGCTTCCCATCTCACCTTCGGCTGCAAAGGTCGAGGTTGCAAATAACATAAAACTTATTCCCAGTGTTAGTATTTTTTTCATTTTGACCTCCTAGTTCTCTACAATGATGATATAACCATTTACCGCGCCTGCAGAATCTTTTAAGTTAGTTTCAACCATGGCACTGATGATATCGCCTTCTTCTAGGCTACGGGCTGGAACTACTTTACCATCCTTTAAAATAACAGTATTAGACTGAAGATTAATGGTAGCCCCTGTATTTTTCTTGCTATATTGAACCCATTTCTTTTGCTGTTTATGGTAATAATATGCATCTTTAATTTGAATACTACCATCAGCAGCTTTATAGACCTGTCCCTTAACAGATTCTGTTATATATGGCATATCAATAATCATATAAGCTTTATCACCTATAGCCACTACTGTATACACATTACTTACTTCTGATTTATCTCCATAATCTAGGAATGCCTCAATTCCATCTTCTACAATACCCTCTGCTGTATAGAACTTGGTATTAGCATCTATTGAGAAAGTATGTGGTGTTGGATGATAGTACCATGTATTATCTTGTAGTAATGAGAAAGTTTCAAATTGGAAAGACTCTCTTTCTTTAATTTGTTTAATTCTTCCTCTAAATACCTCTAAAGAACCTGTTGTTTTCTCGCTCAATATATTTCCAATAGCCAGCTTGTTCTCACCAGTAACAACAGCCTGCAAGGTATCTCCTACCATAATACTGTTACCATCAACTAAACGTTTATCTCTTACTACAATAGCATCTTCTGCAATATAAATGGTTTCTCCCGATAATAATTTTACCGTATTTGCAGAAGCATAGGTTACTAGGGACGGTTCTAATGTAGTTTGAAGCTTACTCTGGAAATTTAGCTTGATTGCATTTTCTTTTCCTTTATAGTTTTCTGCTGCTACATACACATATCCATCCGCATTTTTTAAGTTTCTACTTACATAATCTAGCGATACACGATTTCCAATAAGGTAAGCTGCTACATTAGTAGTATCTAATCCTATACGTAGTAAACTATTATATGCTCCCCAATTAGTTTTCCCTAATGCCTGAGCATTTTTTAAGTTAAGCACCTTCTTAAATGTATCTACAGAGGTAACCTGGCCCCTATAAATATTAGAAATATATCTTGTATCATTATCAATTACAATTTCTTGAACAGTCTCATCTATAATGCCTTCCCCTAAAATCTTTTGACAAACTAATACTTTCACCCAACTTCCAGTTTTAATTGCACTTAAAGCAGTTGATGTACTACCTTTAGTTACGGGTGTATTAAGTCCTACATCATAAACATAGACGTTTCCTTGGTCATCTTGAAGCTGCAAACCAGCTGTTTCTCCTGTATTATATTGGAAAGAAATAACCTTACCATAACGCACTAAATAGTCATTGTATGCGCTGATATAAGTTGCAATTCCATCTTTATTTAATCTAATATAAATGCTGTCACCTGCTTGAATACTTGTTATAGATGAATCTCTAGGGTCATATTCAAAATTAGGAAACATCTCATCAATATATCCTATCCTATCCTCCATCTCATAGTAGGGTTGCTTTTCAACTACTAATTCATCTTTATAGTAATTACAAGTTATCTCTCTACCTTGGCTATTCTTATATACTAAATATCCTAGCTCTGGATAATTTTCTACGACGATTCCTCTATCTTCTGTATAATTATCATATAACATATCATTGTATTCTGATTCTGTAAGATATGCAGGTATCTCTGCAAATGTTGTCATACCCATACCAACGCTTAAAATAACTGTCCCCAGTATGTAACACCAACGTTTTCCCATTTTTGATTCCTCCTAAGTAAAACTAACCTTAACATTTATATCGACTTGCTTCTTTACTTTCTTTAGGGACAGGTCTTAATTTATTATGTTGTTTTATAGTGTTTTACAGGGACAGGTCTTTAATCATGCCGGTCTTTAATCATGCCTAGCTTATGGAGACTAGCTTATGGGGACAGGTCTTAATCATGAGCTTCATTATGTCTGGATAATAAAAAAGATAAGGAGGCTATCCTTATCTTTTAAAATGTTTTTACAATTTCTTTTAGATATGCTTTAAATTCTTCATTTAGTTCTGGTCTTTTTAACGCAAATTCAACAGTTGCTTGGAGGAATCCCATTTTATTACCTACATCATAGCGATGTCCAATAAAATCATATGCATACATCGGCTCTTCTTTAGCCAATTTATTAAGTGCATCTGTAAGTTGGATTTCTCCACCTGCTCCTATTTCCTGTTTCTCAAGGTAATCAAATATTCTAGGAGTAATAATGTATCTTCCTAGTACTGCTACATTGGTTGGTGCTTCATCTATAGGTGGTTTTTCCACCATATTTTTTACTTCATAAATACGACTATCTAATTGAACTCCATCTACTATTCCATATTTATTAACGTCTTTTCTTTCTACTGTTTGGACACCCAAAACAGATGCATTATATTTTTCATATACTTCTATCATTTGCTTAAGCGCTGGCTTCTCCGAATCAATGACATCATCACCAAGTAGTACTGCAAATGGCTCATTTCCCACAAAAGTTTTAGCTGTTAGGACTGCATGACCTAAGCCCTTTGGTTCTTTTTGTCGTATATAATAAATGTTAGCTATTTGAGACACTGACCTTGCAATTTCTAAAAGCTTTTTACTTTGTTTCTTCTCTAGTTCCATTTCCAATTCTACTGATTTATCAAAATGGTCTTCTATTGCTTTTTTAGTTCTTCCTGTTACGATAATAATATCTTCTATTCCTGATGCAACAGCTTCCTCTACTATATATTGAATTGTTGGTTTGTCTACTATTGGTAACATTTCTTTTGGCTGTGCTTTAGTAGCAGGTAAAA
Source organism: Cellulosilyticum lentocellum DSM 5427 (assembly GCF_000178835.2). Lineage (GTDB taxonomy): Bacteria > Bacillota > Clostridia > Lachnospirales > Cellulosilyticaceae > Cellulosilyticum > Cellulosilyticum lentocellum. Next base: position 4,197,919 of record NC_015275.1, read on the forward strand.
ACCTTGTCCCTAATCCCGCTGCAGGTATGATTGCTTTTCTTATTTTACTCATTATATCCCCCTTATTTCTCTCCATTTAGTTTATACTTCTATTTTTATCTAACTAGTATATTTTTATATTAGTTAGCCACTATTAAATATATATTATCACTAACCTTTTCACCTTGCATCATAATCTTGTATTCGATGTATATCTTTACCCCTTTTGTTAAGAAATATATATCACATTTATTTGTAACAATTTCTATCTCCATATCTCCATAGGGAGTACTATAAAGTGTTTTATGTGGCTTATTACTATCAAACTCTAAGTTTCCTTTCATGGCACCTATCCTTTTTACAGAAACCATATTATCCTTAGTTTTTATGACTGTAGTTATACCTTGTTCTTGATCTTTATAGGTAATATAGATGCTCTCATTCTTAAAAGTAAGATTTCCTAAAAATTTATTTTCAGCTTCATCACTATGAGTGGGATACATTTGTTTATCATAGACTGTAATTTGTGTTTCTTTCATTTCACCCTCCTTTGATTGAGTACAAGCTTAGTTATAAATAAGGTTACTTGTGACTTTCCTGCCCACAAATAACCTTACTTATACATCTTATTATTTTCTTATAATGTAGAGATATTCTACTAATAAACTATCACAATGGTCGAAAATATATTATAAGCTTGCTAGCTCTAATAATTTTGTAATGATTTCTTTTACACTAAGTCCTGTTGCCGCAAATAGCATTGGATACATACTGATAGACGTAAATCCAGGAAGTGTATTAATTTCATTAAAAATAATCTCACCGTTTTCTTTAACAAAGAAATCTACTCTGGACAGTCCTTTTCCTTCTACTGCATCAAATACATCTTTGGCATAACCTCGAATTTTTTCCTTTATCTCATTTGGCAAATCTGCATCTACTACTGTTTTGGATTCCGCATTATTATACTTAGCATCAAAATCATAAAATTCTGCCGCTGCTAAAATTTCTCCAACACCTGAGACTACAATCTCATCATTTCCCATAACTGCCGTTTCTACTTCACGTCCTATTATAGTTTCCTCAATTAATACTTTACGGTCATGTTTAACTGCTTCATATAGTCCACTAATTAGTTCTTCTTTATTATTTGCCTTTGAAATACCAACAGAAGACCCTGCATTAGCTGGCTTGATAAAATAAGGATAAGAAAAGGCTGATTCTATTTTCTTAATAGTTTCCTCCATATGTTTTAACTCTGGCTCTTTAACTAAAACAAAACGTGCTTGGGGAACATTTTTAGTTGCCACTGCTATTTTTGTAAACGCCTTATCCATAGATACTGCTGAGGCTAAAACACCACAACCCACAAAAGGAATTTGTGCAAGCTGACATAAGCCCTGTATAGTTCCGTCTTCTCCATTCTTACCATGTAATACTGGAAATACAATGTCTATATTGATCTTGATAGATTCTTGACCTTCACCTTTGAAAATCCATAATGCTTTTTGAGTTGCATCTGGACTTAAAAAAGCAGAAATACCGCTTTTTTGCCACTCATTATTTGATAAATCATTATTAGTTCCTGTATATAATAACCACTTACCTTCTTTAGTAATACCTACTGGATGTACTTCATATATGCTTCTATCAATATTATTTAAGATAGTAGTTGCTGACTTCAGAGATACCTCATGTTCAGATGAACAACCTCCAAATAGTAGTAAAACACTTTTCTTCATTATTATCCTCCTAGTTATATCCTCTAACCATATCATATTCCTTAATAACTTCATTGCTTACTATATTTTATTACTTAATCCTTCAATATTCAATAATTGTTTTAGGGACAGGTCTTAGTATATGTTATATGTTAGGGACAGGTCTTATTTTTAACTGCAAATAAAAAGGTTATTGCCTAATTATGTGTAACAGCAACAACCTTTACATGTGTCCTATTTAATCTCCTTATAATCGGATGGATTAAAGAAGGAGTTTATTTCATCTATTAGCTTAAAACGTATTTGATAAGGTCTGCTTTTACTAGTAATTAATTTGTATTGTTCTGTATTTAACTGCTGTTCTAATTGTTCTTTCCCTTCTAACGGCACTACTCCTGTTGAAGCATCTAGATAACATAAAGGTGGGAACATAACACACCACCAATTTTCTCCCTTTCCTTCACCAATAACTACTCTACATGCTTCATATTTTCCTGCCGGTAGCACTACATCACCATAAGACTTGGTTGGAAAATTAGCTTGGTCAAGTGCAACATATATCGAATAATCTTTTCCCCAGTTAGCAACCACTTCCTCCGCCACTTCTTTGATAAGTGGAATGGATTCTTTTATAATATACCTGCTATCTTCTATATCTGTTGACTCCTTAAGCAAAGGTTCCATGTAAGCTATAACCTCATCCTTTACTTGTTGTTTTAAAAGTTGATCTTGCGTTGAATCACTATTAGCTACGACATGAAACCTAATAACTTTATCAGCTAAAGAACTCGTGGTAGTACTAGAATAGCTCACAGCCACCGTCAAGCATATAGTTACCAGTATCAAACTCATAAGCATAATAAAACTAATTCGAATCATTCTTTCATCATCTTTAATAAATTCTCTGTATTTTTGTTTTATCGTATTCGTCCTACTTACTTTTTTCATTATATTCACCACCAATAATTTATTTTATAAATTTTGTGTAACTAAATTATTGCCAGCTTATTATTTATTATACAAATGTTTATTATTTTATATAAATTTATTTTTGTAGGGATGCTATTATAGCATCCCTTTCAATCATTATCATTTTGTCATTAATCATTGCTTCTACTATTTTCTTAATACTCATGGATATATATACATCGCTCATATTCAACAATTGTCCAATCTTTTTATAAGAAAGTCTTTCAATCAATGCTATGAAATAAATTAACATTTCCTTTCTAAATCCTTGAGTCCTATTGCACATTATTTCTCCAACACTTGTTTTCCAATGACCAGATAATCTATTAATGAGTTCCTCATGCTCTAACTTAATCATTCCTCTTAAACAAATATCATTTATTTTCTCTTCTTCTGCACTTGCTACTTCTTCATCTACCAATTCTTTTTCTTCTACATAATGTTTATATAAAACTTTACTCTGTGTATATTGAGGTGCAAAATAGCTCAGTAGCAACTCAACATCAACAATATCATCTTTCTTATCTGCTATATATACAGAATAACTACTCCATTCATATTCCTCTGGCTTTTGTACAAGTTGTGCTTTTACCGGATTTAGATGTATATATTTAGATACATTTACAAAGTATGCTTCATTCTTAACTATACTACTAGTGTATCTATCTTGAAATAAGTGTCCTGAACATTTATATTTCTTATTAAAATAAATGGCATAACTTAGATTCAAACCTTGCATAAATCTAGATATATCTTGACCATTATCAAATATTAGCAAATGAACATGGTTTGTCATCAAACAATAGGCATATATACATACCTTATAGCTTTCTTTATATCTTCTTAATCTTGCTAGATATTCTATTCGATCATCATCATCTACAAAAATACTTTGCTTATTATTCCCACGAACACTAATATGATAGATACTACACTCAGCTTTTTCTCTAGCTTTTCTAGGCATGTATAATACTCCTTCCATTCTATTGTTTAGAAGAAGTATTGACTAAGAAAATAATTTTTAATCTTTTAGACCTGTCCCTACTCAACTTTTATTCAAGCATTCCCGTATTATGAATAGTAACTATTGTTACTACTTTGATTGGTATATTTTTATATCCTGTTATCAGCCATTGATTTTCATAAGACTCCCATTCTTTAGGATGCTTACGATACATTTCTAATCCTATATTTAGAAAATCCACGTTTATTTCTTTTGAATAGACAATACTCTCTTGTGTTTGCTTATTAATTTCTGCTTTAATTAAACTGCCTATTTCTCTTATGCTTGATTCATTAAATAATTCGTTCTGCTCTGATGATACAAACTCTGTTATATTTCCTTTTACTTTTATTTCTATCTCTGCACACCATTCACCATTATTTGCATTAAAAGAAACTCTAGATTCTTCTTCCTCTATATTGTAGGTCAAATTCTCCCCTTTATATTTCACAACAATAGGCACTTCTTTAATCTTTCCCTCAACGAACAATTCTCCTCTTACTTGCTCCTTGTTTATCCAGTCTGCTAACTCATAATCTTTAATTACTGCAGCACCTTGAATAAGAACCGTCCCTTCTTGATCACTTATTACAGGAATGGTAGTTACGCCTGTATTTTGCAATTCTTTTATCAGATTGCCTAACGTTTGTTGTTTCGCATAGCTAGTTGGCCGTTCTGAATTATTAAAGAATTTCATAACATAAAGTCCTATGATAGGATTCTGAGGATTTTTAGCTTGTGTTAACTTTCCAGCCTTTCCCTTCACAGCTAAAATACTTGTTCCTCTCCCTATCTGCATATTTCTAATAAGCCCATCAATAGTTGCTTTAAACAGTTCCTTATCTTTTAGCAATTCCTCTCCCAATACTAAAGCTTTAGTATGGCTGAAGGTAACTGTATTTTGTGTTTTACGTTCTACTTCATCAACACTTGTGGCTATCGTTGAGCTTTTGGTTATTATCGCTGTTTTTACATCTTCTGATAAACTATCTTGGCCTGATAACTTTGCTATATCTGGTATTGTATAGGTGACTTCATATCGTTTATCTTGTGCTTCTGTACTACTTTGTTTTGAAGCATCATTTTTATCTATTGCAACCTCTAAAACCACATGTCTCTCATTAATCTCTACACTATCCCAGCACCCTGTTAAAACAAAAGGTAAAAAGATAATTATGATATATTTTAATTTATTAATGATCATAACCAACTCTCCTCACTTTAGCAATTAACCATAATAAAAGAGGGACAGGTATTAAAAACCATGCTCCAAAACAGCGCTGGAACTTAATATAGTAATCGTATGTTTGAATTAAACTTGTAGGCCATACTGCTATGAAATAAACTATTGGCACAAGAGGTAATACAAATACATTTTCTCTTTTAAATCTGAAGCTTCTGCTTCCTATAAGTGAAGTAAAATAAAGACCTGAACTAATATACATAAATATGCTGAGTATCCAGCCTGTCATCATAAAAATCTCTTGATTTTCTATGATTCTTCCGGCATTTTCAATGCTTTGCATAAGCGTTAATACTGGCCATATCTGCCTATCAACTTCACCAATTCCAATACTACATATAGTTAGCAGAATAATAAGCGCCTCTAATATTGCAATAATAAGAATAGCCCTAAATGCTGCCCGTCTTGCTTTCTTTGGTTTTTCCATTAACCCAGTCATCATCAACATAAATTCAATAGGCATAAAACTTAAGCTAATATAGTAGCTTCCCCGACCCACCTGCGCGAGGTTAGTCTGAAAAAAAGGCATAACTTGCTTATAATCTGCACTTATAAGAATTTTGCAAAAAACAATCCCTAAGGGAACAAATACAAAATAAACTAAAATCTCTCCCATTCTGGCTGTTGCTTCCATTCCTGATTTCACAAGGTAAGCTGTTGATAAAAGCATAACCAACATAATCACTACTAAAGGTGTTTTAGGTAACATCACTTGAGTAATCATTTCTCCGAACATACGTAATTCTAACCCTGTTGTTACAATAAGTTTTATAGCAAATGCAATGACGATAATATATGCTACAAATCTAGGCACAACCTTAGGCGTAAATTCTACCAGAGTATCACCCGGGAAATTTTTAGTCAATCCTGTAATACACCACACATAAATTACACCAAAGATTAAGGCTACTATAGGTAATATATATCCATTTCTTCCTACAAAATCAGCTGCCATCTTCGGTAATATAAGAATAGTCATATTAAACATCTGCAAGACAAGTAGCATAGTAACCTGTCTAACCGATATCTTTCCATTATGGGTAAACATTTACTCACCTCCACCATTCTTATTATTTTTATCCTTAACTTGACCATTAGTTACTCCACTATTAGGTCCTGGTGCCACATCTTGCGCATTAATTCCCGATTTCACTCTTAACCTTGTTCGTTGTGTATGTCTTGCAAAAATAGGCCTTGTAGTCTGCATAAATGTAGGAAATCTTAAAATTGTATCCTTTAAATCTTTAGAATCATTTTGATCAGATATATTATATGGCGCTAAATACGGAATTCCAAAACTCTCTAAAGATGAGAGATGTGTTAATACTAATAACGCAGCAATTAAAAATCCATATAAACCAAATACTGCAGAGAAGGCAATAAATAAGTACCTAATCAACCTAAATGCTGAAGTTAAACTATAATCAGGTATTGCAAAAGTACATATAGCAGTAAATGCAATGATGATAATAATCATTGGACTAATAATGTTGGCATCAACAGCAGCTTGCCCTATAACAATACCACCCACCAAACCAATAACATGTCCTATTGCCCCAGGCGCTCGTATACCAGCTTCCCGAAACAATTCAAAAATAAGTTCCATGACTATAATCTCCATAACTGTAGAAAAGGTTATACCTTCCCTAGATGCAGCGATGGATATTGCAAAAGATGTTGGTAACATTTGGGGTTGAAAATTAAGTGTAGCAATATAAAGTCCTGGAAGTGCAAAAGAAAGAAAAGAAACTATATATCTTAATATTCTAGTAAAAGTCATGATTTGCCAGCGTTGATAATAATCTTCGGAGGCTTGATAGTATGCATTAAGTGTAGCTGGTACTATAATTCCAAAAGGAGAATTATCTACTAAAATTCCTACCTTCCCCTCCAACAAACTCGCTGCAAACTTATCTGGTCTTTCTGTCGCTTGCGTCTGTGGAAATGGACTTTTCCAACTATCTTCAATAAGTTGTTCTATATAGCCACTATCGAAAATGGCGTCTATAACATATTTATCAATTCTTCTTTCCACTGTCTCAACTAGTTCAGGTCTAACAATATCATCTACATAAACAATAGCTACATCAGTTCGACTCCTAGTGCCTACACTGACCATTTTTATTTTTAGTTTAGTATCACGAATACGTCTTCTAACTAAAACTGTATTAAATCTTATGGTTTCTGTGAACCCATCTCTTGGACCTCTTACTACGCTTTCCGTAGCAGGTTCACTTACACCTCTAGCGGGCCATCCTCTAGTAGCAATTACAAGTCCCGTTTTTGAACCTTCTACAAAAATAGCACTATCTCCTGATAGTACTGCATTTGCCATAGCATCCATGCCTTCAACTTCTTTTACATCAAAGGTTGCTGAAAAGTGTTGCATTACCAACTTCGTAGGTGTAATTTTTGCATCAAATACCTCTCCATTTAGATTTTTGTACTCAAACACCTTACTAAGCAAATAGTTTTCTAGAATATCACGATTTACAAGACCATCTACATAAACACCATATATTCTAAATTTAGCATCTTTGCAAATATTTACTTCTCTTTTAACAACATCCATACAGTCATGAAATAAGTATTCTATACACTTTATATTTTCATCTAAATCTGTAAATATCTCTAAGGATATTTTATTATCCCGGTCATGAAATTCATCCTCGTTACTTGCTTTAACCTCTTTTTTTTCTTCAATCATGCTACACCTCCTTAATCTAGTTAAATACTGGTGATTATGAATCCCAGTATCCCTACAATGATGTAGATCCAACCCACCACTTTTGAGAACCTTCCCTCTCTATCCATGTGATCTACTCGTATTAAGTTATTACTCTGAACAAACGCCATATATAATCCAATAACTAGCATAATACTATCTATATAAACAGAAAATAAACCACTCAGCTGTGTCATACCCTACACCCCTTTTTATCAAAATCAATTCTATATACATAACCATTATCTGTAATTAAGTAATTTTTATGCAAAAAGAGAGGGACGGTTCTTAAAATGCTTAAGCATTTTAAGAACCGTCCCTCTCTTTTAATTTCTAATTTTTCTTTTCTTTAACACTATCGCCCTCTACTAATTTTGTTTCTAGAACAATATGTTGGTTTTCTACCTTATTTTCTAAAAGTCCAATTAATAACTTTACACTCACTACTGATAGTTCATCTTGTGGCTGTTCAATAGTTGTGATACTAGGATTATAGTAACTTGCAATATCAATACCATCAAATCCCATTACGGATATATCATCTCCTACTTTATATCCTAAATCTACTATAGCCTTTGCTGCTCCTATAGCCATTGTATCTGCAGTTGCAAAAATAGCTGTTATTTGAGGATTAACTGCTAAAAACTTTTTTGTTCTTTCATAGGACAAAGCCGTATCATAATTACCATAAATAACATAATTTAAGTTATGTTTGATCCTATAATCCTTACAAGCATTTTTATAGCCTTCATATCTCAGTTTTCCAATACTATAGTCCTGTTTATTACCTAAAATAATAGCTACTTCTTTATGCCCTTTCTCAATTAAATAAGAAGTGGCTTTATAACCTGCTTTCTCATTACTAATACTTACCGTAGAAAAGTTCTTCCAGGTCTTCGGCTGCTTAAAATCTACACTTATCATAACAATTGCTATGTCTAACCCGTGAAAACTTTCTTCATTTACCCCTATAAAGTTTCCTCCTAAACAAATAACCCCTTGAAGTCTCTTTTCTTTTGCAAAACCAACCAATGTAGAGACATCATCCACATTATTATGATAATGTACAATAATTGAATATCCTGCTTTTTCTATACTCATACTGATATTTTTTAATAGCGCAGCAAAAAAAGGATTGAAAACCCCTCGAATGAGTATTCCTATATTATTTGTGTTTGTCTGCTTTAGTACCCGAGCACTGTTATTTGGAATATAATTATTCTCACGTATTATATCTAGTATTCTTTCTCTAGTCTCATATTTTACGTCTGGATGATTGTTTATTACTCTAGAAACCGTACTTACCCCTACCCCTGCTATCCTAGCAATATCAACTATTGTCATCCCCATCTGATGTATCCTCTTTCCTTTCTGGAATTTTACTCTTCCTGTTTAATTAATACCCTTTTGCCTATTGGTACATATACTGTTAAGTTATTCTAGCATACTTTTTTCAGATTGTTAACTATTTCTCTTTCTAACTAAGTTAAAGAACCGTCCCCATATTTTACATAGGGACGGTTCTTTAACTTAGTTCCTCTTTTGTTACTTTTGGAAATTATTACTTAACTGTTTTTGGTGTAATACCCCAAATCTCGTTAGCATATTGCATAATGGTTCTATCACTTGAGAAGATACCTGAGTTTGCAATGTTCATTAAGCTCATTTGTGCCCAATGTTTTTGATCTTTATATGCTGCAAATACTTTATCTTCAGCTTCTTTAAATGCTACAAAGTCAGCTAATAAGAAGTAAGTATCTCCTTCGTTTACTAATGAATTATATAAATCTTGGAATTCACCTGTACCACCATCGCAGAATGTACCATCTACTAATGCATCTACTACTGTTTTTAGGGACAGGTCTGCTTCGTAGTATTCTTTTGAATTGTATTTACCACCAATTTGTTCGATATCTTCTACACGAAGACCAAAGATGAAGTTATTTTCTTCTTTTGCTTCTTGAACGATTTCTACGTTTGCTCCATCGTATGTTCCAAATGTTAAAGCACCGTTCATCATGAATTTCATGTTACCTGTACCTGATGCTTCTTTACCTGCTGTTGAAATTTGTTTTGAAATATCTGCAGCTGGGAAGAGTTTTTCACCGTAAGATACGCGGTAGTTTTCTACGAAGATAACTTTCATTTTGCCACCGATAACTGGGTCATTGTTAACTTTCTTAGCAATTTCTCCAATAAATTTAACGATAGCTTTTGCTCTTACATAACCTGGGAATGCTTTTGCACCGAAGATAAATGTAACATTTGGAATATCCATTGATGGATTAGCTTTAAGTCTATTATATAAATCTAAGATATAAAATGCATTAAGTAATTGACGTTTGTACTCATGTAAACGTTTGATTTGGATATCAAATAATGAGTTTGGATCAAGCTCTACGCCTTCTACTTCTTTAATGTAAGCTGCAAGCTGTTCTTTCTTAGTTTTCTTAATAGCCATAAGTTTATTAAGTACAGCTTCATCATCGATGTATTTTTCTAATTGTTTAAGCTCTGATAAATTATTTACCCAGCTTTCTGTTCCTAAGAGCTCAGTGATGTATGCTGATAATTCTTGGTTACAAAGTCTCATCCATCTTCTTGGTGTGATACCATTTGTTTTGTTTTGGAATTTCTCTGGATATAATTCATACCAGTTGTGTAATTCTGTATCTTTTAAGATATCTGTATGAAGTGCAGCAACACCATTTACAGCGAAACCAACATAGATCGCTAAGTTAGCCATTCTTACTTGGTTGTAATTTATGATTTTAAATTCATTGATTGCTTCTTTATCATAACCTTTATCTTCTAATTCTTGTACGAAAACAAAGTCAATGTGACGGATGATTTCAAGAATACGTGGGAAAAGTTTTTCAATAAGTTTGACATCCCATTTTTCTAAAGCTTCAGCTAAAATCGTATGATTTGTATAAGCAAATACTGTTTTGGCAATACTTAAAGCATCTTTAAATTTTACATTTTCTTCGTCAACTAAGATTCTAATTAATTCTGGGATAGCAAGAACTGGGTGAGTATCATTAAGCTGAACTGCATGTTCTTTTCCAAAGCTGCTAAAGTCACTACCGAATTTAGCTTTATGTGTACGGATAATATCTTTTAAGCTTGCACTTACCATGAAGTATTGTTGACGTAGTCTTAAAAGTTTACCAGCTTCTTTTGAGTCATTTGGATAAAGTACTCTTGAAATGTTTTCTGCATCATTTTTGCATTTTAAAGCTTCTGTATATTCTTGTTTGTTAAATAGGTCAAAGTCAAAGCTTTCAAGAGACTCTGATTGCCATAGTCTAAGTGTGTTTACATTTTTAGAACCGTAAGCAATAATTGGCATATCATAAGGTACAGCTTTTACACTGTAATCACTAAATTCTACAATAACAGCTTCGTCATCTTTACGGATACTCCATGGATCACCATATTTAAGCCATGTATCAACCTCTTCCATTTGAGCTCCATCAACCATTTTTTGATTGAATAAACCGTTTGAGTAACGGATTCCGTATCCTTGAAGTGGAATGTTTGTTGTTGCTCCTGAATCCATAAAACAGGCAGCAAGTCTACCAAGACCACCATTACCAAGTCCAGCATCTTCTTCAATTTCTTCAATAGCATTAAGATCAATGTTAAGTTCGTTAAGTACTTCCTTAACTTCATCATATACACCCATGCTGATTAAATTGTTACCAAGTGCACGACCCATTAAATATTCAGCTGATAAGTAGTATGCTTTTTTCCCTTGGTTGTATAATGCTTTTGTTTCACTCCAGTCATCAACTACTTCTTCAAGTAACGCTAAAGATAGCGCATTAAAAATTTCATAATCTTTTGCTTCTCCCAAAGATTTTCCATATTTAACTTTACAATATTTGTTTATGCTATTTTTAAGTGCTTCCTTATTCATTTGAATCCTCCTCTAATCTTCCATACATTTTGGTTAAGTCATAAATTCTCTTAGCAAGTTCTTTTGTAAGTGCGCCGTCTTTTATACGCCACTGCCAGTTTCCACCTAATGTTGAAGGTAAATTCATACGTGCCTCATTACCTAACCCAAGGAAATCTTGCATTTGAGCTATTGCTGTATCTGCTACACTACTCCAAGCACCTCTAATGAAGCCCCAATGATAGCCTTCACAAATATCTAACTTCAAGTAATGTTTTGCATTCTTAACATCTTCAGGGTTACCAGTTGTATCAATCCATCCCATAACTGTGTCATTATCATGAGTTCCTGTATATACAACACAGTTTCTAGTATAGTTATGTGGTAAATAATCGCTTTCTTCTCTGGTATCAAATGCAAATTGAAGCACTTTCATACCTGGATAACCTGTTTTGTCTCTAAAGTTAATCACTTTATCTGTCATATAACCTAGATCTTCTGCTATAACATCGATGTCTCCTAATTTTTCTTTAACTGCTTTAAAGAGCTTGATGCCAGGTCCTTTAACCCATTTACCCTTTTTAGCTGTTTTATGACCAAATGGAATTTGCCAGTAAGACTCAAAACCTCTGAAGTGATCAATACGGATTACATCATAAAGTTTTAAACTAGCTTTAAGTCTTTCAATCCACCACTCATAACCTGTTTCTTCAAGGTAGTCCCAATCATAAATTGGATTTCCCCATAATTGCCCATCATCAGAGAAAGCATCTGGTGGACAACCTGCAACAAAAATTGGATTTTTATTCTCATCTAATTTGAAAAGTTTATCATTGGCCCAAGCATCTGAGCTATCTGCTGAAACATAGATAGGAATATCCCCAATAATTTTAATACCTAAACTATTTACATAGCTTTTAAGAGCTTCCCATTGTTTATAAAATTCATATTGAACAAAAATCCAATATTCAATTTCATCTTTAAGCTCTTTTTCATATGCCTTCATAACTTCTGGCTTTCTGAGCTTAATATCCTCATCCCATTCTTGCCAACTACGAAGTTCCATTTTAAATTTAATAGCCATATACATTGCATAGTCTTTAAGCCAAGATGCATTTTCCTTCTTGAACGCTTCAATTTGTTTTGTTAGCTTACCTTTTGAATTTTTATAAGCTATATGTAATACCTTATTTCTCTCTGTAAATAATTTTTCATAATCTACAAATTCGTCACTTCCAAAATCAACATCTACATAATCTTCTGGTTTTAATAACCCTTCTTTTTCTAAGGTCTCTAAGTCTACAAAGTAAGGATTTCCTGCAAAAGCTGAAAATGATTGGTAAGGAGAATCTCCATAGCTTGTAGGTCCTAATGGTAGTATCTGCCAATAACTTTGTCCTGCTTCTTTTAAGAAGTCAGCAAATTCATATGCCTTTTTACCAAAGCTACCAATACCATATTTTTCTGAAAGGGAAGATATATGCATTATAATACCGCTTTTTCTGCTCACTGCTAATCACGCTCCCAATTTAATGTATGATTATTCTTGATGCTTATATGTTTAACTTCTAGTTTATACCTCTTGCTAAATCCTTGATTTATGCTATTGGTACCGTTTTCAGTTATTATATATTAAATTTTCGAAAAACACAATTACTTAATTGTATTTTTCGAAAATTTTATTTTGAAACTATTTATTTTTGAGTTTTAAGTATAAGAACCGTCCCTACTAGCTCTTATTTTACTGCCCCATCTACAACACCTTTAATAATTTTCTTTTGTGCAAATACGTAGAAGATTACGATTGGTAACATAGATAAGATAAGTGCTGCTGATGCATAATCCCAACGGCTTGAGAATTGACCAAAGAAGTAGAAAGTCTTAAGTGGTAAAGTACGCCACTCTATGTTCGAACCAATTACAAGACTTGGTAATAAGTAGTCATTCCAAATCCACATGATATTTAAGATACCTACTGTTGTTACGATAGGTCCTAATAATGGAAGCACAATTTGTCTATAAACACCAAACATACTACATCCATCTAGCATCGCTGATTCTTCTAACTCTACTGGTATTCCTTTTATAAATCCATGGAAAAGCATAATAGATAATGCAGATCCAAACCCAACATAAGCAAATATTAAACCTACTGGGTTTAACATATTTAATTTTCCCATAATACTCATCATTGGTAACATAACGCATTGGAAAGGAATAAGCATGGAGATTGCAAATAATGTAAAGATGAAGTTTGACATCTTTGTTTTATAACGTACAAGTACCCATGCTGCCATAGAGGCAAAGAAAATGATTAAAATTGTTGATATAACGGTGAAAAATACAGAGTTAAATAATGCTCTTAAGTAATCCATACGTGCCATGGCTTCGCCAAAATTAGTCCATACGATAGGGTCTGGAAAACCAAATATATCTTTGAAAATATTTTTTTGTGTTTTAAATGCTGCGGATAATAGCATTATAATTGGTACAAGGTATAATACAGCTAAAATACAGCCTATAACAATCTTGATTGTTCTTGATACCACATTTTCTCTTTCTTCCATAAAAATTACCTCCCTCCACTACCTACTATTAGGCTTCTATTTCTGCTCTCTTTGAAATTGTAAGTTGAATAATTGAAACAACTGCAATAGTAACTAGGAACACTAAAGCTTTAGCTTGTGCATATCCCATCTCATTACCACTAAATGCTGTCTGATAAATATTAAGAGCTAGCATTTCTGTTGAACGGTTAGGACCACCACCAGTAAGAGCTAAGTTTTGGTCAAATAACTTAAATGAGTTAGAAAGCATTAGGAATAAACCTACTGTAAATGCTTGTGATACCATTGGCATAATAATGGTTCTTAATTTAGTGAGACCTTTTGCTCCATCTAATTCAGCTGCTTCTAATACTGTATCTGGAATACCTTGAAGAGCTGCCACATAGATAATCATCATGTATCCACCCATTTGCCATACCATTACGATTAAAAGAGCCATAAAACCTGTTTCTTTATTAGTAAGCCAGTTTTGTAAGAAAGGAATTCCTGTAGCTGGAAATACTTTTGTGAAAATAAACTGCCATGCAAAACCTAAGAGTAATCCTCCGATTAAGTTTGGCATAAAGAATATACTTCTTAATAAGTTTGCACCTTTAAATCTCTTTGTAACAAGTAATGCTAATGCAAAACCTACAATGTTAATTAGGATAACTGAAGCTAAAGTAAATAATGCTGTAAATTTAAAGGATATCCAAAACTGTTTTTCTTCAGTGAATAGCCTAACAAAGTTATCAAGACCTACAAAATTAACACTTGAAGCCATACCATCCCAGTCTGTGAATGAATAGTAAAATCCACCAAGCATAGGTATAAATACTACTGTTAAAAATGCTAATAAACATGGTGCTAAAAACAGCCAAAACCCTACTTTTGAGCGTTTCATATAAGCACATCCCCTCTCTTATTTGCTTCTTCTTTCTGTCTTACTTCTTAACCCCTTTATGTAACTTAAATTTTCTTTAGACACTACATAAGCTGTATCACCTGGGGCCATATTTACTTGGTATTACCTATATATTTCTTTATACATTTCAGACTAAATTATTATGTCTTTTATATTTACTAAGTAATATTAGAGGGTGCGATTCTTATTTGTTATCACACCCACTAATTGTTACTCTAGTAATGCTACATTATCACCATTTAGACTATTATTGTCTCATTTTAGCCCATTCAGCTGCTGATTCATCAAATACTTGATCCCAAGTTAAGTCTCCTGTTAAGAAACCTTGTACTTTTGCACCGAATACGTCTTGTAACCAAGATGCACCTGGTGTTCCTTTGAATACAGCACTTACAGCTTTACCTTGAGCTGCAAAATCAAGAATTGATCTTGATAAGCCGTCTGCTGGAGCTAAATCACCATAGTTATCAAATACTGGTAAGAAACCAAATTCATTAACAACGATTTGTTTACCTTCATCTGATTGATATAACCAATTTAAGAAGTCTTTAGCAACTAATTTCTTGTTAGCATCTGATTGTGAATTTACACACCAGTAGTTCGCAACTAATGTGATGATACTATCTTCTTTGTAACCTTTGATTGGAGCTGGTAAGAATGCTAAGTTATCAGCAACTTCTTGATCAATACTAGATACGTCACCATAGATCCAGTTTCCTTGTTGGATAACTGCAACTTGACCAAGACCTAATAATTCTTTTACAGCTGTGCTATAATCAACTGCTACAGCACCTTTGTAATCATCTTTGTTTGCAGAATATTTAAGTTGTAATTCCATATATGCTTTGTAAGCATCTTTAAAATTAAATTGAAGTTCTTTTGCGTTTGCTACAGCAAATACATCTTCATTAAATTCTGGAGCTAAGGCAACATTTACAGCATGGTCACCAAGTACCCATTTTTCAGCACCTTGAACTGCTGTTACATTTTTAAGATCTGGGAATTTATCTTTTAATTCACCAGCATCAATTTTTGCTTGTAATGTAGCGAAAGCTGAATCGATTGCATCATATGATGTAAGTGTGCTGGCATCGATTCCCGCTGCTTCAAAAATAGCTTTATTATAGATAAGACCAAATGCTTCTGCTGATACTGGAAGACCATATACTTTACCATCAATAGTGTTAAGGTCTAACATACCTGCGTTAGCGTGAGATACCCAAGGTTGATCTGATAAATCTTCTAAGTATTCCATGTATGTGCCACATTCTTCTGGCCCAATGGCATTAAAGATATCTGGCATTTGCCCTGCTGCTGCTTTTGATTTATAAACAACACCGATATCATCTCCACCACCAACAGTTTCTAAAGTGATGTTTACATTTGGATGAAGCTCCATATATTTATTTACTGCTGCTTGTAATGCATCATGAATCTCTACTTTATATTGTAAAATGTAAAGATCAACTTTTTCTCCACCCGCTAATTCTTCTGTAGCTGGCGCCTCTGAAGCTTCTGTGCTTGGGCTAGCTGAAGGTGAACTAGTTGCTGCATTATTACCTGCATTATTGCTATTGCCACATCCTGCTAGCATTGTTGATAACATTGCTGTTCCTAATAATACACTAATAAATTTCTTTTTCATATTCATTCCCCTCTCTCATTTGAGAAATAATAAAATTATATATATTAAATTGATTGACAAGATCCTCCCTCAACCAACTTAACATCTAAGAAAATGTGTGCATTCTCAGCCTTACCAGACAGCAGATTGAGAAGTAAATCTACACTGCGTAATCCCATATCTTGTTTAGGCTGCTTTATTGTTGCAATTGATGGTTCATAATATGTAGCAAAATCCATTCCATCAAATCCCATAATGGAAATATCTTTTCCTATTGTATATCCAAGATTAGCTGTTGCTTTAGCTACTCCAACAGCCATAATATCTGATATAGCAAAAATGGCTGTGATTTGTTTTTCCTTTTTTAGAAATTCTATTGTTTTGTCATATGCCCCTTTACACTCAAAACCTCCATAAAGAACATATTTCTCGTTAAAAGGAATATGATGATCTGCTAAGGCCTTTTTATATCCTTCATAACGTTCTTTGCCAATTCCGAAATCAACTACCTCACCTAACATAAGTCCTATTTCATGATGTCCATTATTAATTAAATAGTTAACTGCCATATAGGATGCTTGTTGATTATCGATACTAATGGAGGAACATCTTTTCAAATTTTTTCTAGTAACTGAATCTACTGACACCAGTACAATGGCTGTACTTATTTCTGCTAATACTTCATCTGTTAAATCTAAGAAGTTTCCACCTAGGCAAATAACACCTTGGAGTTTCTTTTCTTTGATAAAGCCTAGTAATGTATCAATATCATTTTCATTATTGTGATGTTGTAAAATCATTGTGTATCCTGCATTTTCTACTCCTGTACTTACTGTTTTTAAGATTTCAGAGAAGAAAGGGTTAAAAACACCTTTTACTAGAATGCCAATATTTCTTGTGTTGGTTTGTTTTAATACTCTAGCACTATTATTGGGAATATAGTTGTTCTTTTTAATAACCGCTAGCACTTTCGCCCTTGTTTCATCCTTTACATCTGGATGCCCGTTTAACACTCTAGATACAGTGCTCACACCAACATTGGCAATTTGCGCTATGTCTTTAATGTTCATAGGCATTTCTCCCAATCCTTTATTAACTTATCTTTCTTGCAATTTATTTATTGCCTCAAGTTTAGTGTACTTTGCTGTTCGGTACCCTTTTCGGTATCGTTTTCAATATCATAATAAACTACTTTAATCTAAAAATCAACTACTTTTAATTAATTTATTATATTTTTACAGAAAATATCATTCCAATTCATTGTGCATTTTGTACATAACTTAATATTATATCGTTTCAAACCTTGCAAAACTTTACTTTACATCAGAATATTCCTGCCAATTGATCTTCTATATTCTTCTATTAATGCCTCTATTTGTTTTCATATAATTTTTTTCTAATGGGAACTATAGAGTTATATAAGATAAATGTTAAAATAAATTTAATAATTAGCCTTATTTTTTTCTTTACTTATACAAACACAATTATTATAATTGTAGCTACGGTCTATTTGAAGTTATTTACATTTTTAGTTTTTTATACAAGGAGGATAGTTAAATGATTTATACCGTAACCTTAAACCCATCTTTAGATTACGTCATGCATTTAGATCAAATGAATGCTCACTGTGTTAATAGAAGTAATAAAGAAGAGATTTATCCTGGTGGTAAGGGTATTAATGTCTCAATTGTACTTAATAATTTACGTATTCCTAATAAAGCACTAGGTTTTATTGCTGGCTTTACAGGGAAAGAAATTGAGAATGTCATGAAACAATTAGGTGGAGACACTGATTTCATCTTGCTCGATCGTGGTATTTCTAGAATTAATGTAAAACTTGAAGCAGATAAAGAAACTGAAATCAATGGTATGGGACCTCAAATTACACCTAGTGATTTAAAGGACCTTTATATCAAATTAGAACAAATCGAAGAAGGCGACTTCTTAGTCTTAGCTGGAAGCATTCCAAAAAGTGTCCCTGATAGTATTTACAAAGACATCATGAAAATGCTAGCTAATAAAAATATTAATGTGGTAGTAGATGCTACTAAAGATTTGCTTCTTAATGTACTTCAATACAAACCATTCCTTATTAAACCAAATCATATTGAGCTAGCTGAGATGTTCAATGTCACATTAAATTCAGATGATGACATTGTTACCTATGCTCGAAAACTACAAGAAATGGGTGCTCAAAATGTACTTATCTCTATGGGTGGGGACGGTTCTATCTTAATCACCAATGAAGGCGAAGTAGTTAAAATCTCTGTTCCTGAAGGTACCGTAATTAATACCGTAGGTTCTGGAGATTCTATGGTAGCAGGATTTATTGCTGGCTACCTTAAAACTAAAGATTTAAAACAAGCTCTTAAATTCGCTACAGCAACTGGTAGTGCAACTGCCTTTTCTACATGGCTTGCTACTAGCGATAAAATTGATGACTTACTTTCTAAGCTATAATAATAAAACTCGGAGGCTATAATGAGAATTACAGATTTACTTACGACCGAAAGTATCGACTTGAATTTTAAAGTAAATTCTAAATCAGAAGCAATTAATCATTTAGTAGACTTAATGTATTCTACTGGTAATATCAGTGATAAAGAAGTTTACAAATCAGCTATTTTAGCACGTGAAGATTTAAGCACAACTGGTATAGGAGAGGGCATTGCTATTCCTCATGCCAAAACAAGTGCTGTTAAAAAAGCTACACTTGTAGCTGCTGTAAGTAAAGATGGTGTTGATTATGAAGCTTTAGACGGAGCTCCTTCACACTTATTCTTTATGATTGCTGCTCCAGATGGAGCTAATAATACACATCTAGATGTACTTTCTAGATTATCTACAATTCTTATGGATGCTAAGTTTAGAGAAAAACTTATTCATGCTAATAGTCCACAAGAATTTTTAAAACTTATTAACGTAAAAGAAACTGAAAAATTTGGTGATGTAGTAGATACAGCCAAGACCTCTACTTCTAGTAATGATGCTAAAGAAACTAAGGGTTATACTATCCTTGCCGTTACAGCTTGTCCTACTGGTATCGCACATACTTATATGGCTGCTGAAGCACTTCAAAACAAAGCAGATGAAATGGGTATTTCATGTAAAGTAGAAACAAATGGATCTGGCGGTATTAAAAATGCACTTACTGATGAAGACATCAAAAATGCAACATGTATTATCGTAGCTGCAGATAAAAACGTAGAGATGAACCGTTTTGATGGTAAAAAGGTAATCATCACTAAAGTAGCTAATGGTATCCATAAAGCTGAAGAACTTATCACCAAAGCTTCTCAAGGTGATGCACCTATTTATCATGCTAAAAATGCTGGAGTTGCTGGTGATAGTGAAACACAAACAAGCGAAGGTCTTGGCCGTCAACTTTACAAACACTTAATGAATGGTGTTTCTCATATGCTGCCATTCGTTATTGGGGGCGGTATCCTCATTGCACTTGCTTTCTTAATTGATTCTTTACTTGGTTATACAGATGCCCTTGGTTCTAATGCCGCTGCGGCTGTGTGGTTTAAATCTATTGGTGACGCTGCCTTTGGATTCATGCTACCTGTCCTTGCAGGGTATATTGCTATGAGTATTGGTGAGCGTCCTGCCCTTGTAGTTGGTTTTGTCGGTGGTATGTTAGCTAACTCAGGAGGCTCAGGATTTTTAGGTGCACTTATTGCTGGTTTTGCTGGTGGTTATTTAATGGTTGGCCTCAAAAAAGTACTATCTGTTTTACCACAATCACTAGAAGGACTTAAACCAACTTTACTATACCCTGTCCTTGGTGTTGGTCTAATTGGTGTTGCTATTACATTCATCATTAACCCACCAGTTGCTTTTGTTAACACTTGGCTTACAGATACTCTTTTAAATATGGGTACAACAAGTGCTGTATTAGTTGGTACTATTCTTGCTGCTATGATGGCTATTGATATGGGTGGTCCATTTAATAAAGCTGCTTATGTGGTAGGTATTGCTGCTTTAGAGGCTGGTAATCTTTCTCTTATGGCTGCTGTAATGATCGGTGGTATGGTACCTCCATTAGCTATTGCACTTTGTACTACTTTCTTCAAGAATAGATTTACAGAAAGAGAACGTCAATCAGGTATTGTTAACTACATTATGGGACTTTCCTTCATCACTGAAGGTGCAATTCCTTTTGCGGCTTCTGATCCATTAAAGGTTATTCCTGCTTGTGTTATTGGTTCAGGTATTGCTGGTGCACTTTCATCATTCTTTGGATGTACACTTAATGCACCTCATGGTGGTATCTTCGTACTTCCAGTAATCGGTCAGCCACTTTGGTACTTTGTATCATTAGTAGTTGGCTCAGTAGTAGGTGCTGTCATTCTTGGATTCTTAAAGAAACCATTAAACAAATAGTTTAACCATAAAAAGAGGAGATTACTATCTCCTCTTTTTATTTTATCCACAGATAGCCGACTAATTTTAGGAACTGTCCCCAATTTCAATCACATTTATCCTCTTATTCACAAGACCTGTCCCTCTTTATTGTCCCTCTTTATTCCTCTTTATTCTTTTTATTTTAAGAACCGTCCCTAATTTTGTCCCTAATTTTACTAATTTTAGATAGATTTAACCTTAATTTAATACTAGTTTGATGCTGTTTCTTTACAATACTCTTACTTACCCAATTAAAAATATTCAAGGAGATTTTATGAAAAAGTTCATCAAACATGTACCTTTATGGAAATGTCATTCTTCAAAAAAAGTGCGTTTCAATTTAATGAGTCGTATTATCATACTCATCTTTATGATTTCCATTTTCCCTATTTTTCTATTGATTTCTACCATTATTCAAAATACCTCTTCAAACTTAAAACGTGACATAACTAATACTGCCGTACAAATTAACGATATAACCTCTTCTACTTTAGCAACACTTTTAGAACATGAATCCTCTGTCCTTACTGTATTAAGTAATGATACCTCACTACTTAACTATGAAGATTCTAACAATGCTAAAGAGTTCACTACTAATAAGCTTAAATATATTGTAGATGAGAGTCCTTTTATTTCTGGTATTTCTCTTAAAGCGGAGGATCAAGAAGAATCTTTTTCTTACCCTGATAATACACAAGGTAAGCTTACCAGTAAGGATCTAGATGGTACCTATTTTTATAAATTAGCCAAAAAAAATAAGAAGACTGCTGTATCAGCCCCTTATTTTGATAGTTTATCTAAAGAACTTGTCATTACTATAACCTCTCCTATTTTAAACAATTCTAATGAATTTCTAGGAGCAATTAATCTTGATATCAGTATGGGTACTTTTTCTGAGTATCTTAATTCTGCTTTGGAAAAGTATAAAGGTCATTTTCCCTTAGAATCCATGATTTATCTTTCTAATGGTAATATTCTTGCCTCTACAGCTGGTGAAGCTATCAATACAAAGCTTGTTTTACTTCCCGGGGGATATCACATCGTCAATACTCATGATGAGGAGTTTTCAGCAAGCTTTAAAGATATTCCTTATTATTTTTATCGTGGTCAAACCATTAATCAATTGAATTTTATCACCTATATTGCTGAAGATAAAATAAATAGTCTAGTTGTAGATATGCTTCAGCCTCTTGTTTTATCTATTACGATTATCTTCATGATTTCACTCATTATAGGACTCATTTATACTACAAGATTCCTAAAACCACTTCAATATATTGTACACACACTAACTAAATTAAAAGCCAACGACCTTAACATTCATATTGATACTAGTAAAATCAAAACAAAGGATTTATTAGAAATTGCCCTTGCTACTAACGAACTTACTCATCATCTAAGTACCTCTATCCATGATTTAAAGAAAACTTCCGGTTCGCTACTAAAGGATGCTTCTGCTGTCGATCAAGTAAGTACACAATGTAATCATTATGCCACCGCTACTTTAAATGCTATAAACGAAATTAAGGCGGGTGCTAAAGAACAGATTACCCAAGTTACAGATGCTATTGCTTCCATCTCTACACTTCATTGCCAATGCGAAAATGGGGATACGATCAAAGAACAACTTAATGAGCACTCTACTTACGTCATTTCCTATGTGCAACAAGGTCTTCAAACTTCTAAGGACCTTACACTTGCCATTAATACACAACGTGACAAGCTTTATGAGCTTCGTATTAAGGTTAAAGATTTAGGAGAAAAATCTTCTCAGATTGCTTCTATACTTATCACCCTTCAAGCTATCTCCAGAAAAATCAACCTTCTAGCCTTTAATGCCTCTATAGAAACTACTAGAGCTGGTCAACAAGGCAATGGGTTCTCCGTTATTGCACAAGAGATGCAACAATTAGCTGATACTGCCCTTAGCTTCACACAAAATATTCAAACCATCGTAGAGGATAATATTGCATCCGTTTCTTATGTTTCTAATAATATGAAGCAAGTTATCCTTGCTGAGCAAACTACCGAAAATGTTTTAGGTGAAGTTCAAAAACAATTTGATTCCATTGAAGGTGCTACCACCTTAGTTGAGCAATCCATTAAAGCTGTTAATGATATCTTAACTTCCGTTAGCCTCACCAAAGACGTTATCCATGTAGACATGCAAACTATCTTTCATATTGCTGAAAAAATCATTAACCTCACTCATTCTAGTGAAGACTATGGTAATATTGAATTTGCTACCCTGCAAGAACTTCTTTCAACCTCTGAAAGCTTAACTCAAAGCTCGCAGTATTTGGAGACGCAAATTGGTCAGTATACTATATAGGTAAACTCACTAAATATTATCTATGCTCATTATGCACTTAATGCAGCAGCTAGCTGCTCTATGATGAGGATGGATTGGATTTAATATTTGAGCAACAAAAAAGCACTCACCAAGTGATGTTATACATACTTGGTGAGTGCTTTTTCGCTCCAGACTCCTGAAATGAACTTTCATGGCTACTTAAGTAAACCTTATTCGAGGCATAAAATGGCTCCTCAGCACTTCTATGATTTAGAATAGCGCCTACTAAGAGCAACTATGAAAGCCAAGCCAATGAGTGAGGAGCTCCTTAAAGTCTTGGCCGGTGCACCCTATGCTAGGAAGCTCAGACCTTAAGACTCTGGCTTAAAACTTTATTTGGTAATGATAAATGTAAAAACGTTTTGACAACTTATAAATGGCGCCTCCCTGCCAGCGCACTAGTGAACATTTTCCTTAGAGCCAGAGGTACCTGTAACGACAGATTGAGACTTGGTCGACCCGGTCAGTTCCTCAAGTTGAAGCTGCGGTGATTATGCCGTGGAAGTTGTTTGATTTATTTTTACACTTCTATATATGTGGGCTGCAAGTAGACTCCCTAGTAAAAGTTAATATTTTTTCTATATATGTATTAAAATCTATAGGAAAATCATGTCCCAAATGTGCTACCTTTTCATATATATAATCTATTTGAGTTTGCTCCAGTGCTTTAACAAGTGCCTCAGTCTCACTTAAGCAATCTACGTCGTCTTCTCCGCAAACAATATAGACTTTTGTTTCTTTTAATCTGCCTAAGAGAGGTAACCATTGTTCTATTTCAGGCAGCCATGGTGCTATTAGTATCAGTCCTTTAATTTTTACTTTGCTATGTAAAGCAAAATACAAGCTTACTCTTGCTCCTGAAGAGAAGCCTCCTAAAATGACATTCTCTTGTTGCACTTTAAAATTTTCTACTATGGTAGTATAATGGCTCCCCAGTTCTTTATAACCTTTCTCTATATCATTCCAATAATAGCCTCCATCAAATTTGATTTCTGAAGACTGTGGCAAGGCTAAAAGATAGCCTTTCTCTTTGAAATTCTTCCAATAGTACTCCGCTATAGCCATGTTTTCTTCATTACCATGCAACCCTATTACAAGGGGATACGCCTTTTGCTGATGGCTTGGTTCAACCAGCTTCAGCTGAGGTAAGCTTTGCTTTACTGCTAGTTCTTCTCTCTTCTTGCATATGTCACAAAGCTGATGGAATAGTTCATGACTTCTTAGGGCATCTAGGTCTTCGTCCCCTTGCAAGTAGCTATAACTATACCAATGACCTTTCTCTAATATAGCTTCTTTCATAAGTTTGATTGCTTCTTCATATAAACCTGCTTTACTAGCTATGGCATATCTAAAATTATAAATTTGAGCCATATTACCTTGCACTTCTTTATAGTTTTCCGTAAGGAAGCTATAAGCTTCCAGATATTTTTCTTCACAATATAAGGTAATCGTTTCATTTAATAATTGTGTATAAGTCATTTTCCCTCCATTTTATTTCGGGCATAAAAAATAGCCCTCAAGTAGATGTGACTACTCAGGACCTTTTGAGGTACTTATACAGCATATCTCTACCCCATTACAAGATACAAGTATACCTATTTGATGTAGTCACAGATGAAATATAAAATTCGTTTAGACTTGTTATTTTTATCATACTGACCACATCCTTTCACTAAATATACGAGAATTTTATCACACTTCATCATAAAGGTAAACTACTACTCTAAAATTTCAGTTTTTATTCATGTTTTTTCATATATAGCTTTTTAAAAAGCTTGTTAAAAACTTTTTTAAAAAGCTACAAGGCACTTTTTAGATTAGAACTCTAACGATTCACACGAATATGATTTCACCTATTAAATAAAAAGAGATTGCTTTTACTTTTAAGCAACCTCTCTTATTACCTGTTTTTTATTACATTAGTGGTGCAAATAAACGTAAAATGGAACGCATTAATCTAGTCCATATGCTAACGTTCTTACAATCCTCCAGTGTAATAGGTGTACAAATCTCTAACATCTTTAAATAATCATCTTTAACTTCAAAAACAGTTTTATTTTGATAAACCATAGTAGCACACTCAAAGTGTAAATATAAGCTTCTATAATCAAAATTAATACTACCCACTATAGCCACTTCATCATCTGAAACCACTGTTTTAGAATGAATAAAACCAGGCGTATATTCGTAGATTTTAATACCAGCTTCAATAAGCTGTTTATAATAAGCTCTTGTTACAATGTGCACATACCACTTATCTTCTTTATGCGGTGTTACAATTCTTATATCCACTCCACTTTTAGCAGCCAAACTTAAGGCTGTGACCATTTCATTATCTACAATTAAATACGGTGTACTGATATACACGTAATCCTTTGACTTATGTAGTAAATTCAGGTACACATTTTCACCTACTGTTTCACGGTCTAATGGACTATCACCATAGGGTTGCACATAACCATCAGATTCAAATGGCTCTGGGTGGTAGGTATGAGGCTTGAACATTTCATAATCATCATATTTATTGGTACTGAAATTCCATGTCTGCAAAAACATCATTGTAAGATTCCATACTGCATCTCCCTTGAGCATAATGGCTGCATCTTTCCAGTGACCAAATCTATCAATGGCATTGATATATTCATCTGCTAGATTAATACCTCCCATATATCCAATGTATCCATCAATAACCGTTATTTTTCTATGGTCTCGATTATTAAGAATAACATTAAGTACAGGCGCAAGAGGATTAAAGACAACACACTGAATGCCTTTCTTCCTTATTTTTTCCTCATACTTATAAGGTAAGGTTTGTAAGGAACCTATGTCATCATAAAGTATTCTAACATCAACACCTGCTTTTGCCTTTCTTTCTAGGATTTCTAGAACGGTATCCCACATCTTCCCTTCATGAATGATAAAGTACTCCATAAAAATAAAATGTTCTGCCTTCTCTAGTTCCTCTATAAGGCTATCAAAAAAACGTTCTCCGGGACTTAAGTATTTAGTAGTTGTATTTTGATGCACCGGGAAAAGTGCATAGTCTTTAATATACTTTGTTTGATTAGCAATTTGCTTATCTTTTCTCTCTAATTCCTCAATAATCTTAGGATCTTGCTTAAGCTGAGGCGCAGTACGATAGTAAATCACTTCTAAACGTTTCGTTAGCTTTTTACCCAATCTATTATTGCCAGCTAAAATATAAAAGAACCCACCAAACATAGGAAATAACATAATAGGAATGCCCCAAGCTAATTTATAAGATGGATTATCCTGTTTACTTACTAAATGAACTACTGCAACTGTACTAATCAATATCGAAATAGCATAGAAGTAAATAAAATAGTTACTTAATTTCCAAATAACCCCTATGATTAAAGCAAGCTGAAAAAGAATTAACAGCCCTACAATAACCATTCGACTAAAAATAAAATTTAATACTCTTCTCATCAAGCCTTTCTCCCACTCTTTAATCAAAAATAAATCTTATGGCCTTATCAATCCAATCACTAGATATATGAGTTTCTCCGTATTGCATTTCTCCTTGTACTAAGTGGTTGCCTAAAGATAGGCCGTGGCCACCTCTTCTATACACATGTAATTCCACTGGAACCTGTTCCTTAACTAATGCACTAGCAAAGAGTAAAGCGTTTTGAACAGGTACTGTCTCATCTTCATAAGTATGCCATATAAAACTTGGAGGCACATCTTTTGTAACTTGATTTTCTAATGATGCAAGCTCTAGCAGCTCTGCTTCTTTATTATTCCCTAATAAGTTGTCCATAGAACCTTGGTGAGTAAATTCTCCACTTGTAATTACTGGATAAGATAAGATAAGTTTATTAGGCTTTACTTTTTCACGATCAGTTCCAATATAGGATTCTAGAAAAGACTTATTCCAAAATGTACCTACGCTTGCACATAGATGTCCTCCAGCTGAAAAACCACATACAGCAATTTGATCTTTATCGATTTTCCATTCTTCTGCATGCTCTCTAATATAACCAATAGCCGTTAAAGCTTCACATAAAGCTTGTGGAAAACGTGCTGGTGCTGGGCTATAGTGTAAAACAAAAGCACATACGCCTTCTGTTAAAAATTTAAGTGCTATAGGTTCGCCCTCCCTTTCAGAGGTATATTCATAGCCACCTCCAGGCAGTATCAAGACCGCTGGGCGAATACGATATATTCCTTGTGCTTCATGCGTATCTGGAATATATGCTAATAGTCTTGCCGTATTTTCTGAAGCCCCTTCAGTTTTTATAGTAATATTTTTCTCAAAGTGTTTCATTTATCCACCTCTACTCATATAGTATTTATCGTTTCATTATAAAATATTTTGTCTTTATTTTATATTATCATTTTTACATAAAAATCTTATGTGCTCTTATCTGATTTGGAGGAATCTTTTTTACACTTTTCTATATCATTCAGTGTCTGATTATAACAATCACGTACTAAGTCTATTGCTGTTAGGAAAATGCAACCATTACCTACTTCCGCCGGTGTATAACCAAAATTAATTGTTCTTTTAATAAGTTGGGCATACATTTCACTTTCAGTTAGTTTCCTACCAAATTCTTTCTTACAATAGTTCATTAAAAGCGCTAGCGCCCCTGTTACATGAGGTACAGCCATGGAAGTACCAGACATCTTGGCATAAGTTCCATCTAGATAAGTAGACAAAATGCCTACTCCTGGTGCCACCAGATCCAAATGGCGCTCTCTCTTCATTTGTTTATTAAGGTTTCCATAATCTACAGAACCCACAGAAATACACTCATCATAATCTGCAGGATAAGATATCATAGGTAGACCATCCGCATTTTCGTTTGCTGCCGCACATACAACTAAAATATTATGTCTAATTGCTTCTCTAATAGCTTCATGAAGCATTTCATTATCTGCTTCTCCTCCTAGCGATAAAGAAATAATATCCACCTTAATCTTTATAGAATAATAAATTGCATTAATAATTGAGCTGTATCGAGCTATCCCTTTTTTATTACTGGCTTTTAAAATAATTAAACTAGCTTCTGGCGCCACTCCGACCACACCTGTCCCATTCATACTAGCAGCAATTGTGCCACATACGTGGGTACCATGACCATTATAATCCTTATATATATTTGCATTTCCTTCATCCTCCTCTGTAAAATTTCTTCCACCAATAATCCTATCCTTTAACTCTATATGTTCTGTATCACACCCCGTGTCTATAACAGCAATAGTAACTCCTCGTCCTTTTTCTCCCTGTTCCCATAGCTTTGAGGCCCCTATCAAATCTACTCCTTTAGGTAATTTATATACTTCTTTTTGAACTTCTATCAACTGATAATTAGCGAGTTTCATTGTAGAATCTGACATTTAAATGTACCTCCTTCCCTATCTATATTATATTATGAAGCTTATTTATGGTTTGTACCTTAAAAAGAGTTTAGAAATAGTAGTTTTACTTTTTCGAATATTTTTCATTGAAATAGTTTATTTTTTAATATATAATGAATAAATATTATATATTTTAAATTTTTATTCATAAGGAGGATGCTATGGATACTCAAAAGTTTAATGTTTATGTGGATGGGCAAGCTGGTACAACTGGCCTTAAGATAAATGAACGTTTAAAACTTCACCCCTATATTAATATTCTTAAGATTGATGAAGATAAAAGAAAAGACCCAGCTGCTCGTAAAGAAATGATTAACGCTGCTGATATCGTTTTTCTATGCCTTCCTGATGCTGCTTCTATAGAAGCAGTCTCAATGATTGACCCTGCTAACACACGCACTAAAGTCATTGATGCTAGTACAGCTCACCGTACTCATCCAGAATGGACCTACGGTATTCCTGAATTAAGCGCCCAGGCAAGAGAAGCAATTAGTCATTCTACACGTACTACTGTGGCTGGCTGCTATGCGAGTGCTTTTATCTTACCTCTATATCCACTAGTGCAATCTGGCATCATTCCTGCAGATTATCCCATCTCTTCTCATGGTATATCTGGCTATAGTGGTGCTGGCAAGTCAGCTATATTAGAATATACTGACCCTCACAGAGATGAGCTTTACCCTACCTATGGTACACCTAGACATTATGCTTTAGGACTTCATCATAAACATGTACCAGAAATGCAGCAAAAAGTAGGATTAACCTATCCACCTATTTTCTCACCTATTATTGCTGATTACTATCAAGGGTTAGCTGTAGCTACTCAAATTCATACAAGACTACTAGGTAAAAAAGTGACTCCACTTGATGTACATACTTACTTGGCTAAGCACTATGAAGGCCAAAATTTTGTAAAGGTAATGCCTTTTAACCCTTCACAATGTTTAGATGAAAATTTCTATAATCCAGTTGCATGTAACGGCACAAATAATGCGGAAATCTTTGTTTTCGGTAATGATGAGCAAATCTTGCTCCTTACGCGTTTAGACAACCTCGGTAAAGGTGCTTCTGGCGCTGCTGTTCAAAACATGAATATTATGCTTGGTTTAGATGAAACGATATCACTCATCTAATACTATGGGGACAGGTCTTAAAAGCAATTTTTAAGACCTGTCCCCATATTTAATTATCTCGTCATATTTAGTTATTTGAAGAACCGTCCCCATTTGTTTGTCCCTTTTTATTCTTAAGAACCGTCCCCATAGTAAAATCATATAAGTTTGATTATCTGAGCTGTCATTGGAGTTAAAGTAATAGTTGAGGCTAGTTTAACTTCCTTATCTGTGAAGAGGTCTATTCCTTTTAATGATTTTGGCAATCTTACTTGCTCATGGTCATCGCTATTATTTAAAAGAACTAGAATGCTCTCTGAGCCCGCATTTCTTGTAAAACCTAAACAGTTATTTTCACAAAGGATAGTTTTATAATCTCCTGTCTGAAGTGCTGGATGTGTTTTTCTAAGCTTAATCATTTGTTTGTAAAAGCTTAGAAGCTCTTGATCTTGCTTCTTAGGATCCCACTCCATACACTTTCTACATTCTGGATCATCTCCGCCATTTAAACCAATTTCATCTCCATAGTAAATATAGGGTACGCCAATGTAAGTAAATTGAAAGGCAAGCATAAGAAGCATACGTTTTTTATCATCACTAGCTTCTGTTAAAAATCGTTTTGTATCGTGACTATCACAAAGGTTCCAGAGTTGCCTTGTAATACTCTCCATATAAATCGCTCTATTTTCTGCTAGAACGTGGTCAAAGCGTTCTACACCTATACTTCTTCTAGCAAAGAAATCTGTTACTGCCCATTTGAAAGGA
Source organism: Cellulosilyticum lentocellum DSM 5427 (assembly GCF_000178835.2). Taxonomy (GTDB): domain Bacteria; phylum Bacillota; class Clostridia; order Lachnospirales; family Cellulosilyticaceae; genus Cellulosilyticum; species Cellulosilyticum lentocellum. The sequence goes on from NC_015275.1 coordinate 4,228,583, forward strand.
TAATTCATGATACCGTCTAGCTGATCTCCCTTTAGAAAAGAAGCTGCTTCATGCATAATTTCCCCTATGACAATGGCATCCTTTTTAACGGATTTAACTACCTTTCTAAATGCTTTCCAAAACTCATGATCTACTTCATCACAAACATCTAATCTCCAACCATCTATATCCACTTCTTCTATCCAGTATTTAGCTACTTTCAATAGGTAAGCTTCTACTTCAGGATTATGTATTTGAAACTTAGGCATTTTTTTATGGCAAGCTCCAAAAGTATAATAATTAACCTTTTCTTGATCAATAGGTAAGCTATCTATATGGTACCAGTCTTTGTAAGGTGAAGCCTCTCCCTTTTCTATAACGTCTTTAAATGCAAAGAAGTCATCTCCAGAATGATTAAACACTGCATCAAAAACAATTTTCATACCACGCTCATGGCACTTTCTCACAAGCTCTTTAGCGATTTCTACATCCCCAAACTGAGGATCAATCTTATAATAATCTTTAGTATTGTACTTATGATTTGAATTAGATTCAAAGATAGGCGTTAAATATAAGAGATTAACCCCTAAATCCTCTAGATAATCCAAATGATTGATAATACCTCTTAAATCTCCACCAAACATAGTTCTAAGTCCAACCTTGCTGCCCCAAGGTAAGGTGTTTTCCGGATTAATTGTTTCATCTCCGTTATCAAAGCGATCTACAAAGATTTGATACACAACGGCTTGTTGCAACCATTCTTCCTCCTTATATATGTCCCCTTCACAAATGTAGGCATACTGAAATGGTGTTAAGTATTCAAAAGAGCTGACCTCTTCTTGACCACGTTCATCTAAGAAGACTATTTTCTCTTGTGTATCTATAAGCTCAAAGAAATATTTATACCTATTTCTAAAGCAGGAAATATCTACACTCCAAAAATCAAAGAGCTCTGTACTTGTATAAAGTTCTAGAGGTTTCTTTTTAAATTCACCATCATCATCGTAACGGTCTCTAAAGTATACATTACACGCTTTTAAGTCGCCTCTAGCTGCTCTTAAACGAAGTGCTAAAGTATCTTTATCTTTGCCATAGGCATAAGGTATATCTGTTGTATGGTAAATAGCATATTTATTCATTTCTTTTCCCCCGATTGGTTTGAATTTGATTTGATTATAGCAAAGTAACCTTTGTATTTTTGTTTATAATTCATATAATTTGTTTCTTTTTTATTTAACTTAAAAAGTGTATACTAAAAATAACTTATATTGAAATAGAGATTAATTTAATAAAATTAACTTTGTAAAAAAGAACATAACAAGTAAAGGACGAGAAATATGCGAGAAATATTTGTTTCTGACGATTACTTTTTTAATCTAGAGGTTTCCCTTATTATGGAGACAAGAGACAAGGAAAAATTGTTACAGCTAGTCAAACAAAAGCATAGCTGGGAAATCCAAGACAACTTATCTGCTTCGACTAAACGTAATGACCTACTCATATGGAATGTTTTGTACACTCGGGAAATCATTAAAAATGGTGTATCCAAACAATATCTTCATCCTGTTTATAATAAGTACTATAAGTCTATTCAACTACTTTCCTCTCTAGCTGAGCTTCAAGATATCGAGTGTAAAATGATTCATTCCTACTTTGATATTCTTACTCACTCTTTAGAAGCTGCTGGACATACCATGGTTAATAAAATGATTAGCTATCTCTATTTACATATTGAAGACAAAATCGTCTTATCCGATATGGCTGCTGCCGTTAATCTTTCTATAGGCTATATGTGCCAGTGTTTTAAAGAGGCTTTGGGCATGTCTATCATGAACTACAATAAAAAGATTAAAATAGAACGTGCTCAAATCTTACTTACAGGCACAGACTACAGTATTTTAGAAATTGCTACTTTATTAGGCTTTTGTGACCAAAGTAACTTCTGCAAAGCTTTCAAACAAATTACCGGAATGTCCCCTTCTAAGTATCGCTCCTTAGACATTAAATAACCTATAGGCTTGTTTTAGACGTTTCGTAAAAATAATAGGCATAGCCTTTAAATGTTTATACATTAATGACTATGCCTATTATTTGTTAGCTAATTTTTGTTTATTTTAGTGTTTTATAGACTACCTTATTTAGTTTATTCTCATATCATCTTGACTTCGCCAATTAAGCATACTCCAATAACACACTATTTGTGTTTCATTTTATTCTCAAGATTTCCTATGCCTTGCATTGTTTTATCAATAGCTTTTTCAGCACCTTTTTTCATAGCTTTTACGCCTGCAGTTGCTTTTTGGCTAAGATATTCACTTCCTGCAATGGCTTTGTGTCCTAAGTCTTCAACGCTACCTAACGCTTTGTGACCTAGATCCCCAGCATCATCCATTACATGATGAGCCATGTTTTGTACATCTTGTTTGTATTTTTCGAATGTATCTTTTTTATCTTGCATCAAAATCACCTCTTGTAGGTATTATTTGCTACTTATGATTTTGTATACATATAATTTTAATAAAACTAATCATTCGCTTTTTAAACGCCTTTATTTTAAGAACCGTCCCTACTTGCTACCCATTAAGAACCGTCCCCAAATAAAATGCTACTATAAGTTGTAAAAGAAGAATGGCTGGCATGCCGTATTTAAAATACCAATGCTTTGTTTTATGTCTAAATTTCTTCATGCCAGCTATACTGCCGATACTTCCCCCTAGAATAGCTACTGTAAATAAAGCTTTTTCTGAAATGCGATATTCTCCTCTTTTGGCTTTTTTCTTATCTGACCACATCGTTACATAGCCTAAAATATTCATTAATAGGAGATATCCTAGTAAAATTAATATGTTATTCATGACTTTTCCTCTCTTGTCTTTTAGTTGTACTGCTTTATCTTGATTTGTAATTTAAATAACTCTTCTTCCTACTAATATAAGTTTAGTTAGAACTATCCCCTTTTGTCAACTAAGCTATTTTTGCACGGCAAAAGTCTCTTTATTTTAGAATAAGATCTTCTAAAATAAAGAGACTTCACATAGATTACTAATTTAAATGTTACTACTTCTATATGTTTAAGAGACTCTTTATGATTTACCCTGTCGAAAAGTAAAAGTATTATAAAGCTTTTTTCTCCATAAACCCAAATAGCTGTTCTCTTGTTGGTAGACCTTCATTGTCTCCCTTATGCATAACTTGAAGTGCACCAATAGCATTAGCTCTGTCTGCACATTCGCGTACATCTTTATTTTCTAAAAGCCCACTGATGAAACCAACAGCAAAACCATCTCCTGCGCCTACTGTATCGATTACTTTTTCAACGTGGTAACCACCTATGTATGCTTCCTCTGTTTGAGTCTTTACGTATGCGCCTTTTGGTCCCATCTTAATAACTACATTTTTTACACCATGGCTTAAATAGAAATCTGCAATATCTTTTTCATGATTAAAGCCAGTTAAGATTTTTCCTTCTGAAATACCTGGAAGTACTGTATCACATCTAAATGCAATTTTATTAATAGTAGCTACCATATCAGTTGAATCTTTCCATAAGCTTGGTCTTAAGTTTGGATCAAATGAAGTTGTTAAACCATTATTTTTTGCTTTCTCTATAAGGTAAAGTAATGTGGCTCTTGAAATATCTGAAATAGCTGGGAAAATACCTGTTAAGTGGAAGTGATTGAAACCACACATATCAATTTCATCTACATCATCTACTTTTAAATTAGAAGCCGCAGAACCATTACGATAGTAAGCTACATCTGGATCTCCAACTGAAGTTTTCCCTTTAAGCTGGAAAGCTGTTGGGTAATGATCGTCAAAACAGATAAAACTTGTATCAATGCCTTCACCTTTTAAGAAGTCAATTAAGTATTTGCCGAATGGGTCCCTCCCTAATTTGGTAATGTAACATACTTCATGTTCAAGTCTTTTTAGACCTATGGCTACATTCATTTCAGCTCCTGCTGCTGATCTTGTAAAACTTGTTACTGTATCTAAAGTGCCTTCTGTTTCTGCAATAAATAATGCCATAGGTTCCCCTACTAAAATTACTTTTGACATTTTACGTCCTCCTATTTTTTTATATTGGTAATAGTTTATAGTCCACTAGCTTTTATATTTAGGTACGATGATGTCTACTCCTTAAATATCTTCCAAACATGTTTGTTACTATAAAAATTATTCCATTCGCCCATGATTTTGTTTCATTTAATGTAACATTGTCTATTAATTGTCAAAAAAAATACGACTAAAGCCACATTTCATTTTTCTGTGTGTTTTAATCGTCTTTCATAATTAGGGTGCATAATAAGGGTATGCACCCTAATTCTTTAGGAGTGTCTCTATATGGTACTGTTAGTATAGAGACCATAGTGCATTGCACTAAGATAAGGGGTAATATGTTTCGCTAATAACTTATCTTTGAACACGTCCAGAACCGTCTCCACCAGCAAGAGATTGAACTTCTGCTACTGATACGCGATTGAAGTCGCCTTCGATTGTGTGTTTTAAACATGAAGCTGCAACTGCAAATTCGATTGCTGCTTGTGGTTCATAGTTGTTAACTAATGAGTAGATGAGACCACCGCCAAATGAATCTCCTCCACCTACACGGTCAACAATACGTACAGCGTATTTTTTAGAGAAGAAGTAATCTTCGCCATTGTATAACATTGCTGCCCAATTGTTATCACTTGCTGAGATTGACTCTCTAAGAGTAATTGCTACATATTCAAATCCAAATCTATCTTTAAGTTGTTTAGCTACATCTTTATAACCATCATGGTTAACTTCACCTTTTGTTACGTCAGTGTTTGCTGCGTGAATACCGAATACGTCTGCTGCATCTTCTTCGTTAGCAATACATACATCTACATATTCCATAAGTCCAGCCATTACTTGACCAGCTTTTTCTCTAGTCCATAATTTTTTTCTGTAGTTAAGGTCACAGCTTACTTTGATGCCTTTAGCTTTAGCTGCTTTACATGCTTCTAAACAGATAGCTGCTGCATTGTCACCTAATGCTGGTGTGATACCTGTAAAGTGGAACCATGTTGCTCCTTCAAAGATTTCATCCCAGTTAAAATCAGCTGTTGTTGCTTCCATAATTGCAGAGTGATTTCTATCATAAATTACTTTTGAAGGTCTTTGAGAAGCACCTTTTTCTAAGAAGTAAATACCAATTCTTTCTCCACCGCGAGCGATATGTTTTGTTTCTACACCGTATCTACGGAGATCATTAATAGCTGCTTGACCGATTTCGTGTGCTGGTAATTTTGTAACGAATTCTGCATCTACACCATAATTAGCAAGAGAAACAGCTACGTTAGCTTCTCCACCGCCATATGTAGCTTGAAATTGATCTACTTGGTTAAATCTTAAGTATCCGTTTGGTGCAAGTCTTAACATAATTTCGCCGAAAGTTACTACTTTATTGTTCATGGTTCATTCTCCTATTTTATTGAATTAAAATTTATTGATTAAGTTTACTCATACTATAGCCAATTCTCCTTAGAGTCCAATAGCTAAGAATCACTTTTTATAGTACTAGCACTTTATCTAGTCTTAGTTGTCATTGTTAGTGAGTTAATTAACAGTATTTAGGTAAGTTAAAAGACTCTTTATTGTTAGTCACGTCTTTTATAATTTGTCTTTTAATTAAGTGTTTTAAATTGCTTGTTTATGTTTTAGAAAGCTATTATTTTTGTAATAAATGAATAGCGAATCCACCGATTTCTTCTTCTAAGTAAATAGCTGCAAGTTTACCTTTTGCGTTATATTTAGCTGACTCTTCATTGATTTTAACACCTTTTGCTTTAAGGTAAGCTACTGCTCTTTCAATGTAGTTTGTTTTATATGCAATATGACCTTTTGCGCCAAGGTATGGTGATTTCATAACTTCAATACCTTTACCAGCAAAGATTGAACTATTGCCTTCTTTGATTGATGTATTAAATAAACCATCGAAACCAGCTGCGATTTCTGAAGCTGCTGCTTCTGATTCTGCATTGATACCAACGTGTGCAAGCTCAAAGCCTAACATTTGTGTTACAGCTTCTCTTGTCATTTCTGTGATTTTATCAAATTCACCTGCTGCTACTAAGCTTGGATCTACCATCCAGCTACCACCACAAGCGATGATTCTATCAAATGATAAGTAATCATTAAGATTTTTAGCATTGATTCCACCAGTAGGCATGAATTTCATGTTTGTGTATGGACCAGCCATTGATTTAATAAGTTTAATACCACCAACTGCTTCAGCTGGGAAGATTTTTACAACATTAAGACCAAGCTCGATAGCTTGCTCGATATCTGAAGGATTAGCACAACCTGGTGTAACAGGGATACCTTTATCTACACAGTATTTCACTACTTTTGGATTAAGCCCTGGACTTACGATAAATTTAGCGCCAGCCTCTACTGCTTCATCAACTTGCTCAGTTGTAAGAACTGTACCTGCTCCAATTAACATTTCTGGGAATTCTTTTGCCATAATGCTAATAGCTTCTTTTGCACATGCTGTTCTGAATGTTACTTCAGCAACTGGAAGACCTCCATCACATAATGCTTTCGCAAGTGGTTTTGCTTCTTCAATTTTATTAATTACTACTACTGGCACAATACCATATGCACCAATTTGTTCAAGAACGTTACTCATTACCCCTGCCTCCTTGTAGACTCCTAAATTATTTTGTTCAATTAAGTTAAATCTAACTATTTTGATTATAATCAAATTATATATTATTATTTTTTATATGTATAGTTATTTTAACACTTTTTTTAAGACGTATGTTGGCGATTTATATAAACTTTGATATAAATTGCTACGTATTCGTCACGATTCTAATATTTTATTTTATATTTCTTACTTATTTTTATTTATTTTAAAAATCATCCTTAATAATTTGCTTATTATTCTTTATTTAATGTATTATTATTTTTAGACAAAATCATACTTTTTTATTTATTTGTACACTAATTATGCTATACTTATGGTTATAAATCATACTATAGGGGGTAACTATGCAAACCATTTATGATAATATTGAGATGTTTACAAGTATCTTAGATTTATTAGAAAATCATCTTGGTACTAGCTGTGAGATCGTACTTCATGACAATACTAAAGAATATGAACATAGCATAGTAGATATTCGTAATGGCTATATTACAGGCCGCAAGATTGGTGATTGTGGTGGTAACTGGGGCTTAGAGGTACTGAGCAAGATGACCTCTGATACACACATCTATAATAAAATAGTACATATGAGAAATGGTAAAATTATTCGTGGCTCCTCTATGTTTATACAAGATGATGCTGGAACAAATATTGGTGCCATTTGTATCAACATGGATATTACAGATACACTTAAATGTGAAGAATACCTTAAACAGTTCAATAGATATTCTACACCATCACCTTCTTCCAATGAGCTTTTCACCACAGATGTTAATCAGCTCATGGACAATCTTCTTACCCAATGTGAAAACATGTTTGAAAAGTCAATGAATCATCTAAATAAAGATGAGAAAATGCAAATTATTCGCTTCTTAGATAGTAAGGGAGCCTTCCTTATTACTAAATCTGGGGATCGTGTTTGTGAATTCTTAAACATCTCTAAATTTACCCTATATAACTACTTAGAGATTACAAGACAAGGTATAGAAAATGAATAAAAAAACAAAAAAAGGAATAGCCCTAATAATATTATTAGTCTATTCCTTTTTTGTATAAGCAAATACATATAATGTTAGTATTCAGGTACAACACCTGATTCTTTGAGTCTTCTTAAGGCTAAGGTTTCTCTATAAACCCAAGGATTAATCTGTGTCCCCTTTTGTGTGAGGATTGCCTCATTTTTTGCAATAACCTCATCTAATTCTATCCATCTTGGTTCAAATTCTTGTTCTTCTTCATATTTATCCAAATGTTGTTTTGTTTTATTAGTTTTTACATCACAAAAATAATAATAAGAAGTCATCTCGAATATCCCTGAAGTATCAAATTGATTAGGATTTCTTTGAACGATAATGCCCGCACGTTCTCCCATTCCTTCTATAATATATCCAGTTTCCTCGATTACTTCTCTGCGCAGGGCTTCTTCGTGGCTTTCTTGCCTTTTGATGCCCCCACCAGGAAATTTATAATCGCCTTTATTCGTGTGTACCATGAGTATCTTATTATCTTTTAAAACAATGGCTCTGACAGCTTGCCTTGTTGTTATTTTTATATTTCTATTTTTTATTTTTTGTATACCTAATATCTCATCAATGATCATAGACTCCTCCTTATCTCTTTTTGTCGTCTATTTCTTTATATTTAATATGCCTAACTGTTCAATGTTTTATCAATAAATATATATTCCTTATTTTGCTATGTACGACTAGCTTTGTTTATATTCCCGAATATTTTATTTTATATTATCACATTTCACAAAGGATTAATAGTTTATTGTTCATATTATTATACTCAAAAATAATTTTTATCATAAAATCATGATATTTTATTTCCTAGAGCATCAGAGAATACAAGAAAAGAAAGCCCTGTAACATTTTTTTCTGTACCGGGCTTTCTTATTATTTACTCTGTCTCTAATCTATGTCTCTTACAAACTCCTCTGCTATTTTTTATTTAATGAAACAGTATCTTTGATAGCAGGTATTTTTACTTCTACTTTAAATAAGTCGCCATCTATACTAATAGCCATTTGTCCTCCTTGCAGGTGCATAAGGCTTTGAGCTATAGCTAATCCCAAACCTGATCCTTCTGTGGTTCTAGAAGCATCTCCTCTTACAAAACGTTCTGTTAATTCCTGAGGATCAATATTAAGTGCTTCTTTTGAAATATTTTTAATAATAAATGTCCCATATTCTCCTTCATTTAATACTTCAATATAAGCTCTAGTATGTGGCATTGCATATTTACTTACATTAGAAAGGAGATTTTCTACCACTCGCCACATATGCCTACTATCCCCTAACACCTTAGCTGGCTGAACTCCCTTTGTAATCAACTGTAAGCCTTGTGCTTCTAGCCTATCTGTATATTCCCCTAAAGCTTGAAGTATAAGCTCATCTAGCATAAAAGGTTCTAATTTAGCTTCTACATTTCCAGTTACTGCCTTAGAAGCATCTACCAAATCCTCTACTAATTGTTTTAATCGATTACTTCTTTCATCTAAAATGCTTATATATTCCTTAGCCGTTTCATTATTTATTTCTTCGCCCTTTAGTAAATCAATATAGCTAATAATAGAAGTCAAAGGTGTTTTTAAGTCATGTGACACATTGGTAATAAGTTCTGCTTTTAAACGTTCACTTTTTACTGATTGAACTACTGCTTTTTCAAGACCTGTCCCCATGGTATTAACCGTATCTGCTAAATCTACTAGGACAGGAAGAGACCTTTCTAATTGAATCTTATAGTCTAATTCACCATCTGCAATAGCCTTGGTGCCTTCAAGAATTCGTCTATAGTCAAAAACGACCTTGGCTAATCCTAATAATAAAACGCCACTCCAAGCCATCATTAAAATAATGAGGATAACAGCTGAACTTAGCGCTAAACCAACTATAAAACTCAAAAGGAATGCCCCTGCATTAATACCAACAAGTACAAATATAGCTACCATCAACATACGCTTAGTCATTAAGTATTTTTTTAAAAGTTTTATTACCCTGATAACCCCTATATATTCATCTATACTCTTATTCTTAATATGCTTAATCAAGCTGCTTACTACAGCTAACCCAATTCCCACATAAACACTACTTAAAACAAATACCAAGCCAGCTACTATTAGACTTTGAGGGACGGTTCTTGTACCTACATAAGGAAGACAACTCAATAAATCAAACGACCTATTAATGTCTTTCATTAATATACTAAAAATAAGTGTACTTATTCCTAGGCCTATCAATTGGAGTTCAAATGGTATCTTATCAAATCCATTCATTCTAATGTCTTCTTTTTTACTACTTCTTCCTACTGCTACAATCCAATACACCATTAATATAATGCCTACTAATGCAGTAAAAGCAATCATTTGATAAGTAATCGACTTAAGCTGCTGAGCTTTTTCAAAATTTTGCTCGTAGGTATAAAATACATCTCCTGGTTCAAGTGGTTGTTTAAGGGCTACATAAACCTCATATTGGCCTTCATCCTCAAATCCTTCACCTCTATAATAATCATAGTGCGTTACTGAATGATTGCCGTATACCCCATATATATTCGTATCATAGTCATAATCTCCATATTTTCCATAACTCATCAAAGCGTTACTTCCATTATTAATATAATGACCATCACCCACTAAGTATACTTCTCTATGAGTTAAATCCTGGAGTATTTTCTCTTCACCAATAGAAGTATCCATATTAGTAATCACCACATTATCTTTTAGGCTTTTAGCATAAAAGTCCACATTAATATTACTTTTACCGGTAGCACTCTCTATACTCATCAGATAATCTTTTCGGTCTTTCATAATTTTTTGCTGAGCTTCTTCATCAGTTAGTGTACCACCATGAGCTTCTTTGTACTTCTGAATATCTTCTGCCGTTATATTGCTTATAATCTCTGGCTTTCTGTAACGTACAATATAGTCTCTTACATAACCTGCCTTTTGAATAAAGGCTTCATTAAAATAATACGTATTATAAATACTATCTTGACTCGGTATTACTTGACTGTTAAAAAAACTAAACAGTGTCAAAAAACCTACTAAGAAAAATCCTAGAACAGCAATAGTCTTAAGCCAGCTACTATAAATTAATTTTTTCCACCAGGTATCCACTACCCCACACCACCTTTATATACTTTGGTTCTTTGGGATTAATCTCAATTTTCTCTCTTAGTCTACGGATATGAACCGCCACCGTATTCTCTGGTGCAAAAGGGGTATCGTGCCATACGTTTTCATAGATTTGGTGCATCGATAAGACCTGCCCCATATTAATCATGAGATATTGCAAAATTTTGTATTCTGTAGGTGTTAGGCGTACTAGCTCCCCATCTACATAAACCGTATTGGCACCTGTATCCATGCACAAGCCACCTGTCATTAAAAGCTGTGGTGTTTGCTGCATGGCTCCAAGTTTAGTATAACGCCTTAGCTGAGACCTTACCCTCGCTAGAAGCTCAAAGGTATTAAAGGGCTTTGTAATATAGTCATCTGCCCCTAAATTAAGTCCTGCTATTTTATCCGTATCTTCACTTTTAGCTGATAAGATGATAATAGGAATATTTTTTTCCTGCCTTATTTTTAGCGTAGCTGATAAACCATCTAGCTGAGGCATCATAATATCCATTAATATAAGATGAACCTCTTGTTTTTCTATAGCCTCTAGAGCCTCTACGCCGTTGTAAGCTTTTAATGTGCGATAGCCTTCCTTCTGTAAATGAAGGACTATCGAGTTAACAATAAGCTTATCATCATCACAAACTAATACGGTATACGTCATACGCTTTTCCCACCTTCTATATATTCTTATGTTTATTATAACTGAGATTAGCCTCCTTTATAAATAGATTATATTAAAGTGATATTACAAAGGGCTAAATAGGTTTCTTACAATTTCTTAAGAATGTGCTTATGGGGTAAAAGATTCATTATTAAAGATGCGTTATTGAGAAAATGAAAAGGGATGACTACCTTCCGTCGCTCCTCTCATTTCTATCAACTATATGGCATCAATATGCTTCATCTAAAAATCCCTTTCTTGCGTAATTCTATATCATAGTATCTATACACATCTTAAGCTCAATTACTTAAGTGAACGCTACAATTTCACTTTGCTTAGTCATATGGGCCAAATGCTATGTAAATTATTGTCTAGAAAAATAAAAGTACAATTATTTTAATGGAATATGGTCCGTTAAAGTAATTGTACTTTTTTATGCATGATTAAATAATATAATTGGGGGGACCAACTTATTATGTATGCATCCTATTTTCTTCTCTATCTTGTTTAAGTATTATTTTTCTATGGCTTTAAGCCATTCATTGTATTGTGTTTTTACTTCATCTTTTAAGTAAGAACCATACCAGCTGTATTTATTTCTTCTTTCATAAGAAATGTCTTCCATGCTGTATTTTACAACACTATCTCTACCAGAGAATACTGGTTTAAAGGTACTATCAATTTCATAGAAACGTGCCCAGATAGTTGATTTTGGATCATCTACAAGTACACGATTTGAACCAAATTCAAGGCTATAGTCTGTGATAGTTGTCATTTTCTTGCCTTCGATTTTAACTTTATCAAGCCATGCCATACCTGCTTTAACTGCTTCAACTACTTCTTTGCTTGGATCTTCAAGTCTCATTAAGAATTGCATTACTCTTACACTTTCTTGTGTAGCAATAGATGGAATTTCATAAGCTCTACCGAAAGTAGGCTCAAGTGTTACTTCATCGTATTGAGAAGCCCATGCTGTCTTTACACCATCTACTTCAATTTGTAAATCTAAAATACATTGAATACCTTTATCGATGCATTTTTGAACTTCTGGAATTTTATCAGCGTATTCTTTTGTTACAAATTCATATCCTGGATCTGCTTGTACTACATCAAGTAAGAGTTCAAGTACATTGGCCATAGCATTATCATTAATAGTAATATTCTTAAAGTAACCTGTAGCTACTGGGAAGTATTGTGCCCAACCACCATTATCATATTGACCATCTACTAAATAATTAAGGCCTTTCATAAAGCTTTCTGCATATTTTTTATTGCCTGTAGCTGTATATACTTTAGCTAAGTATCTCATTTGAGTAATCGTTGCATCATTATCAATTGTAGATTTAAGAAGTGTAGCTGATTGGTCTTTAATTGACTGTGTCATATCTACAGCATCTACTACCTTCATCCAACCACCATTGCTGTTTTGGAAAGCAACAATATTATCTGCTACTTTTTTAGCTGTTGTGCTGCCATATTCGCTGTCCTTTTTATTAAGCAAAGCGCCGAATGTCCAGTCTCCACCTGTTTTAAGGTCCTCTCCACCTTGTCTTGGTGTCATAATACAAGTAGCCACTAAACGACATCTTTTGCTATCCCAACTTACATTAGCATCTAAGCTTTCAAAAACGAATTTAACTGGTAAGTAAAGTGTCTTACCTCCATCTTCATTTGTTACAAGCTCTGGTGCGTATGGTGCTTTTAATGTTTTATTATCAAGTTTAGCTTCTGTCTCTCCTACCTTCATGGTAAGTGTTGTATCATTAAGCTTCATTTTGATTTCGCCTGTTTTTTCATTATAGCTATAAGTAGCAGCAAGTTTTTCAAATATATCTCTTAAAGGTGCCATCATTGTATCAGCACTTGATTTGCCATCTTTCATGATAGGTTTTAAAAGATACCCATAATCTAATTCATGGAATGCACCATTAACAGAAAAGTTTGGTTCTGTCTCAATAATAGCTACTGTTTTTACTAATAATTCTTTAAAACTAATATTATCTGCATATAGAGGTGTTGTTACCGCTCCTGCTGTCATTGTCATTGCTAGCATAAGCATACAAGCTTTTCTTTTAAGTCCTAATTTCATAAGTTATTCCTCCCATTTACTCGTGATACATTGATTATATATTAATATTACCTAAGCATCTGTACATTTTTTGATTATTTTAGTGCATTTTCTACATTTTTTGATATTGTCTACTTATCTTTCTTGAACTGCCTTTTTTTATACTCTCCTAATCTTAGTAAAATAGCGTCATTACACTTAATAGTGTAATGACGCTATTTTAGTCTTATCTTTTACTTTTTATATACTTCTTAAGTTTTCTATTAACAAGATCTAATAATTCTCCAATCATTAAAAACATAAACAAACCAGGGTATTTAAAGAATGCATAAATGAATATTCCGATCTGAGAAAACGTTAACACAAAAATAACAAATACCATTTTTCCCGAAACCTTTTCTGGATCTACATTCCCCACGTACTCATCTAGCTCTTCATCATATTGAAAAGATATCAATCTTTCCAGAATAAAAAATACAAAAAATAATTCACTTCCTCTACCAAAGGTTACTATATACATCGCATAAATAATGATATATGTCAGCATTATTATCTCTATGGGAAATCTATTTTCTGCTTCTTTCATTTGCTTCTCCTATTTCTATCCTACATTTATTTATTCTAAAAAATAATTATAAAACTTCTATATGTAATTTATATTAACATACTTATCCCGATTATTCACATTTTCTTCATCAACAAATTATCCACATTTTTCAACAACTTTTTTACGGCATTTATTAATTTTATTTATACTTATCCACACTTTTATGTAATCTATCAACATTTTGTGAATAACTTTTTTGTTATTGGGGATTATAATTATTTTTTATTAAATTTTAATAGGAGTACTATAACCTAATTGTTATAGTACTCCTATTAATAGATTTTATTCTCCATTTTAATGCTTTTTATATCTTAAACTACAAATGAAAGCCGTAATAGGAGATACAATGACAAGGCCTAAACACCCTACTAAAGTATGCAAAATCTCTGAAGCCATTGATTGTCCATTAAGAATACTTACCATAGGGGTACCTTGTGCCATATAAACCATCATTATTGTTATAAAGCTTCCCATATAAGCTAATAACAGCGTGGTTGTTTGTGAACCCACTACAGAGCGTCCAATGTTTAAACCTGACAATAAAATCTCTTTTCTCGAAATAGTAGGTTTTTTATCCACTACTTCTTCTATAGCTGCCGAAATATCTACAGATAAATCCACTAGAGCCCCTGAACAAGATAAATAAATAGCAGCTTGATAAATCTTAGTTAAGTCTAAGTGTTGATAACCTGAATATAATAAGGATTCTGACCAAGGCATTACACCCCCATGGATTCTAAATAAGTTACCAAAAGCAATCGCCATTAAACAGGTCATTATAGAGGCAATACTCATACCTAATATGGCGCAGTAGGCTTTCTCTGTAAAACCAGCTACTAATAATAATGTAATAACAGCCATAGTCACTCCTATAACGAGCCCTAGAACCATAGGATTATAACCATTTAATAAACCAGGCACTAATACCTTCCACATACATAAAAGGCTAACAACAAAAGAAATGATCGTTCTTACCCCAGTTTTACCTGAAAATAAAATAAGGGCCCCCATAAATAAGAAAACTAATAACCACTCTAAATTCAAACGGTAATAATCTAATACATTAGCATCTAATACCTGACCATCTTCTGTTTTTTCTATAAGTGCTAGTGCTTTATCCCCTTTTGCAAATAGTTTATCAACCTCTAATCTACCTGATAATAAGTTGGCAGCTTCGATCTGACTTCCTTTAAAGGTTCCCTCTAATACCTCTACAAGACATACTTGACTTCCTAATTTTAAAATCCCACTATTATAAATACCACTTTCATTGGTCTCTAAAATCTTTACCTTTACATGCTCTGCATTGGTATAAATTTGCTTTTCAAAACCGGTTGGTAACATTAATAAAATAATAATTACCACTATGCACACTAAGGAAAAAATAACTTCCTTATCTCTCATTTTCTGTAACAGCATTCTAATTTCCTCTTTCTAGCTAAAAATAGAGTGCCTTACTAAAATCGGTGTTCACCTCATTTCAGCAAGGCACTTATCATATGAAAGGTTTGCTACACTTGTGAATCTCTATTTTAATTCACAAAGAGCAACTAACTTATTGAAAATGTCTGTATTATCATAAGCACCACTAAAGAGTTCAGCACCTTCACCCATTGCATAAACTGGAACAGGTACACCTGTATGTGCGTAAGAGGTCCAACCAATACCTGCTTTATTATTTAAGATATGTGTGAGTGTCACAGTAAGTGGCTCATAGCCACCATATAAAATGCCTGTTTCTTGATTATTAGTGCGCTCACTGCTATCTTTCATGGTTTGAGCAAAGGCATCTTTTAATTTGTTATATTCATACTCAGTTAATACTAATGCTGAATCCTTAGCTGATGCAGCATTACTTGGGCTCACCAAACCAAAGTGCTTTTTAATAAGAGGAAGTACATCTTCGATTTTGGCCTTATCTGCTGTAGTCCCTTTTTTGTACTCTGCAAGTAATTCATCAAAAGCTACATAACTCATATCCTGATTAGCTAAGAGGTTAAATGCCGTATTATAGCCTGTTGTAGAATATCCAATAGTCATACCGCCTGTTTCATGATCCCCTGTTACAATAATAAGTGTTTCCTCTGGATGCTTTTTAGCAAAATCAACTGCTACCCCAATAGCTTCATCTAATGCAATAACATCTTGAATATTAGATCTGGCATCATTAGCATGACCTGCCCAGTCAATCTTGCCTCCTTCTACCATCATGAAGAAACCATCTTCATTATCTAAAACATCAATTCCTTTTTCAACAAAATCCTTTAATCTAATACTATCCTTACTAGCATCTAAGTCATAGCTCATAGCCTGTGAGTCTTGAAGCTCTGGATTAATAGCATATACTTTACCTGACTCACTATTAAGTGAAAGAATTTCTTCCTTTGTATCTACAATGTTGTATCCTTTCTCTTCAATAATTTCAAATGCGCTTTTTTGATCACCATTTTTACCATTTGGCTGTACTAATGAACCACCCGCAAAATAATCAAAATTACTATCTGCTAACTGGAGTGCGATATCATACATATCCTTTCTAGATACTGCATGTGCATAAAAAGCTGCTGGTGTTGCATGATCTATAGATACACTACTTACTATCCCTATTTTATATCCTTCTTTTTTAAGCTTTTCTGTAATACTTTCTGGTTTGGTTTGCTTATCTGCATTGTAACCAATTACACCACTATGTGTTTTAACACCGCTAGAAATAGCTGTTGCTGTAGAAGCTGAATCTGGGGCGAAAGATGTAGAGTCTTGGGTTGTAGCTGATCCACATACTGGAAACTGGGATACTGCTAGCTTGCCTAAGTTAATACCACCTTTTTCAGTTACACCTTTATAGATTTGTGCAGAATTAACTTGTACATAAGACATACCATCCCCAATAAAATTAAATATGTATTTAGGTTTTTTGTAAGTTTGCTCTTTAGCACTCTGTACAATATTAGTCGTATTAGCTCTAGCTGGCACTGCAATTGTCCCCACTGCTGTTATGCCTACAAGGGCTGTACATAAAATAGCTGTAAAAATCTTCTTTGAAAGTTTCATTCTTATTTCCCCTTTACTATTTGCTTTATTTCATGCGTTTAGTATAAAAGGGAGATATTAAATCGGAGTTTGTTCTTTATTAGATTTAAGTTAACTCCTTGTTAAATCCTTCTTCTTTTCTTTTTTTCCTTTTGAGTGTACATCATACTGTCTACATACTTTAAAAATTCTTCTACACATTTATAATCACTATTGTAACTATCCATGCCATAACTAAACTTCAAGTCATAGACTTTACCGCTACTAGCATTATAAACTTTTACCCGTTCTTTAAATCTCTCCATGTATTTTATCATCTGTTTCTTATTTTGCTGCTCGCTTAAAATAAGGAATTCATCCCCACCCATTCTAAAAATACGGTGCTTATAAGGAAAACTACCTCTTAGAATTTGAGAGAAATTTTTCAGAGCCTCATCACCTTCTTGATGTCCATATCGATCATTAATTATCTTAAAATCATCCAGATCTATATTAATAGCTGTTAAAGTTAATTTTTGTTTCCTTGCTAATTTGGAAGTGTAACTTAAATAACTTTGTTTATTTTCCACCATTGTGAGTGCATCATATTGAAGTCCATCTATAATGTTAAAAACATATGCACAAACTAATAAGCCACCTACTGTACTCCATATCGTTAAATAGTCTTCACAAACAATTTGAACTCCTACAACCAAAGCGATAATAGTAAAATACATTAACCCCATAATGTACTTATAAGCTGTCAATCTTTTGTGATAGCGCCAGATAAGTAAAATGCCATAACCTAAATAAAATAGGGTAATTGTGGGAACTATCCAAAATAACTGACCTCTTATATAATCATTTTCCAAACTTACAGTTGCAATCCAGCCTGTCCTTATATTAATGAGGGTTAAAACAAAAAGGATAATAGCCGGAACGTAAATCCATCTATTACATTTTATTTTTGCTCGCAGGGCCTTTTGTAACCAACATTCAAAATATAACACCCCTAGAAGTAAAAATACTGGCACTATAATAAATCCTAATATATTAACTATTAGATGAAGTACCCTAAAAGTAGATAAATTCTTTGTATTAAAAATAACACTCCCTATCTCTAATAACATTATAAGTATATCGAGTCCTATTAAATACATAAACAATCTATTAATCAGCTCCGATTTATCTAGTCTAAAAAAAGCATGTGCAATAATAATGCCTAAAATAAGTGATACTACAATATTAGTTTGTACTTGCCAAAACATATCGTTATAACCCCTCCCTCTTATAGTCTATATTAACACACAATTATCTGAATTCTTAAAGATTATGTAAATTTTTTTCACTTTTATTATCTATTTATTATTCATATTGACAATACTTTTTTGATGCCCTATTATCTTTGTTTATTTTTTTGTTTGATATTTAACAATTACTTTTTGTTTCTATAAAAAATTATGTGCTAAATCCCAACGTTTTACCTGTTTATATTTATTAATAGTTTATAATTTTACAACAATCAATAAATTGACAAAGCTACAATGTCATGTTAACATCACAATATATTCACAATACATTAACAAGTTTTATTATTTTTTGTGTTTTATATTGTTAAAAATATAACAATATATCTTCACTCACTATTATACAATCACATTAAAGGAGGCTATTAAAATGTCTGAAAACAAGAAAGTTAAAGAAGAAGCACCTGTAGTTGATGCTGTAAAAATGGTAGACGAATTAGTTCAAAAAGCGAAGGTTGCTCTTGATGAGTACATGAAACTCGATCAAGCACAAGTTGACGAAATTACTAAAGCTATGGCTCTTGCTGGTTTATCCGCTCAAATGAAACTTGCTAAGATGGCAGTTGAAGAAACAGGCCGTGGTATTTTTGAAGATAAAGTTACAAAGAATATCTTTGCAACAGAGTATATTTATCACAGTATTAAACATGAAAAAACTGTAGGTGTTATTGAAGATAACGAAGATGAAGGTTACATCGAAATTGCTGAACCAGTAGGTATCGTAGCTGGTGTTACACCAACTACAAACCCAACTTCTACAACAATGTTCAAAGCTATCACATGTGCTAAAACACGTAATCCAATCATCTTTGGTTTCCATCCAGCTGCTCAAAACTGTTCTCGTGAAGCTGCTATCATCGTAAGAGATGCTGCTATCAAAGCTGGAGCACCTGAAAACTGTGTTCAATGGATTGATGTACCATCTATCGAAGCTACAAATGCACTTATGAATCATCCTGATGTAGCAACTGTACTTGCAACTGGTGGTTCTGCAATGGTTAAAGCTGCTTATTCTACTGGTAAACCAGCTCTTGGTGTTGGTCCTGGTAACGTACCTGCTTTCATTGAAAAAACAGCTAATCTTGAACAGTCACTTACAGACCTTATCCTTTCTAAATCATTTGATAACGGTATGATTTGTGCATCTGAACAAGCTGCTATCATTGAAGCACCAGTTTATGATCAAGCTGTTGCTTTCATGAAAAAACAAGGTTGCTACTTTGCTACTAAAGAAGAAATTAAAAAACTTGAACCAGTTGTTATCGACCCAGTTCGTATGATGGCAGGTCCAGCTATCGTTGGTAAATATCCATATGAAATTGCAGCTCTTGCTGGTATTACTATTCCAAAAGAAACTAAAGTAATCTGCTGTGAAATTGATGGTGTTGGTGAAGCTTACCCACTTTCAAGAGAAAAACTTTCTCCAGTACTTGCTGTTGTTAAAGCAAAAGATGTTGAAGATGGTATCGTAAAAGCTGAAACAATGGTTGAACTTGGTGGTCTTGGACATACAGCTGTTATTCATACAACTAATAATGACCTTATTGATGAATATGGTAAACGTCTTAAAGCTTGTCGTATCATTGTAAACTCTCCATCAGCATTCGGTGGTATCGGTGATGTTTATAACTCACTTATGCCTTCACTTACACTTGGCTGTGGTTCTTACGGACATAACTCTACATCATCAAACGTTACAGCTTCAAACTTAATCAATAAGAAAAGGGTGGCTAAGAGACGCGTGAATATGCAATGGTTTAAAATTCCAGAAAAAATCTACTTTGAAGCAGGTTCAGTACAATATTTAGCAAAAATGCCAGACATCTCTCGTGCAATGATCGTAGCTGACCCAATGATGGTTAAACTTGGTTATGTTGATAAATTAACTTACCAATTAAATAAAAATTTAAATAAAGTTGCTATTGAAATCTTTAGCGAAGTTGAACCAGATCCAGACTTAGTAACAGTAAAAAAAGGTACAGCTGTTATGAACTCATTCCAACCAGATGTTATTATCGCTCTTGGTGGTGGTTCTGCAATGGATGCTGCTAAAGCTATGTGGTTATTCTACGAACACCCAGAAGCTGACTTCATCGGTATGGCTCAAAAATTCATGGATATCAGAAAACGTGTTTACAAATTCCCTACACTTGGTAAAAAAGCAAAAATGGTTTCTATTCCAACAACATCAGGTACAGGTTCAGAAGTAACATCTTTCGCTGTAATCTCTGATAAATCTAAGAATATGAAATACCCACTTGCTGACTACGAATTAACACCAGATGTAGCTATCATTGACCCAGAATTTGTTATGTCAGTTCCAGCAAGCCCAACAGCAGACACAGGTCTTGACGTTCTTACACATGCTATCGAAGCTTACGTATCAGTTTTAGCTTCTGACTATACAGATGCTCTTGCTCTTCACGCTATTAAACTTGTATTTGAATACTTACCACGTTCATACAAAAATGGTGCTAAAGACCCAGAAGCAAGAGAAAAAATGCACAATGCATCATGTATCGCAGGTATGGCATTTACAAATGCATTCCTTGGTATTAACCACTCACTCGCTCATAAACTTGGTGGTGAATTCCATATCGCCCATGGTCGTGCAAATGCAATTCTTCTTCCACACGTTATTGCTTACAATGGTGAAACTAACCCATCTAAATTTATGGCATTCCCTAAATACGGTAAGTTCATCGCTCCACAAAGATACCAAGACATTGCTAAAATGCTAGGTCTTAAAGCTTCTACTCCAGAAGAAGGGGTTGCATCACTTGTTAAAGCAGTTAAAGACTTAATGAAAGAACTTAACATCCCATTCACAATTAAAGAAATGAATGTAGACGAAAAAGAATTCTTAGCTAAAGTATCAGACCTTTCTTACAAAGCTTTCGAAGATCAATGTACAACAGCTAATCCTAGACTTCCAAAAGTAACAGAACTTGAAGAGCTATACAAAAAAGCTTACTACGGTAAATAGTCATTTTATTTTACTCCACCTAAAAATAGATGAAGAGGACACTAGTCAAACGGCTAGTGTCCTCTTCATTTTATTCAAATTAAATATATTGTTTCATAGCCTTTGCACTCTCTACTAATCCACTAGCAATTTCTTTTGATCTTTGCACGCAGTTATTATTATGCATCGTAGCTTCAGTCGTCATTTCTATACCTACTAGAGTTTGCTCACTTATAGCTGCAATCTCTTGGGTATTTTTAATAAGCTGCTCATTAATCCCTACCATCTCATTAACCTTATCTGTAACAATACTTACTTGATCACTAACTTCTTTCATATACTCAGTCGTTTCATTAAAGATTTCTCCTGTATTTACAATTAGCTCATTCTGCTCATCATTGGCTCCTTTTAGCCTAGTCATTGCCTCAACAGATGCAGCAACTACTTGTTGAAGCTCATCAACAATAGCTGTAATACGACTAGCAAATTCACCACTCTGGTTAGCTAGGTTTCTAACCTCTTCCGCTACTACTGCAAATCCTCTTCCTGCTTCTCCTGCTCTTGCACTTTCAATCGCTGCATTTAAAGAAAGGATATTCGTTTGTGCAGAGATAGCCGTAATAGCTTCAGTGATTTCATTAATCTCTTTTGATTTATCTCGTAATTCTATCATAGATTCATAAACACTTTCACAGTTCTCATTCATTACTTCTGTTTTCACATTTAGAGCTTTAACAATCTTAACCCCTTCATCCATTTGTTTTATAGTAGTATGAGAGATCTCTTCCATATTCTTTGAAGCTTCTGAAGTATCCACAACTATGTTTTGAATATGCTCAGTTAAATTACTTTGCTCTTGCGCACTAAGTACTGCCTTCTCTGCTCCTGCAGAAATATCTCCTACTGCATCATTAATAGTACTTCCTGACTGTTCTAATTCAGTAATTGTTTGTCCTACTGCATTTGAATGTTGATCCAATTCACTTGCTATTTTTAAAACATTTTTCAGAATATCTTCTTGCTTCTCCTTAGCTTCTTCTAGCGCCCTCGTTTTTTCCTCATTAATGCTATTAGATAATTTTGTACCTATAATTGAACTAACTACAATCATAACAATAGAAGCCATTTGAATTGTATAATCCGTAGTCAAGTTAGAACTATTAGCTTGTACTATAAATATCAGCCACCCAACTCTAGCAGTATTAGCTAATACTACCGCACTCCCAAGTACTTTAATGAAAGTCAAGTCAAAGTATAGGAAGTATAACATCATAAAAGGAATGATATAAACATAAACTAACACCCGTGTTGTTGTAAACATACTATATACATAAATAAGAAAAAAACCTATACTAGCAGCATATTTAAACTTAAGCCCTTCTTTATCTTTCTTATAAACGAAAGAAATAATACCTGTATAAACCAAAATAACACTAACAAATATAGCTACTGTTGTTACCGTCTTTTGCCCCTTAGCGATCTCACCAATTTGGCCTACTAT
The DNA here is from genome assembly GCF_000178835.2 of Cellulosilyticum lentocellum DSM 5427. Classification (GTDB taxonomy): domain Bacteria; phylum Bacillota; class Clostridia; order Lachnospirales; family Cellulosilyticaceae; genus Cellulosilyticum; species Cellulosilyticum lentocellum. The sequence continues at coordinate 4,251,485 of NC_015275.1, forward strand.
TAAACAGAGGTTTAATATAAAGGTAAGTGCCAATACAAAACCATTTACCCTTTTTAAATCAACAACACTATTTTCCATTTCACCACTCCCAATCAACTACCTAATATTAAATATTCTTACAATATATTTCGACATAATCCTTTCTTTCTTAACATTATTTTTGTATTATAATTCAATAAAATCCCAAAAAAGCTAATAACCTCCTCTTAGTTATTAGCCTTTTTCTATCTCTTCTTCCACGCTTTACGCTTTCTTAAATACTCATAAACCCTCAAAACTTCTTCAATTTCTAATTTTGTCAAGCTCTTTCTACCATAAAAACACGCTTCATAAGGCTTAGTAATAGCCGTTATATCTATTTGATCTTTTAATAATCTTCTACTTAACTGCTCATAGGTTTCACCCGGAAGTATATCATAATCATATTGGCTTAGAAGTTTAAGTGTTGCCTCTATCAACCTCTTTATAGCTGTTTCAGGCAAGCCCTCTAGAAGCTTCTTTTTCCAGTAAGCATAACTTAACACTCTAACTAGTACAACAAAAGGAATAAGTAACAACATCGGTAATAGAAGTTTACGCCCTAGGCTGAGAAGTTCATTTTCCACACCTATGCCATCAAATCCCGTGTTTCCTACACCTGCTACGTGGTTCCCTACTTCCTCCCTTTGGCTACTACTTGGCGTAGGGTCAAAAAGCATCCATCCATAACCTGATATATAAACTTCTACAAAGGCATGAGCATTCTTTTCTCTTATTATATACTTGCCCTTCTCATCTTTTTCTTCAGAGTAGTAACCACATACGTATCTAGTTGGTAATCCAATGCTCCTACATAAAAGTACCATCCCACTGGCAAAGTCTTGGCAAATACCTTGCTTTTGATTAAATATAAAATCATAAACAGGATCAGCCATTATATCCTTTTGTGGTGCCCCATAAACATAGGTATATTCACCACTATTTCTTAAGTATGCTTCAATAGTATTAGCCTTCTGTACATCGCTCATTGCTTCGCCAGTAAGTTCCTTAGCAAAACTATTTAGGTTGTAAGCCATTTGCTCCGGTACCTGTGTATACTTTGTCCTTAACCTATTATATGTTTCCTCTGACATAAATAAAGGTTCTGTATTATTACGTATATCTCCCCTAAGTACTTCTAACCAGTCTAACCAATCCTCCCTATTTCCAACACCATCTGGATATCTAAATATTTTCACTATCTCAGGATTTTTAGCAACATAGTTAATGGTATATCCTACTTGTTTTCTATCTTCTCCCTCCTGAAAACAAATATTATTGATATCTCCCGCCACTAACACACTATCATCATTCGTATAAATACCTGTTAATCCATTAACAGTTAAATAATGTCTATAGTTATTTAACTCATATATATAAGCACTTTTATCTCCTTCAATAGGAATATTTTCTTTCTCCAAATAAGGCTCTGTAATTTTCAAAAACAAGTCATATTCCCCTAAAAAGCTATTGGAGCTTATTTTTGTCAGTCTTGTATCCGACTTATCAATGCTCCATACACCTCTGTCATAGTGGCTATAGGCTATTTCCCTTAAATATAAAGGTTCTTCACTTTGTACTTCAAAAAGGATATTTTCTGAAAGACTAGGTCTTCTATCTAATTTAACACTACTGGGTAAATCACCGATTAAACTTTTATTATATTGTTGTAGCCACTTAGCTCCCGGTAAGTATTCTAACTGTGGTACTACTTTTAACCCTATGAGAATAACAAATAACATGATTGTTAGATGTCTCAAATAACCTTTTAGCGTTACATCATAATATACCGTGTCAGAAGGCTTCTTATCATTTTTATAAAAGCTCACAAAAATAAGTCCTAGACTCAAAATAAATAAGCTAGCTCTTTTTAAATCTACGCTTACCTGCTCATTAACTTCTAAAATTATAAATATACCAAAGACTAAAATATAAAGTGGTGGAAACCATCTATCTATTCTTCGTTTTACTACCTGTACTAGATCCTTTATCTCCAGAAATACAATAGAAATGCAACCAAGAAATAATAGAGTGCTTGTTCCTGCTTGAATAAAAAGCCCTAATAAGCCATTCATAACTACTTTATTCTCTAAGTACCTCCAACTATATAGACCTAGGCACAAGTAGAAAATAAATACTGTCGTAAACAAAATAGGCCTTTGCATTCTGGTGGTATAGAAGTAAGCTGCCAAAAGTGATAAATTGACAAAGAGCATCCCCAAGGTAGTAGAAATAGGTTCATAGTCAAAGAACATGATTAGACTTATAGCCAAAACAAGACTTATCATAATCATCTTAAAAACTTGAAGCTGTATTTCCTTAGTATCTTCTTTAAACATACCTTTTCACCTCAAACTCCTCTGCTAAATACCAAGTATTTAACAGACCTTCTCCAGACCAAGGGCTTCTTTTCATTTCTAGTATATTTAAATATTTCTCGTCTTCTAGTTGCTCTCCCAGGTTTCTACTCAAGGTAGGTGTTAAAAACAACTTACTTATTTCAAAAGGATAATTCTGCTTCAAATAGGCGTAAGGCCATCTTTCTTCTCCTACTCGGTCCCCTCTTCCTGTATAGCTACTTAATAGAGTGGCTAATTGCTCTACCGCCGTAATCTCAGATAAAGTAAACTGTTTCCATGCATTTTCTTCTTTGTAAATAAGGGTAACCTTTTCTTCTTGCTTTAAAAAAGCATAGGCACAAGAAATACATGCTACTAAGACTTTATCAACTAATTTAGCCCTGTTTTCTTCTTCTGCTTCCTCACAAATAGAATCAAGTATAAAAAGATATTCCCTTTTTATTACTGCATGTTCTTCTCTTTGACGTACCATATAGATGTCACGCCTAGCTAGCAGCTTCCAATGCATTAATTTTAAAGAATCCCCTTCTACATAAGGCGCTAACTCATGGCAAACCTCTCCATCACTACTTATAACCGGTATCTGATCTTCAGCCTGAGCTTTTACCTTTATCCTATTCAAAAGATATTCCATTTTTCCTAAAGGCATAGCTTGTGGTAATACATTAACTTCTTTTTGCAAACAGCAAATTATTCGCCATTTTATAAGTCCGAAATAATCTTGAACTATAATCTCTTCTATTCCCATAAAATCTTTTCCACTATACTCACCTATGTAATCTAGGACTATTTCCTTTGTTGTATGTGGCGGCAACGTCATACATATACTTTTATATTGCTTTGAAATAGCATGATACGTTGGCTTTAAGAAAATATAAATATAGGGGCTTTGTAACCATGATTTATTTTGAATACTTAAGATTAACCCTACCCCTTCTTTTTTATTAATCCGAACCCTAGTGTCATCCTTTATAGAAAAACTTAAATGAGGCTTAACTAAAATAACATGAAGCCCAGATACTACTACCCCTATTATACAAATCGTTAAAAACTTCATATAAGTAGCATCGGTCTTCAAATAAAGGGTAACCACCAAATACAAAATCACCAGTATAAATAGATAATTAGGTGCTACCTTATTTTTCTTTTTATTCATGCTTACACCACAATTTGAACCTTTCTAAGAGCTTCTTTAATAATACGCTCTACATGCTCTAATGATGCTTCATAGCCAGATTTAAGACGTATACGATGACCTATAATAGGCACAATCACTTTCTGAACATCATCTGGAATGACATAGTCCCTGCCGTTTAATAGAGCCCAAGCCTTTGCTCCTTTTATTAGTGCTAGACTTCCTCTAGGATTTATCCCTATTTTTATAGCTTCATGATTTGCAATAGCTTCTATTACATCCAATAAGTAATCCTTTAACTTTTCATTTACCAACACTTCTTTTGCTTGTTCTCTAAGATTTAATAAAGTCTGATTCGACATCACCGGCGCTAACTTACCCATAGGATCTTCATACTCATAGCGATTTAGAATCTCTCTCCAATCCCTTCTTACAGGATAGGTAATATAAAGTTTCATAAAAAACCTATCTAACTGCGCTTCTGGCAAAGGATAAGTTCCTTCATTTTCTACAGCATTTTGCGTAGCAATAACCATAAAAGGTGATGGTAATCTTCTAGTTTCTCCTTCAATGGTTACTTGCCTTTCTTCCATGGCTTCTAAAAGGCTTGATTGTACTCTAGGAGAAGCTCTATTAATCTCATCTGCTAGTAAGAAATTGCATAGTGCAGCTCCTTCTTTGTAATCCATCTCACCTGTCATACGATTATATAAATAATAGCCCGTTATATCAGAAGGAAGTACATCTGGGGTGAATTGCACCCTTTTAAATTCTCCATCTATGCTTTTGCTCAGCGCTAGAGCTAATTTCGTTTTTCCCACACCTGGCAGACCCTCCAATAAGACATGGCCTTCACTTAGCAAAGCTACTAATAAATATTCTAAGTTCTCTTTTTCCCCTATAATCACTGATTCCATATTCTCTAACACTTTTTGTAAGGCTGTGTTCATTATTCTCCCCCTATACGCTATCCTGTTTGAAATTATATCGTAAATAATATTCTAACATATTAAAATTTTTAAATAAATATTTTCCTATACTTTTTATATTTTACTATCTATTGAAAGAAGAAGATTATTTTCTTATAATAGCTACATACTTTAATGAGGTGATAACTGTGTTCACAAAAGAAACTAATGCTTATCTTGAATTATTGAGTACTTCTAGTACTCATTCAAATCTACATAGATTTAAAGAGCTCCTAGAAATATTAGGTAACCCTCAAGAAAAATTAAAATGTGTTCATCTAGCAGGCACTAATGGTAAAGGCTCTGTAGCTAGCTTGATCTCTGCTATCTTGCAAGAAGCAGGCTACAAAATAGGCCTTTATACTTCTCCCGACTTAGTTAGCGTCACTGAACGTATACGTATCGGAGACATTCTTATCTCAGAAAAAGACTTTGAAAGACTCCTTTTTCAAGTACGTGAAGCTGCTTCAAAGTTTCAAAATAAGTCTTTATTTACTTATTTTGAAGTTCTTACAGCCATCGCCTTTCTTTATTATAAAGAAAACAACTGTGATGTGGTGGTTCTTGAAACAGGTTTAGGCGGGAGACATGATGCAACTAATATTATTACAGCTCCTCTCTGCGCCGTCCTCACTACTATCTCTTATGATCATGTTCAAAGGTTAGGAAGTACCTTAAAAGAAATAGCTTACGAAAAAGCTGGTATTATCAAACCTTCTATTCCTACTATTAGTTATCCTCAAGAACCAGAGGTTTTAGACGTCATCACCTCTACCTGCCAAATGCAAAATGCCCCTCTTTACTTCTGCGATTTAAAAGAACTTACTTTTATTAATAATACCTTAGAGGGACAGGTCTTTAATTACAAGAACTATCAAAAACTCTCTATTCAATTATTAGGTAAGCATCAATGCTACAATGCTGCTCTTGCCATAGAAGTGATAGAGGTCCTTCTATATTTAGGCTTTACTATAAGATCTGAAGCTATTTATAAAGGTTTAGCCAAAGCCAACTGGCCTGGTCGTTTGGATATTATCCATCATAAACCTCTTTTCCTTATAGATGGCGCTCATAACGTTCAGGGTGCTCTGGCACTGAGAGATGCTATTACTTACTACTTTAAAGGTAAGAAAATCATTTATTTATTTGGAAGCTTAAAAGATAAGGACTATCATCAAGTCCTAGAACTTACTATGCCCCTAGGTCAGATTGCTATTTTAGTTACACCACCTAGCACTAGAGCTATAAGGGCAGATTTACTGCAAAAGCAAATTCAGAATTACTGTCCTCAAGTATTTGCTGCAGCTACTCTTAAAGAAGGTACTGAGCTAGCCCTTTCTCTAGCTGATGAAGAAAGTGTTATTATTGCTTTTGGCTCTCTTTATTTTATAGGTGAACTCCCTAAGATTCTTGAAACTTGTCTTTAAAACCATTCCTAGATACTGATTACTAAATTTCAATTGGCCTTAAAACTTCATTTAAAATAAGAACTCTGTCGTTATCATATTGATTAATTGGTTTCCAAATTAATAAAAACACGTCTTCAGCTTACTTTAATAAGCTCTTTGAAGACGTGTTTTCCACATTATTTTTCCGTTTTAATAGCCTTGCCTAAGAGCACCATAAGCCAAATTAAAGCAATAGCTAATAAAGTATGACTTAATCCAGCCATGTGATTTAAGCCTGCTATATCAAATCCTTTTACCTGTGCTACTCCTCTTGCTACCATAGTTGCTGTCATTGTTACTAATCCAACTTGATAAGTAACAAACCACGCTTTCACACTTCTAAGTTGTGATAACTGAAAGCTCTTATCTAGGAGTAAAATAACTAAGAAAAAGATAAAACCTAGTACTAACAGATGTGTATGCACACCACTTAATACTGTTTCTCCTGTAAAGTTAGACATCTTAGTTAGTTCTCTATAAAATATACCTGCTATAAGACCCAAAATCAAATAGGTAAATGACGCATAAAAATATTTTTTCATCTTAAGCCCCCCTTAATGAAAAATAACATCAGTTATATTTGTTTTCAGTTAATTACATTTTTAATAATAATTATCTTTTAAACATCATTAGTATATCAGATATTACTTTATATTGCTACTAGTATATGAAAGAAACTTTATAACATTTAAATATTAAGATAAAAAGCCAAGAGATTGGTGAATCCCCTTGAAATAGAGTGAATTTTTTAGCAGAAAAGAATATAATAGGAAAGTGTTTTCACATTTTAATACTGACATAAGGAGTTTGATGATGATGAAGGATATGACAGAAGGGACACCTTCAAAGGTGTTACTAGGTTTTGCTTTCCCTATGATGCTTAGTGGTATGTTTCAACAATTTTATAATATTGCAGATAGTGTCATCGCTGGACAATTTGCTGGTTCTAATGCTGTTGCTGCCGTAGGAGCATCTTATCCTATTACAATGTTATTCATTGCTATTGCTACAGGAAGTGGTGTTGGTTGCAGTGTTATTGTTTCCAATTTTTTTGGTGCCAAGGACTATGCCAAACTCAAAACGACTATTACTACTTCCATTATTACAATTATTATTTTAAGTTTAGGCCTTACCCTATTAGGTACTATCATTTGTAATCCCTTGATGCATTTAATGAACACTCCTCCAGATATTTTTGGAGATAGTGCTCTCTATCTTCGCATTTACATATGGGGGCTTATTTTTCTCTTTGTTTACAATATTACTACCTCTATTTTTAATGGTTTAGGTGATTCGAAAACACCTCTCTATTTTCTTATTTTTTCTTCTTTGTTTAATGTAGTTTTAGACTATGTATTTGTGGCTCATTTCGGCTTAGGTGTGGCTGGCGTAGCTTGGGCTACTTTTATCGCTCAAGGTATTTCTTCTATCTTATCTATTAGCTGCTTGATAGGACGCATCAAAAAGCTTAAGACTACTAAACACTATGAGTATTTCAGTTGGTCTATATTAGGACATATTAGCCATATTGCCATCCCTAGTATTCTTCAACAATCCATTGTTTCCATCGGACAGCTACTAGTCCAAGCTTTAGTTAACTCTTATGGTACAACTGTACTTTACGGTTACTCAGCAGCTATCAAAATTGATTCGTTCTTTAAGATTGTTATTATTAGTATGGGAAATGCAGTTTCAAACTTCACGGCTCAAAACCTAGGCGGTCAAAAGCCTGAACGTGTTAAAAAGGGATATACTTCTTCCTTGCTCGTTATGCTCACTTACTGCATTGTAACTTTCATCATCTGTCTCGTATTCAGTCCTACTCTCATCGGCATTTTCCTTGATAGCAAAACCGATCCCACACTTATTAAGGATGTTATCAGTATTGGTACTTCTTATATGATCATTGTATCTGCCGGTTACTTTGCCTGCGCTGTACTTCTAGTTAACAACGGTATACTTCGTGGCTCAGCTTATATGCTTGGTTTTACAACTGCTACTCTTACAGACTTATTTGTTCGTGTAGGTGCAGCTTACATACTAGCACATTGGTTTGGCTATAGCGCCATCTGGTACTCTATCCCTCTTGGATGGGGTATAGGTACTCTAGTATCCTTTGGCTTTTGTTTTAAAAATATGCGTAAATTATCATTGCACTCTTCTTAAAAACATTAATTTTATGTAGTGATACACAAATCGAAATTTGCCTTGGACTTTACGTGCTATTTGGGCGGAACTGAGAGAGGGTGGCTGAAAATACTCAATTAACTGGCTCTATTAATGAAGAAAAAAATACCGGTACAGTCAAATTAACATTAGATGCCACTAGTAAATGGACTTTAACTGGAGATTCTTATCTCAGTGAGTTCAATGGAGATTTAGCTAACATCACTACAAATGGCTATAAACTCTATGTTAATGGCAAACTAGCTAAATAAAAAGTAAAAGAACATCAGATGTGTACCATGCCACTTGATGTTCTTTTACTTTTTCTATTAAAACAAATAACGGATAGTACCTGTTAGGGAATAAAAATACCTTTTACTCACTCTCCATTTGGAAATCTATACATTTTCGATTACATAAAATAGACCTTCCAAACTGACTTATCCTTTGATGCTCCTTATGGGTCTGGTAAGAAGCCAAAGCTTCCTCAGATTCAAATTCACTAATTAATATAAAATCAAAATCTCCTGTTTTTAGGGGCTCAGTAACTACCTTCATTGAGATTATTCCTGGAATAAGTAATTTTAACCCCTCTAATTCCTGCTTAATCTTTTCTGCATTTACATGCTTGTCCGCGTTAGAAAGACCCTCTATAAAATTCCACGCAACAATATGCTTAATCATAACCCTCATCTCCTACATTTAAAATATAATTATCAAAAATACAACTTATTGAGCAAGTTGTTATTAAAAGTAACCCTCTCTGTTATTGTGATAAAAAATAGAGGTAACTTTTAGTTATGTAGCTTATCTAATTTTGTATAAATAGTTTCTAAAGACATGTATGTTGTAGATGCCATTTCACTATCTTCTGTACATACCGCTAATTTATGTTCCTCATCTATATTGATCATGTGTAGCATAACGGCGTTTGTTTCTTGTGTTCTTATAAAGGCATGTTCCTTTTCGTAAATTAATTGAAAAGAGTTTATTGGTATGGCTAGTCCCCTTCCTTTATACTTAATATAGCTTTCTTTTAAGGTCCATAATGTATAAAATGCCTCTCTTTGTTGACGTCCTTTTAGTTTTGCAATAGATAGATACTCTTCTTTTAAAAAAAATCTTCTAGCAATGTCTAAATCAGCTGCTTCTATTTGCTGTATATCCACACCAATTTCCTTATTACTCCATGCACATACCACCCACTTTCCTGAATGCGAAATATTAAAAAATTGATTTGTACTATTGCTTAAGTAGGGTTTTCCATACTCATTGTATTCAAGATGTACTTCTTCTTTTTTAAGATGTAACTTCGTACAAACTAAATAGTTTACTAAAACACCTGCATATAAGCTCCTTTTAGCATCTGCTTCGAATTTATATCTATTAACTCTTGCTTTTCTTTCGTTCGAAACATAATTAAATAACTGTTGATATAAATCGTTACTTATTGGTTCATTAATATCTACCATATAAATTTCTGCCATAATTAGATTCCCTTACGAAATAGCAACAGCTCAATTGCTACATCCTATAAATTCTGTGTTTTCTAGTAACTCATTTAATACGTCTTCTACCTCTAAGATTTCTTTTAAAATAGAGCTATATGTACTATCAAATCTTTCTTTTCCTCTTATCTTGTTTTTTTCAATTAAGTTCTTGCACTTCACCCATAATTTTTCTGACTTCTTTAGTGCTTCAAATAATCTTTCATCTACACCCATAACCTTTTCTTGTTTCACTAATAGCTGCAGGCCTAGTGCTAATAGTCTTCGTTTCTTGTCTAATATTGAAAATAGCCAAGGTAAAAAGCCTAGTAGATTAACAGATTCACCTTCCACTCCTGCATTTAAATCAATGCCTTCACCTTCGCTTAGCTCCATTAATTTACAGATAGCTGCTCTTCCTGTGTACTGGACATTCCCTGTTTCTAATGTTTCTTCCGGCTTTGAATAACTCTTGATAGACTCTTCGATAGTAGCTTTAACTCTAGTTTGGAGCAAGTCCTCTTGGTCCCAGTTGAAACTTATGGTATGACATCTTAAATAATGCTTAAATATCTCATTCATTTTATCCTTAGCCATTACCCCAATATCTTTTCTTCCTTTATAAGGAATAAAATAATCATAATTAATTTGTGCAAAAGGATCTTCTAAGTAATAATAATTTTCTTCGTCGTAATGTAAGATAAGAAATACATGACCTGGTTCAAATTCTTCAATATTATATCCCAGAGTATAGTTAATACTAAAGTCCAATAATTCTGTTATAGTATGTACAATGACAGCTTCCCCAGAATCTAGTAAGCTTTGTAGCAAAGGAATTGCTGCTTCATTTTCCTCTTTATAATCATTCACTATGTAGTTATATTGCATTTCTTCTATAGAATTGGTGAATATTTCTTTGATCTTGTTTTTTTCATTTAATATGATGAACAAGGATAAATCATCGATTAAAGAATAAATTAGCTCATCCGCTCTGTTCGTTTGATTCTTGGCAATTTCATAAGCACATGTTAGTAAACAATAATAGCTCATATCATAAAACATATCTTTCTTGCCTTCTTTATCGAAGTAATATTCCTTCTCTAATAGTTCCTTTGACATCGTATCCCCCCTATTCAAAGCATTGTTTTTCTAGACTTATTACTGATTTCTTCGTATAATTTCTTCTATTTTTAAACAAAGGCTATTAAAACTCATATCATCTTCAATATCTAAGTCGTCATCCTCCACTTGGATTTCAAACTCATCTTCAATTAATGTTATCAACTTTATAAAGCTGATAGAGGTGATTATTAAATCGTATTTTAATAGACTCTCATCTAGGATGTTTCTCTGCTGGGTTTCTGTAACGCTTGCTACTATCTCTCTTAATCTATCTCTAACTTCCATTTTTATCTCCTTTTTATTTTATTAGATGCTGTTTTTTCTATACTATCTACACAATAGAACTTTTTTGGTGTCTTGTAACTAGCTAGTACTCCCTTGCAATAGTCTAATAAAACTTGTAAATCAAATACTTTACCTGGTGCGATTACTACTTCGGCTACTACTATTTCTCCAACACTTTTACTTACTTCTGCATAAACCTTTATTTCGCTAATCATTTCGTGCTTCTGAATAATAAATTCTACTTCTTCTGGGAAGATATTACGTCCTCCTGAAATAATAACGTTCTTCTTTCTACCTTTAATCCAAACATAGCCTTCTTCATCCATTTCTCCTATGTCTCCTGTACGGAACCAACCGTCTTCTGACAACGCGCCTTCTCTACCATAGTACCCTAACATAATATACGGACTTTTAATGATGATTTCACCTGGCACATTATTAGGTAAGCTCTTGCCTTGATCATCCACTATCTTAATTTGTACATTTTTAAATGCTTTTCCTACCGACTCTCCTTTATGATCCCAATCATCATATTTCTTATGACATATAGCTGCTGCTTCTGACATTCCATATAATTGCAGCATCTTAGTTGGTTGTATTTTTTCCTTAATTAGGTTAAAGGTCTCTTCATCGATTTTCTCTCCACCTATGAGCACACATTCTAATGAAGCGATTTGATGTCTCATTGGATCATAGGAAGTTGCAATTGACTTTAGTAAAGAAGGTACCATAGCACAACTTGTAACTTTTTCTGTGTCTACTATATTAAAAAATTTATTAATACGAATTTTTCCATCATACATAATACTGGTTAACCCAATACAAATATTGAATAGTAATTGTTGCACATTTATAAATGCAGCACATAGTGGTACTATAATAAGTGATATGTCTTCCTCTGTCATAGGGATATACTCTCTAAAAGCAACTATACTCTCAGCAAGATGATTATGACTATGCATTACTAGCTTAGAGTCACCAGTGGTACCTGATGTTGGGAAAATAATAGCTCCTTGATTTCCATCGCCTTGATTTTCAAGGACTATTTCTGATGGCATAGTAGATATCTCAAGTGGCAATTCATCGATGTAGATAATGTGCATCTGCTTTTCTAAATTCTGAAACTTTTCCCTGTACTCACTTAGTGTCACTATAGCTTGTGTCTGGCTTTCTGTCATAATATCTAATACTTCATTCTCTGTTAATTGTGTATTAAAGGATACAATGATTTTCCCTGCATATAAAATTCCATAGTAACCTATAACATAATTAATAGAATTAGGTATAAATAAGCCTATTAACTCCGAAGTTTCTTGGGTTAGAATTTCTGAAAGTGCATAACACTTTTGATTAAGATGACGGTATGTTATTGCTTGTTCCTTATATTTTACAGCTATACGATCACTGTACTGATGCTTTAACAAGTACTCTGATAAATTCATACTTTATTCCTCTTTTCTATTTGTTATATTGTTTATAATTTTTTAGTTTTGTTGTTAAATTTATATCTTTTAGTACCGCTAGGCTCACTCTTTATGCTTCAAATCTGATTGTCACACACCTCTTCTATTTCTTTGGTTTGCTTAGAGACAGGATAATACTTCACCACTTTTCCACGAACATCTTGTAATTGTATCCAGATATCTAAATCTGTTGTTTCTACATAATCATAAATAATGATATTGGTCGTTTCTAACTCTAAAGCTTGCTGTATTACTTCCTTTATTTCCTCTAATGTTTCTTCTTCCTTAAAGTTAATAATCATGCAATTTTCTGTAGAAGATAAAGGTGTTTCTATAGATTTATACCTTGTTGCAATACTTCTAAATAATTGTTTTAGCTTATCATTATCTAGTCCCATAGCTTGTGGATGTTTTTTTATAAAGACTTCAGAATTGTAATCCACCTCTTCTTCTTGATTCTTTTGTACAAACTTGCCTTGCTTAATACCGTGGAATTGATGAACAACTTGATTTTTACTATTAAAAACAATTTTTAAACCTAATTCATACATACGGTATATAAGTTCAATATCTTCTATTCCCCACTTTTTTAGATCCTCATCAAAACCATTAACTTTATTAAGCCATATTTTAGGAACTGCTAGATTACATGTAAAACAATATAAAAAGGGTGCTTTCATTGTTGCTGCATTATATGATAAATCATTAAATACCTCTTCTCGAAATTCAGGTATTGCCCCCTTATCTTTAAAATAGTCATTATCAAATAGGCTACCGTTTTCACCTGCCATATCCTCTGCCGGTTCTTGTAGTAAGATTCTCGTTCCTACCACTATCATATCTTTCTTCAAGCGATAACAACGGTCTATTTCCTCCAAAAAATTAGGTTTAACAATTATATCTGCATCAATAAAAACGATGTATTCCCCTTCTGCCTTTGCAATTCCAGCATTCCTGGCTTTAGCCCTACTAGACATCTCATTTCTTTCTAGATAAACATACTTCATGCTATATTTCTTATTAATATTGTTAATAGCTTCATAGGTATCTCTATCTGAACCATCATCAACAACGATAACCTCATAATCATCTCTGTCTATGGGTGTCTGGTGGTTTAATGCAAATAAGGCATTTCTTAGAAGCTTTTCATTGTTGTATGTAGGAATAATAAAACTATATTTAATCATCCCCCTCCCTCCTTTCTAATTTGTGCTTTTCACATCTGGAGTATATGTTAAAAGCTTTCGCAGCAAAGTCTCTTCTTTCTTAGACATTTGCTTAAGTTCATTAATAGTATTTAAGATTGTTTCTTTTTGCCCCTTATCTAAAGGAATGTCTAAATCTTGCAAGGCCTTAAACTTCAACCTTACTACGTTAAAGGCTTGTACTAATCCTTTATAAGCTTCATAAGTATCTGTAAATTCTAAAGTGACATGATAGTGCTCACCAATATAGCTAAAGCGTTCTAATAGGCCTACCTTATGTTCATAGATCAAATGAATAGCACGATAATCAATGCAAATTTTTTCTTCTAACGTATTTTCTAGCCCTTCAAGCATTACATCATAAACTTTAGTCCCATAAGCAACAAACTTAACAGGAAGTCCCAAATTATACAGTGTATATCCATCACTATATCCTTCTATATAATCGCTTAACTTTTCCTTGAATCGTCTTAAGCTAAAAGGAAATGCTTGCTCTGGTGTTTTGGGTTTAATGAGCTGCAGCGCAGACCATTCACACCAATGCGCACTTTCTTTGTAATATAACTTTCCTGCCTCATACGCTTTCATAATGGTTGCTTCGTCATAAATTAAAGGTTTAAATGTCATTTGGTCATCGAAACTGATAAGATAAATTAGTTTTTTGCTAATGTCATACCCATAAATTAATGAACTATGAACAAAGTGTTCTTTTTTATAAGCCCATTTGTTTGGTAAGTCATATTCATCCAAATGTAAAATGACATAATAGCCGCGATCGATATTTTCATGAATATAAGTAATGATGTTATCTTCATGACTAAGTAGGTTATAGCCTAAGCAGATTACATCTGCCACATCTGCATAGTTGTCATAAGGTTCTAGATAGTTAAGTTCAATATATCCTTTTTCATTTTTGTAAGAAAAAATCTGAACAAAATTGCTGTAATACCATCCATAGTAGGTTTCATAGGCCAGTATAATGCACATAGGTAAGCTTCTATGTAAATAGGTGGTCATTTTTCTTTGCATACTTACTTTTAGTAAAACTGCACTTGCTGTTTCCTGTGTACTTGCTACTTCTTCCATTTCCTTATGTATTAAAATAAGCTTATGGTTTTCTATATAGCTCGCTAAATCCTCCACGGTACGATGTGCATAAAGTATCTCAATAGATATGTCCCAACCTTCCTTTAATAGGTTCGCTTGTAGCGTAATAAGGCTTAATGAGTCTGCACCTATCTCAAAAAAGTCCTCATCCTTTTTTATACTTGGGCAACTAAAGCTTGTTTTACATATTGTCTTTAGTTGCATTTCCATAGGTGATAACTTTTCTACCTCTGTAGCTACTCCATTAGAGGGTTGATAGTTTAATAATGCTTTTTCATCAATTTTACCGTTAGGGGTAAGAGGCATTTGAGATACATTAACAAAGTAACTTGGTACCATATAATAAGGTAGTCTGGACTTTAACGCCTTACGTAATCTTCTAACCTGTATGGGTTCATATGCCACATAATACGCATAAAGCTGAGTGTTCTGTCCTTCTATTTGAGGTAGCACAACACATTCTTTTATTCCTTCTAGCTCTACAATTGTGTTTTCTATTTCACCTAATTCTACACGGTACCCTCTGATTTGAACTTGATCATCCATTCGTCTTATAAAATCCACCTCACCGTTAAATAGCCATCTTCCTAAATCTCCTGTATGATAGAGCTTTTCTCCTGGACAATATGGATTTTCTATAAACTTTTCTTTGGTTAACTCCGCATGATTTAAATAGCCTTTAGCAACACCTCTTCCGCCAACACAAATTTCTCCCTTAACACCTATAGGTACAAGCTTAAGGTATTTATCAACTATGTAAACATGGCAATTGCTAATAGGCTTTCCTATTGTTATTTTTCTTTGACTACTTACTTCTCTTAAAATGGTACTAGCTACTGTATTTTCAGTAGGACCATACTCATTAGTTAATTCTACTTCTGGAAGTATCCTTTCACTTAACTTCACCGTCTCCACATCTAATCTATCTCCAGCAACACACACTACCTTCAACTGATTGTTATATGGAGTTAGGTGGCTACTTAATAAGATACTCTTATATAAGGCTGGTACCATTACAAAGTGAGTAATATGTTCTTGTATAATCTCTTTTGCCAAATAACTAGGGTCTTTGCTCTTATTATTAGTAACAAAAATTGTTGTTGCACCTGCAATAATAGGTGAAAAAAAGCTAGCCACAAATCCATCAAATGCAACTGAAAATGTTTGTAATACTTTATCCTTGCTATTAAAATCATATTCTGCTCTTCTCCATAAGAGTGTGTTAACTACATTTTCATGTGCTACCATAACACCCTTAGGTTTACCTGTAGAACCAGAGGTATAAATAACGTAAGCTAAATCACTAGGTTCATTATCTTTTTTTAACAAATCCCCCTTTTTATAAAGCAAAGGATCTTCTATATCTATTATGGTTCCCTTAAAATCTACTACTGACTTTAATTTATCTTGAGTTAGTAGTATCGTCACATCACTATCTTGCAAAATATGACTAACCCTTTCTTTAGGGTAAATAGGATCAATAGGTAGATACGCTCCTCCTGCCTTTAAGATTCCAAACAAACTTATAATCATTTCTAAGGAGGTTTCCGCAAATACACCAACTATTGTATTTCTCTTTACCCCTAACCCTTGTAACTTGCATGCCAATGCATGAGCTTTTTCATCTAATTCTTGATAACTTAACTTCTTATCTTCTAGTTGAACAGCAATTTGATTAGGTGATAACCTCACTTGCTCTTCAAATAATTCATGTACTAAATACGACTGTCTTGTAATGCTATAATCATTATTAAATAGCATCATATAATGCTTATCTCTGTTGCTAACTGCATCTATGTCTTTGAGCAAAATATTTGATTGTTCTAAAATGGTCTCTAAAACCATTTGAAAACTTGCTGCTAAACGACTAATGGTATCTTCATTATATAAGTCAGTGCAGTAGTTAAATTCAAATATCAACTTGTCTGCTAATGGCTGTGTAACAAGTGTAAGGTCGAAGCGCGATGCTTTGTTCTCTATGATATACGGTGTAGTAATAAACCCCTCTAAGCTTAAATACTCTTCTTCAGTATTTTGCAAAACAAAGGCTACATCAAATATAGGGTTATGACTAGCATCTTTTACTAAATTAAGCTTAGCGGCTAATTTATCAAAAGGATAGTTTTGATTATCATAAGCTTCTAATAGCTGTTGTTTTGTTTCCTCTAAAAATTGTCCAAAGGATTTATCCCCACTGGGATATAAGCGTATTGGTAGTGTATTTACAAACATGCCTACTATTCCTTGTAATTCCTCTTGATCTCTCCCTGCGATTGGCATACCTATAATTAAGTCATCCTGCCCACTATACTTGGCTAAAACAACGGCATAAACAGCTAATAGCACCATATTCAGGGTAATACGATTTTGCTCACAAAATTTATCAAGTACATTCATAAGTGTGTGTGATACTTCTAGGTAATGACTATTACCTTCAAAGCTCTGCTTATAAGGCCTATTCTTATCTAGAGGCATTTCTAGAATAGGGATTTCTCCACTAAAATGCCTTAACCAATAGTCTTCTTGCTTCTTAAGCCTATCATTATAGGCCTCACTTTGTTGCCAATATGAGTAATCTGTATACTGAAATGCTACTTCTTGTAACTCTTCACCGTTATAGCATTTCCCCAGTTCTTCTATAACCAAACCACATGAAAAACCATCTGCAATGATATGGTGTACATCTATTAGTAATACATACTTTTCCCTTTCCAATTCATACACCTTAGCCCTAATTAGTGGTGGCTTAGTTAGATCGAAAGGCTGAATGTATGATTGAATATCTCCAGTTAGCTTATCATCCTCTACCGCTTCATAATCTAAGCAAAAGGAAACGCTTTCATGAACTTTTTGAATTACCTCACCTTCTTGCATTATAAAACTTGTGCGAAAAGCAACATGTCTACTAATAATCGTTCGAAAGGCTTCTTCTAGGCGGTTAATCTCTAATTTACCTTTAAGAAGAAACGCTTCTGGCATATTATAATTAATACTTTTTGAAGCTAGACTCGTTAAAATATATATTCTCTTTTGCGCTGAAGATGCCAAGAAACAATCTAGTTGAGGTGCCTTATCCAAAGAATCTATAGCTATTTTAGGTAAGGTCTGTTTATGTTTATTTTGAATAAGCTGGCTTAAACCTTTTGCAGTAGGATAAGTAAAGATATGTTTTAAGTCTAAATCAATCTCATATTTACTTTTAATAGCGTTAATAACCTTAGTTGCTCTTAAACTATGCCCTCCCATTTGGAAAAAGTCGTCATTCGCTCCTACTCTCGTTACGCCTAACACCTGGCTAAATAGGTTACATATGGCTTCTTCTACTTCATTCTCAGGCGCTACATAACTACTAACATAAGATATAGGTGGCAATTGGCGCTTATCTAATTTACCATTCGTAGTTCGTGGTATGTATTGTATCTGAAGCATTCCATTTGGAATCATATAATCTGGCAAATTTTCTTTCAGTCGTATCTTTAGTAAATCTATGTCTATAGGTTGCTCTGATACCAAATAAGCACATAAATAGCTTTCATCAAACTTATTTTTCTGTACTACTACTACTGCCTCTTGAATGAATGGATATTTTCTGATGACCATTTCAATTTCTTCTAATTCAATACGCAATCCTCGAATCTTGACTTGCTCATCTATACGTCCTAAGTAATCCACATTTCCATCATCTAGCCATCTTGCCAAGTCACCTGTTCTATATAGTTTTCCCTCTCCAAAGGGATTAGAAATGAACTTTTCTTCTGTTAGCTCTGTGTGATTTAAGTACCCTTTTGCAACACATGTACCGGCAATACATAATTCACCAGGCACTCCTATAGGTAGAAGTCTTCCCTTGGAATCCAATATGTATATCTGCGTATCTCCTACAGGTTTACCTATTGGTAATCGTCCTTTTTCAGTCCCTTTATATTCATAAGAAAGTGCATTAATAGTACATTCGGTAGGTCCGTAGGTATTATAAACTTGTCTATTATTTTTCCAGTATTTAAGCACATCTAAACGTGCCTGTTCTCCACCTGATTCTAGAAGCCTCAAACTTCTACAGCTACTGGCCTCTAATTCATTAATAACTGTTGGTGTTAAGCCTGCAAAGGTTACTTGCTTCTCATTAATATAAGCTCCTAAAGCCTCCATGTTCACTATATACTTATCTGTTGCTATACACACAGTTGCCCCACTTAAAAGAGCTCCAAAAATATCCCATACCGATTGATCAAAGGAAATGCTTGCAAACTGCAACAGAATATCCTCAGAAGTGATATGATACCACTTTTGATAAACACTAACGACGTGGCAAAGATTACGTTGAGTAATCATAACACCTTTAGGTTTCCCAGTTGTTCCTGAGGTATAAATTAAATAAGCTATATCATCTAGTTTATTGACTATTGTAAGATTATCTCTCCATTGTTCTTTGCTTATATTAATTTTTGCTAAATTTACCTTTTTCCATGGTCCCTTTAGACGATCTAAAGAAACGTCCCCCACAATTAATTTGGCCTTACAATCTTTTAAAATGAACTCAATTCTCTCTTCTGGATATTTAGGATCAATAGGAACATACGCTCCTCCAGCTTTTAGAATACCTAGGATTCCTTCTAATACCCTAATTGAACGTTGCATAATAAGACCCACATAATCATTGGGTTTTAGACCCTGGTTTCTTAAATAATGTGCTATTTGATTAGCCTTTTCATTTAACTGCTCATAAGTGATGGTTTGCTCCTCGCAAATAGCGGCTATTCCTTTGGGATTCTTCTCTACTTCTGCTTCAAACCATTGTATAATGGTTTGCTCAGTATCTACCTTGCAGGTCTTATTAAAGTGCTTTTTTATTTGAAATGAATCTTCTTCTGTTAGCATCGTTAATGTTTGAACTGATTTAGAAGCCTTGTGTATCATCTCTTCTAGTAGCTTTTGATAATGTCTTTGTAACCTCTTAATGACTTGCTTTGTAAAAAGAGTAGTATCGTAGTGCCAAATTAACGCAACTCCTGCCCCCTCCTCTTTCATGACTATCGCCAGCTTACCCGATAAACTTTCTTCTCTATATTGTTGTGCTTTCATAAAGCATACTTCTGCTACCTGCGCACTTTTCTCCTCAAGGCTCCTTATACACTCCTTCTGGATTTCCTGATAAAATGTCATACAAATCTTATCTTCAAATACATTTCCTACCACAGGATATACTGGTATATCCTGTACTTTGCCATCTAATATTTCCTCCAAAGATATCCCAATACTAATCTCCTCTTGTCGTGTATATTTACTAAGAAGTATAAATAGCCCGCTTAGTAAAAATGCTTCCACACTAAGATGTATTTCTTTTACAAACTTCTTTATAGATGCACTTACTAAATGGTCCAAAAGCTGGTAGCTTGTTCTAGTAACTTCTCCTATTTCGGGTAGTTCATTAGTGTCTATCAGCAGGTTCCAATGAATGCTAGGTTCATTAACTTACAGCATCTGTATCATCCTCTCCTGTATTTTTCATTTGATGTTCAGCATGATAAAGTTTGTAAAACACCTGTCTCTTTTCTAGCAGTTCTTGAAATCCCCCTTGTTCTACTACTCGTCCGTCTTCCATCACAATGATTCGGTCATATCTTTTTAATAGGCTATCCATCAACTTGTGAGTAACAGAAACAACAGTTACATCTTGCAAATTAAGTATTGTATCTTCTATAGCATAAGCAACTTTACTATCTAATGAAGATGTATATTCATCTAATAGCAAGATTGGCTTTCGCTGAATCAGAGCCCTAGCAATAGCTACTCTTTGACGTTGTCCACCTGATAGCTTGTTACCATCCTCTCCTAGCGTTTCGTCCTCTCCATAGGTCCTTTTATTTAAGAATTCATTTATAGCACTCTTCTGCATTGCTTCTTCTATCTCAGATTCTTGAAAGCATTTCCCTAATGTTATGTTTTCTTTAAGGGATTTATCAAACAAATAGACATTCTGATGAATGATAGCTAATTGCTGGTATAACGAAGACTTTAAAACTTCCTGTAACTGTTGACCGTCTATAGTAATATGTCCACTCCTTGGTATATACTCGTCTAAAAGTAGCTTTAATAAAGTAGATTTACCACTACCACTAGCTCCAACAATGGCATACTTCTTATTCTTTTCAAACTGAAGAGAAACACTCTTTAATATGTCATACCCCTCTTCGTAACCAAATGTCACATCTTCAACTTGTATACTACTCTTAAATTCCTTTAACTCAATAAATCTATTTTCATCTACATCTTCAATATCTATAAAAGCCAGCAATCTGTCTTTTACAATTTGCATGCTTTTTATCATCGTTATTTTTTCTATAATCATAGTGATAGGTTCTCCTAAATTAACTCCAAGCTGTACAATGGCAAACAAGGTACCTATTGTCAAATTTCCTTTAATAACAAAATATCCACCTAACCCTATAGCAACTAATTGTGTCATAATGCTTAAATAGCTAGCCAATGCATTAGTTCTAGAAGTTGCTTCAATGGCCGTATAATTTCTTTTCTCCACTTCCTTATTGCACTCTTGAAACTCTTCTATGATCTGATCATCCATATGATACGATTTAACGACCTCATATCCTAAAAACATATCTTTTAATTTCTTAGTTAACTCACTTAGTCCCTCACTATATCTGGCTCTTGTAGATGCTAACCTATTACCAAATACTTTAGGAATAAATAAAATGATAGTTGAAGTTAAAATCATGGCCAGAGCAATCCAGATATTAAACCATATTAATACCCCTGTACTTCCAACAATGATCACTAGATCCATAACGATTCCTAATGCAGGATTAATATAATTCTTATCCATAAGATGGATGTCATTTGTCAAACTCGAAAGATATACCGAAGTGTTTTCCTTATAAAAGCTAGTATAGTCTTGTCTAAATAAGCCCTTAAAAATTTTTTTCTTAAAGTGACATAGTGTCTTGGTCATATAATAAGCTTCAATCGTCCGATTAAGATAATCCATCAACCCAACAATCACAAAATAGCCTATCGCCCATAAAATGGTCCTATAAAATTGCTGGGAGTTTCCTGAGACTGCTGCATCTACAATACGCTGTAAGCAAATTGACACAGACACAAAAATAATTCCTATTAAAATTTTAAGCATAAAAACAATTGAAAATAGCAATTTATACTTCAGTATAATCTTCTTCATTTAATCTCACCCTCTTATCCTTCTCTTTCTTTAATCACACATTTGCTTCATTTTTAGTGTTTCTTTGTACTATTCAGTTTTTGCTTGAAAATTTTAGGTAAACTTTAATTTAATGTCAGAATTTGTATTTCTTTATTATAAAATATATTACATATAATACATTATTTTACACATATTTTTAATTGAATTTTTTGTCATTTTTATATATTAACTACATTTTTTACACTTAATTTAGTGTATTGTGCAATTCACACAATATAATCAGATTATCTATCATGTATTATTTCATTTTATACAAAACAAAAAGTGTTATAAAAAGCCACTAAATGACAGCTACTATAACACCTTTATTGTAAAAATATTATTTTTCTGGTAAATAAATAGGTATGTTTGCCCATAGAGTACAAAAAAATCTACTAATATGGACTTAGATCATAAGATATAAAATAGCTATATGTATAAACTAAAACCATAAAATTTATACATAAAAATAATAAATTTTAAGCCTGTATTATTCACAAAAACATCTTGACACCTTATATCTATCCGAGTCTATTTATTAGTCAGATATGAGATGTTTTTTACCTTCTAAATGATCAGAATCCTTATAAAAGGATAGAGTCTACCCCTCCCCATAGAACCTATGAGCTAGAGATTTATGCGATTTTAAAGGTCTTATTCCACTAACGGTAAAGCACATAGATTTTGCATTATCTCTTCAAATAGATGCTTGTATGGGTGGCTACTACAGAGTTTAAATGTTACTTTACGAGCGTGTCTAGCTACTTTGACAGCAACCTTAATAACTTTTTTGCGAATGGTTTCCATTTGAAAGCTCTGCACATCTTTTGCCATACATAATCTTCTGAACCAATTGTTAAAGTTATAGGCAAGCATTGAAATCTGTAGCTTGTTTCTATTTGCTGCAAAGCTAGTGCTACTCATGCGGTCAAATTCAAAACCATTTTGCCTTCTTTGATGAAGTTCTCCATCGTACCATGATTGTAATAAAATAAATTAGAAAGTCTTCTTTGTAAGTGATTTTGTTTGCAACTTAACACTAATACAAAAGGGACTTTTTTTCTATATTTTTTGCACCCATTAGGTGCAAGTCTTTATTTTGAATAATGGTTGTATTTAAAGAGATACAGGGCTGTCAAATAAAACTTGTGAATAATGCAGGATTATTATTTCTCTTTGTCAAACACTGCAGAAGAGTGATTTTACGCATTATTGTTGGTAGAACTGAGAGAGGGTGGCTACCTGTCGTGGTTCCGCTCCGTATTTTCAGTAGGCACTAAGCTATAACGCATACGTGCTGAGGAGCCGTCTTGCGCCTTGATTAGAGCCTATTTAGATAGTTGTAAAAGTTAATTTCCAGGGTCTGGACCAAAGAAACACATCTTCAAGTATATACAGTACTTGAAGATGTGTTTTTTTCGTTATCTAACTGCTATTAACATACTCTGTCGTTACGCCTTCTTTCCAGGCTGCCTCAATGTCGTGGGTGTTTATGAGGTCAATAACGTTTGTGAAAATGAGGGGGAGGGCTATTTGGAAGATAGCCTCCCCCTCATTTTCCTCCAGACGTGATTCTCATAAATGCCCCCGACAAATTTCTATTTATAATACTCCCCTTGCCTCTTTCCAATCAACTAGGAGATTGTAACGTTGGGTGTTAAAACGTAACACACAATAATTGGGATCTTCAGGACCACTAAAATGATTAGTGAGGCCCTCATACCACATTTCCTTTTTTATATCTAAATCTGTCACGATTTCCATTGTCCCAACTAGTGTAATATTATAATCCTCGGCATTAAAACAAACACTAGCCCTATTACACTTATCAATTCGATTAGTTCTTATACTGCCTAGTCCTGTGCAAAATGTAAGCCATTTGATACCATTTGCTTTAGAGGCTGTTATAGTAGAGGCCGTTGGATAGCCATCTAAATCCACTAGAGCTAATACACAATAAGAATTTTCACCTGTATTTTTCTGAACAATTTCACCTGCTCGTGCTATAATCTCTTCATGCATTTTTTATCCCCCTATCTATATCACAAAAAGGCACCAGCGAACTTTGAACTTATCAACAAAATCCACCATACATGGGCTAAAGAAACAAGGACCTAGTGGAACATTTACCACACTATCTTCTTTCAAAATTTCATAAGCTCTTCTTACATCTTCTTCTTTTTTCATTTTAACATCTATTTGAAAGACTGTTCCTGTTACTGGTGTATCTTCGGCAGTAGCTATTGCTATTTTTTGACCATAAGCTTCTATTTCTGAATGAAGTACTGTTCTTTCAGGTGTATAATCAATACACTTTAGTTCTGCATCAAAGGCTTCTTTATAAAGCGCTATGGCTTCTTCTGCATTACTCACATATAGCTGTATCATAAATTCCATGATTTTCTCCCCTTTAAACTAAAACTTATTAAATCCCTATTATTTATATTTACATGTTCTAAATTTACCTTCAATCCAAAATGTCGCCTCAATTGTATGAAACTTAAGCAATCGAAATTTGGGATCATCAATGCCTTTTGGAAAAAATTTTCTATCAGCTTCATTCCAAAGCTGCAGTTGAAATGCTTTATCTTCAATAAATTCCACATCTCCTATAAGCGTCACACTGTCTCCTTCTAAGGTATAACACACACTAGCTCTAGGATTATTTTCAAAATGCGTGGCTTTTCCATTTAAATGAGAACGCTTCGATGTTACAAAATAGATATCTTTGAAATCCTCCGCCTTCAATTTGGAAAGTGCACAAATTCTTGGATATCCTTTTTCATTTATAGAAGCCAAAGTTAATACATCACATTTTCCAAGTAATAAATTCGCCTTATCTTCTAGCTCTTTAATTCTCTCTTTTTGTATATCACTAGCCTTTTTCTCCACTATGTATAACCTCTTTTCTAAGCAGAGCTGCTTTATTACATTACTCCACCCACTTTTTACATTGTTCAATACGTTTGCCATTATCGCCTTGCTCTTTGTCATAAGCAAAACCATGAAGTGTATCACAAGGAAATTGTCCACACTGACCGCAATGCTCATGTTTTTTATCCACACAACACGACTGCACTGAACAGCTTTCTCCCCAGAAAGGCTTGTCGATATTCACACATCCCTTACATCCTACCTGTTCCTTGTAACTGCACTCATCACATAATATGCCACATCTTGATTGTATCATTGGTATCTTCCCCCTCGTTCTGTTATAGCTACTATTAACTTATAAAATGATATATCCTAACTATTCATCTTTCACTATAATTGCAGTACTTTGACAGTTACGATATATTCTATATACTAATTTAAAATTTATAATTTTCATTGTAAAAAACGGACATATTTTCACGATAAGCTTTCGGACTTACCCCTACTACTGCCCTGAAATCATGAATAAAATGAGCTTGGTCATAATACCCTAGAAACTGAGCAATTTCAGTAAGTTCTTTAGGACTACTATTTATTTGTTTAACAGCATTATTGATTCTTAATAGCCTTAAATAGGTTTTCACATTAATCCCTAGACTTTCATTAAATAATCTATTCAGATGTCTGGGACTATAAAATGTATACTCTGATAAATCTTTCACTGTTAAAATCCCTTTATTTTGCCTAAGATAGGGCAGTAAAGGCGTTACCTTATTGGATTGAGTTTGATTAATAAAGGTAAAATACTTAAATAGAACTGTATCTAATGCCTTGATTACTTCATCCAAAGACCCACTAGCTTCTATTAGTACTTTTAAGTCTTTCTCTAGAGTCTTGCTGAGCTCCTCTAGTGGCATTTGCAAATCAGTTACACTGTCTTGATTTAAACGAATAAATTGAGCTATACCTCCCGGCATAAACTCAATAAACATTCTAAGTGGCACCTGCGTTCGATCATCTCCCACAACTACTGCCTTTGTAGTAGGTCCCCAAAAATAGCCACTTAAATCATTACCATCGTAAGTCATTACAATACAGCCACTGGCATCTGGTAATACAGTAAGCAGCCTACTTTTTTGGTTTGTAGATTCAACGGTACCTTTGCTACCAAACTGAAAAGTATAATGTGCAATATAGGGGGCAAGTACGAGTGGGGGCTTTATATAATAACAATTTTTGCTTTGATAAATAACCCTCGTTTGTTTCATCTCTTCTTGCTCCTTCCTATATAGTTTTAGTATTAATTACTCTTTTTCATTATTATGCTCCTTGTTACATTTGACACTAAAAATCACTTCATTCGTTCAGACTTCTTATATCCTTGCTTCTTCTAAACAAAAGACATCCTACAAATCCAATAATGCCAAGTAATACAAGAATCACAGCCATTCCGGAACCTTGGCCACGTCCTACTAAATAACTTAAATAGCCTGCTAACTTACTATCTGAAAGCATCAGTGGTTCAAATACTTGATCAGCTAAAGCTCCTCCTAGAAAATAGCCAATAGGAATGCTCACATACTGCAGCGTATCTCTTGCCGAAAACACCCTTCCTTGTAATTCCACAGGCACCTTGGTTCTCATAACATACTCCACACTAGCTGTAAAAAAAGGAATAAACAAATTTCCCATAAATACAGCCGCCATCCATATATAATAGTTCCTTCCTATTCCTAATAAGGTGTTGCATACCAAAAACGAGAAGGTAATAGTATTGAAGATCATAGAGATATGGTTCTTCGTAGGCTTTCTAATAGATACTGCTATACTCCCAATAATGCCTGCAACACCTATAGTTGATGTTACTAAACCTAATTGCACATTATTATAATTGGTTCTAGCTAGAATCATCGTTGAAAGATTGCTACTATAAATGGCTACAATCAGATTTACAAAACCCATAAATAAAATAAACTTTAAAATACCCTTTTGTTCTTTAATATAGCTTATACCTTCTAAACAAGTTTTAAATGGATTAACTCGCTTCGATGACCTTTGAATCACTTGTGGTATTTTTATAAATACAGCCAATGATATAAAAGCAAATGCAAAAGTGATAAGGTCAATAGCTAAAACTATCTCTAATCCACCAAAAGCATATACTGCTGTCGCTATAATCGGTGTCAATATACTCATCATCGCTCCCGAAAAAGACTGCATACCACTTACCTTCGTATAATACTTTTTACTTATTAGTAAACTAACCGCTACACTTGCAGCTGGTGTTTGAAAAGCTTGTGTAATGCCTATAACAACATTAATGAGGCATAAATTCACTAACGTTAACTTACCTAAGCAAAATAACACTAGCACACTAGCACTACCTAATGCCGCTACTGTATCAGCTACTAACATAACACTTTTCTTATTCCATCTATCCACCAAAGAACCCGCTAAAAAGCTGAGTAAGATTCTAGGAAGCTGAGATGACATGGCTAATATGGAAGTGAGCATCACCGAATTTCTTTGACTAAATGCCCAAATAACCAAGGCAAAGCTAGTCATATTACTTCCTAATCCTGACAAAAGTTGTCCTAGCCATAAGATTGTAAATGTTTTTAGCTCCCCCAATACTTCTCTTCCACTGGCCCTATCGCTAATTTCACCTCTATTTGTTCTTTGATGATTTAGTTTCTTATTCTCTTGGTCTTCATTGCTTATCCCGTTATTACTTGTTTTTTTACGATTTATACTTTGATTATTTATATGTACATTATTAAGTATCTTATTTTCTATTTGCTTTTTCATATTAACTTTGCTCCTTTTAATTTAAAATAAAGGTTCTTTTGCAAAGTCAATGTGAACGGCAGATCTATTTACTCCATGCAATCACTGCCTACCTTGACTTTGCATGGAGCTGTTTTCTTACTCTCTTTTTTACTACCACTTGAATCACCTTCTTTAAATAGTTGCTATTTCATTATCTGTTGCTATACCCTTTATTATAAACTATCTTTTTTATTTTTCACCCTATTACTCTCAATATATTTCGAAAATTTATAACTATTTGGATGCTATTGTAAAAGTATTTCAGGTAGGTTCTACTCTATGTCATAGGTATGCTGAGGAGCCATCTTATGCCCTAAGTAAGGTTTATTTAGGTATCTAAGAAAGTTCATTTCATGAGTCTGGCACACTAAAAGGCCAAAGCTAGGAATCTCCTAACTTCGGCCTTTTAGTGTGCCTTATATTATTGAATAGACTCAGCTATTTTAATAAGCTGTTCTTTATCTATTTTCCCTTGAGTCCTTATGCCGTATAATACACCATTAGCTTCCCAGTCAATATTATCTTCTCCTGTCATAATGGCCTTTACGCCACTTACTTGAACCTCTTCTACTATTTCATCTGTTCCTAGAGAATAAGCTGTTTCCTCGTCTGCATATCTTTGCTGCATGTAGATAGATTCTCCCGTAGCTTGATTAAGAAAATATAAGCTAATATACTTACTATCCTTTACTTCTTTATCAGCTTCCTTATAAAACTCTGCGCGGTCAAATGCATAGCCTTCTGGTAAATAAGAAGGCAGCTTTACTTCAAAACAAGTATACTGATTTAATAAATTCTTATCCTTTACAATTAAAGTATTATTTACCTCATATAGAGCTTCCTCTTTCTCTGTAGTGAGCTTTCCTGTATTCATATCAATATCAACAATCTTTTCTCCATCTTTTGTATAAACGGCTTCAATCTCTTTGTCAAATGTAGTAACAGGCTTTCCTTCTTGATCAAATAATCTACCTTCTAATACTTGTGGAAATGGATAGCTTTCTATATCTGGCGTTTCATATTGAACGACTTCTATATTGCCTAAAGAAATCATTTTTACAATGTTCTCCATTATTTCTTTAGCAAATGTAGTCTGAGATAGCAACGCTGTACCTATTAATGCTGCCGCTACTATACCTGATATCTTCTTCATACTGATTGTTTTCTTCATTGCTATAGCCTCTTTTCTATTTACTTTGGTTAAGACATTCTTCCTCACTTTTTCTTTATTACTTACAAGGCTAAAATCTTGACTATATAATTGAGATTCTAATATTTGAAGCTCTCTATCTAAATCATCTACATTCTTTGTGTTTGTGGCTCTCATCATTTTCCTCCTCTAGCCTTGTTTTTAATTTTTTAAGGGTACGACATAAAATAACACTTACATGCTTTTCATTAAGATTCATTAAAATTCCAATTTCCTTATTAGAGAGATTTCCTCCATACTTATAAGCAATTATATTTCTTTCACGTTCATTTAGCTTTTTTATAGCTTTCAGTATCTCCGTCTGTTGCTCCATTTCTAAAATGATATGTTCAGGACCTTTTTCCTTAGAGATTGTTTCAAAGACATGCTCTAATGGCTCCCATGGATACTTCTTTCTACTCCTATAATAATCATTCATAGTGTTTCGCACGATTGTAAATAACCATACTTCAAACTTTCCTTTATCAGCTGTATAAGTCTGTAGTCTAGTAAATACTTTTTCAAAGGTTTGGCTTGTTAAATCCTCTGATACATCTTGATTATGCGTTCTATAATAGTTGTAGTTATAGACTCGTTTATAATATGCTTCGAAGATATATGTAAAATCTAAGGACTCTACGTTTTGTGTAGCCTCTAAAGCTCTAGTATTTTGTATTGCCTGCTCCATTTACTCTTCCTCCCCATTAATGAAGTTATCCCTTAGCTAAGTTTCACTTCATAAGTTAATACGCGTTACTTGTTGTTTTACTACATAAAAAATAAATTTTATAAAAATTAAAATGAGAATATGTTGAAAAGCCCCAGCTAATGATTCTGGCTAGGGCTTTTAGCATATGCTCTATTACTTTAACTTCTCAATCTATTCCTTATTGAAGCTTTTCTCTTTGACTTTGAAAAACGTCGTATACTCCATGTATACAATCTATGTATTCAAATACTTACTAGCATAAGGACATACTTCAAAGCATTTACCACACAAAGTAATCTCTTTACCTACCTTCTCTTTTGCTATCTGTCTTGCTTTTTCTCTGCATGCATAAGAGTTAAAAAACTCATCTCTATCCATTCCTACTTTCCAAATTTTCCCCGATATAGCTTGGCTAGGACAGGCTATGGTGCACTCATTACAACTGCCACATCTAGATACTGTAATTGGCTCATCACACCTTAATGGGGCATTAGTTAATATGGAAGATAATCTTACTGCTGGACCAAAGACCTCTGTTACAAGTAAAGCACTTTTTCCAATCCAACCTAATCCTGCCCTAGTAGCTACTGTTTTATGTGGCAATACAGTTCTATGCTCCTCATTAGTATGAACAGCTGTTGTTGTTTGTGCTAATGCTTCATAGCCATGCCCCTTTAAAAAGGTTGCTCCCCTACTTACTATTTGGTTTAACTTTTCATTTAATGCAAAATAAGCTTCATAATAAGCTTTCGTTGGCCCATCATGTATCCCTAGGACTATATCTGCTGGTAATTTCACTGCAATTGCTACTCCTATAGGTAATTTACTTTCTGGAATACAACTCATGTCTGCAAAACCTACCAACGATGCTCCTTCTTTACAAAGAAATGTTTTAAATTCACTATCTATCTCCTTCATATTTTCCCTTCTTTTAGTTATTATCCTGTCAGCCATCTATAATCTTCATCATTTCTTATCTATAGAATAAGCTTAGATAAGACACCAGTCTAGCCTTTATTAGAATACTCATCCTACATAAACAAAAAGGGTTGTTACAAAGGTAACATTTCATCACCATTATAACAACCCTTTGGTATTAGTACTTCTTATTTATACACAACTTCTCTATTAAAAGCTTTAATTATTCACATCTTATACCCATAAATGTGTTTGATTCACCCTAGGTCTCTTGACTAACTACTACTTGACTAAATTCCATTGGTGTTTCTTTTATGGGTTGCTCTTGCACTACAATACTCTTTTCTTTCCATTTACCTTGAGCGTAACGTATGCAACTAATAACTGCTGTTAATGTCCATGTGAAACCTGTTGTAAACCAAATACTTAACATCCCAATGAAAGGTACGAAAGTAAGTGGTTTTGCAAAACCTACTCTTCCCCCTACTTCCACAAAGCCTGATAACATCGCAAAATTAACATCACCAGAACCATTGAGTACATTTCTAGTTACATAAATCATACCTAAAGCTGAATAGAATACACTAGTAATACGAATACCTCTAGCCCCTTCTATAATAACTTCTTGATTATCTGTAAACATCCTCATAATCGTTTCTCCACCAAGCCATGCCACAGGTAGCATAATGATACTAAATATAGTACTAATCATAGTTCCTGCCCAGAAACCTTTCTTTACTCTATCTATTTTACCTGCTCCAATATTTTGTCCTGTATAAGTAGCAATTGCAGCACCTAAAGAAGCAAATGGCTGTTGTACTAATTGTTCAAAACGCGTCTGTGCAGTAAAAGCAGCTACAATTGTTGGCCCGAACCCATTTACTACTCTTTGAAGTACAATACATGAAATAGCAATCATCGCATTCTGCAATGCTACTGGTAAACCTAAGAAAGTACATTGTTTAAAAATATGTAAATCTGGTACACACTCTTTAAGTGGAATTTTAAAAATAGGTACCTTTATCCAAGCATATACGAGGCAACCAATAGCAGCAATAATCTGTGCAGTAACAGTGGCTATAGCTACACCTAAGACACCCATCTTAAATACAATAACAAACAATAAGTCTAAGCCTACATTGACTATACATGCCACAGCTAAAAATATTAACGGTGTTTTTGAATCTCCTAACGCTCTAAGTACGGCTGCTACCCCATTATAAATAGCTACTGCTATAAGCCCACCACAAGTTACTTGTAAGTATAAGACAGCATCATCTAACATCACATCTGGTGTCTTTAGCATAACCATAACCGGTCTTGCAGCAACAATCCCTATAACTCCCATAATCAAGGCGCTAATAGCCATAACATACAAAGATGTCGCTATAGCTTTCTTTACTTTATCTATTTCTCCCGCACCGAAAAACTGGGAGATTATAATTCCTATCCCTGCTGCTAGACCAAAACTTAGAGAGAAAAATAAAAAGCCAATCGCTCCCGTGGCTCCTACTGAACCTAAGGCATTCTCTCCTACAAACTTTCCTACAATAATTGCATCTGCCATATTATACAGTTGCTGAAATAAGTTTCCTATTAACATAGGAATAGAAAACATGAGTAATAGCCTTATAGGGCTACCTTTAGTCATATCTTGTGTATAACCTCTCGCCATAATCCTCTCTCCTTCAACCTCTCATTAAAGCTTACGCTTTATTTTCCCTATCAATTTACATATTATAAGCACTGCCCTAATCATAGTCAATTGCCATAACCCTTATTTTTCATGTATTTTCGTATACTCTTTTTTAATTTTCCAATCTGTAATCTACATATGAACTACTCTTATGTATACCGTTTAATCGTTTTATCTTATTCCTTGATTATGTTAACTCTATTTATGATAAATCCGGAACATCTGATTAATCCTAGTCCTAATCTCATCTCTCGTTTGTCTTTACTAATTAATGCATCTACCAAAGGTCATAGTCCTATGGATATTATCTATTACTGTATAAAACATAAGGTAGTTATAAGTACTCCTCTATCTACCTATAACTACCTTATCTTTTTATATTTCTATAAAGCTCTTTCTTTTAGGAAGGACTTAAAATCTTACCTCTGGATAATAGCAAGATAATCCTAATTTACACATCATGACTCTGTCTTCTGGAAAGTGCATCTTATCTAAATACTCTTCTTTAGACCCGCACCTTTTAGCAAGGTCTATATTATCCTTAATAATTTTAATATCCTTGCAAATATATTGCCATTCATCTGAACGGCCTACAATTTTACACGCAGCAATACCCATTTCTACAAAATCATAAATGCCACATAAACCACAGGCATAATTATGAAAGGAGTTGTTATAAATCATATCATTAAGTTCGGCTGTATTCTTGCTATGAAAATCATTATTTTTTAGCCGTAGCTCTTTACCGGCATGTTTAATACTGCTACAAATAGAGCAGCGTTCCTTTCGATGAAGTCCCAAACAATTCGAATCAGAAAAACTACAACCATTGCGCATCATAAAGATTTCATACTCTGCTTCTGGTGCTGCTTTTTTAATAGCTTCTATTTCTGCAATAGCTAAATCTCTTGGTAAAATAATACGCTTTGTGCCCTTTTCTTGATAAAAGATAGCAATATCTTTATTATATACACCACTAATAGTACTGATAACAGAGGGAACACCTATTTCTCTGGCTAAAATCACTTGTTCTATACAAGATACAATTACCCCATCAACGCCTGCCTCTTTCACGTGCTCAAAATAACGTTTCATAAATGCTAATTGTTCATCCGAATAAATGCTCGAATTAAAAGTGATATAAACCTCTTTCCCCTTTGCTTTTATAGCCTTAACGATTTGCAAAACTGTATCTAGGTCATACGGATTGGAGATTTCCTTGAAACCAGACATACGGTTAATATCTGCAAAGTCCCCAAAGGTATCACTCCACTCCTTATCAAAAAAGCCGATATAAAACTCCCCAGCTCCTGCTTCTATATAATCATCTATATGCTCTAGATTATTAAGTGGCGCTAATACTTTCATTTTCCCACCTCCAAATCAATAGGAAAGTAAATCATTCTCATATGCTCTAGCTCATAAATGCTGCATTCTCTGTTCTCAAAGTAAATCGTTTTCCCTATTCTGAGCCACTCCCTATCATCCTCCAAGTCATAGCTAATGATATGAGAACTACATTCATGAGTACAAGGATTATTGGGCCTAAACTTTTTATCAATTTCTTTATTAAGCGAAGCATATTCACAAATATGTCCTGTCGTCATATAACAATACGGTCCATGAATCCCTACTATAAGTTCTTCTGGTGCTTCTCTAAAATTGATTCCCACATGGGTTGGGTCAAACTCAACCCCTTTTACTTTAAAAGCCTTGACCAACTCTAACATATACTTGTTAAAAATTTTAGGGCTTAAAACCTGATTAAAGTATTCCTCATATCTAGGATCTCTATAATCTTTAGTAAACAATCTTCCTAAATGAAGAGAAACATGATATCTATCACTAACATATGCCAGCATACCATAGTCATTAACCACAACTTCATCTATTATTTTGCCTAACCACTCTTTGATGATAGCTAGTTTTTCCTTTCCTCTTTTTAAATCCTTTTCTGAAAAGGTAGGGACTACTAAAGTAAGTGCTACACCTTCTTTTTCACAAAACCCTCTTAACTCATCTAGCATCTCTTTTGATTGATGAAGAAAATATTGACCACAAAAATAAGAGCCTATATAAATACGCTCACATTTATCAAATCCTGCTATTTCATTAGCCTTTGTTATTATCTCCTGAAAATCTGGTATCAGCTCATACAAGTGATGTATAATTTCACACAGATTTAAACAGTTTAACTGACTCATTACTTTTACTCCTAACACTTTTGCTATTATTATCATATTATCTCTTTTATAATGTCCTACTAGCGAAAAAACTATTCGCCCCATCTTGATATGAGTAAGCTACAAAAAAATAATCATAGAAGAGCCAAAAATACAATAATATTTGAAAAATAGCATCTATTATGTTAAACTATTCAAATTAATCATTTTTAAGGAGGTAATTTTATGAAACATTTAGGAACAGTTACCCTAGAAACACCACGTCTTATTTTAAGAAGGTTTAGTTTAGAGGACTCAGAAACGATGTTTAACAATTGGGCCAGTGATGATGAGGTTACAAGATTTTTAACTTGGCCTACTCATACCAGCGTGCAAACTACCCGTGAAATTATCTCTATGTGGATTAATGAATATACTAGTGAAAAATGCTATCAGTGGTGCATTGAACTAAGGCAAACTCATGAAGCTATTGGTAGCATTGGCATTGTTCACCTGTCAGAAGAAATTTCTTCCGCCGAAATTGGATACTGCATTGGTAAGGCTTACTGGCACCAAGGTATTACCTCTGAGGCCTTAGCAGCAATTATAGCTTTCTTATTTAATCAAGTAGGTGTTAACCGCATTGAAGCTAGACACGATAGCAATAATCCTAACTCCGGAAAAGTAATGCTGAACTGTGGCCTAAAATATGAAGGAACAAGACTTATGGCTGATAGAAATAATTCCGGTATTTGTGACGTAGTCCTCTATGGACTTATTGCTAGAGACTATACGCCTACCATTTAGTTAAGCCCCATTACTTTTCATAGCCTAGAAAAAACTATGGCTATAGACTACATAAAACTATTTCCTTACAAACTTCTACGAGGTAGCTGATATAAAGCATTTCCTTTCACGAAAAATGAAGAGACTGCTACGAACTTACCTCAAACACAAGATTGTATATAAGCAAATCAATTGCTGAGTTACATCTTATATTGAAGTATTATTTCGCTACAGTCTCTTATTATTATCATCTTTACTTTAAAATCATTTAGCAATTTTAAGATCCACTTGCACACTCGTGCTTGCCGCTTGAGTAGAGTCAAACTGATAACTATAGTATGCCCTATAAGTACCTGCTACTAAATCTAACTTCCAATCATTCACTGTACACTCATTAGCTACATTTTTATAAACCTCTTTGCCGTTCTGATCTTGCATAGAAACCATCATTGTCCCTTTTTCTGCCCTAAAATCTAAATCAAGATAATAGGTGCCACTCTTTTTAATTTCAATATCACTACTACTTCGAGGCAGATTTTCTTGAGGCATCTCAATATAATTAAAATTTTCATTAAAAACTGTATCAGAACCACTAGAGTAAAAAAACATACTTGCAACTAATAAAATAATTGCTGCTGGAAAGGTCCATTGAAATGGGATATAGAATATTTCTTTCTTACCGGCTCTTCTTAATTTTGTAGATATAAGTCCTAACCCCATAGTTAGGCCTAGTATAGCAAAGACAAGTCCTTCTATAACTATTAGACTTTGATGGTTTACTATACCCATTGCAAAATAAGCAATTGCCATTACTGCATAAATCCCTGCAAATATTGTAAGTAATCTAAGCCACCTATTTTGCATTTCATACAAAGACTCTCTATCTGTGTATATTTTAGCCTCATCTTCTTCCATTCCCTCTTGGTATAGCTTTCTAAAATAATGCCAACCGTTAAAAGTAGAATTAATATACTCCCATCCCTGTTCTTCAAAAATGTCTTTGTATCTTATAAAGTCTTTTATGTCTGTATTATAATCTAATTGATAGATATATCTTACACTATTATCCCTTTTAAATTCACTATGAAAACATCCTCCCTTAGTGAGTTGTAACCCCTTCTTTGAAGCTTCATTTAAGGCCTTCTCCTCTTTTTCATATTCCCAAGCTGCATACCATTTATAACTCTTAACCTTATCCTTCATTTTATTTTCCCCCCAATATCATTTCAGATCCTTTAACTAATCGTTTTAACCTTGTAACCTCTTGCTCTAATATTTCTTTGCCCAGTGGTGTTAGTTCGTATAATCTTTTTCTTTTATCTTCTGGGTTTTCACTTTCTGTTTCTCTAATCCAACCTTTTTTCATCATATTACTTGTAGCACCATACATAGTTCCTGAGCCTATTTTCACATTACCTTCTGATAGGATTATGGTATCTTGCATAATGCCATAACCATGATTAGGTTTATTGTAAAGGCAAAGGAGAATGTAATAGTAGCTTTCTGTTAAAGGTTCATTCTTAGCTTTAAGCATGTGCATAACTCCTCTCTTCTTTATCTCATTCATATATTTTGTATCTGACCCAATATGTGTCGTCAAGCAATATGTCGTGATACGATATATACTGTGTTTATATCGTATCACGACATATATCGAGTGTCAACATACTTTTGTTTTTTAATAAATTCTTTATAATCACCCGGCTATTACTACAAATAAAAATTTGTCTTGGCGTTTATGAGAAATACGTCTGAGAGAAAATGAGTGAGTATGGGTGCCTTCCGTTGTTCCGGTTCACATTTTTTGAAGCACTAAGTTCACTTATTTAGATGAACGGCAGAACTCACTTCGTTCAAACAACTGCCTAAAACCC
This sequence comes from Cellulosilyticum lentocellum DSM 5427, assembly GCF_000178835.2. Taxonomy (GTDB): domain Bacteria; phylum Bacillota; class Clostridia; order Lachnospirales; family Cellulosilyticaceae; genus Cellulosilyticum; species Cellulosilyticum lentocellum. The sequence goes on from NC_015275.1 coordinate 4,288,505, forward strand.
ATCTAAAACGTTCACTAAGTGCTTCTAAAAATGCTCCCAAGTCACTACTCCAGGCACCCATACCCACTCATTTTCACCAACGTTGTTGACCTCATAAACATCCAAGACAGTGAAGCAGCGTGGAAAGAAGGCGTTTGTATAGCTGAATAGTTATAAGATAATTACTGTTAACTGCTGGCACTTTTATAGTGCTTAAGCCCATATTTCCAGAACTTTAGCATAATTGTTGTAAATAGAATCACTATTAGAGTAGCATAAATCAGTCCCTCTATACTGATAGACTTGCTTAAAATCTTTGCTGGTATGGTAGCCATAATGCCATAGGGTAATACAACACAAAATAAAAGCTTAAAAATCCCCTTAAATAAGTTGCCCGGTATCTTCATACACATTTCTATACATTCTCCCTCTAATCGATCAATACTAGAAGTAGAAATAACAAAGAAGCTTATAGTTCGTAAAATCACTTCCATATCGTAATATAAAATGCACATTAATAGAACAAATACCACATAGAGAAGAACCGTCTCCATTCCAATCGATACCTTCAACTGACTTATGCCATAAGCTATAATCACGATACTAAAAAAAAGAAGTGGCACAGAACCTATGTCAATATTTTCTAGACTTAATCTTAGTAAAGGATTAATAGGCTTTGTTAAATAGTGGTCTAAGCCCCCTTCTTTTATCTTAGTGGGAATATTAATCACGCCAAAGAAATACACCACCATATTAATGGCATTAATTAAAGAGAAGGTTCCTATAAAAACTATCATTTCGCCTCTTCCCCATGCTCCAATTGCTTCTACTTGCCCATAAATAGCGTTAAAACTTAAGAGCTGAAATATAAATAAACTGCCATCTACAAAAAGACTTCCAAAGAAGCTTAGTCTAAAAACCATCATTTGCGAAAGCCTTAGCTTTAAAAGAAGCTTTATAAATCTTAATTCTCTTCTCATATTCCCACCCCGTCATATCTTACTCTTAGCCTTTGGTATAAATAGTGATTAATAAACTTAAAAGCCATAATCCATAGTGCCACTATTACTATGCCTTTACCTAACTCCTCATCATTTCTCCCCATCAAAAGCATAGTTGGCAAATAGGAGCTATAATAAAATGGTAGTAATTTAATGACTTCCACCACTGCACTTGGAAGAAGAACTAGAGGAATGATGCCTCCTGATATAAAGCTCATCAAGTTAGACTCAATCATAATGAATAGCCATATATTCTGAAAGATAAAAGCTAATAAGCCGATAAAGTAATGAAATTGAATCATGAAGTAGGCGCTTCCCATAAATAATAAAACAGCTCCTAGGATAAGCTTTATCTCTCCTGTTAGTAGCAGTGGCACTTGAAATATAATAACCCACATAAGAGTTGCTACTATGCTAAGGAAAAAGTAAGTGACAAGGCTTCCTAGGGTCTTGCTAACGTAGTATCTCTGAATGTTAATAGGAAGTATCATGTATTTAGAAAAGGTACCTCCTCTAATCTGATTGTTCATATCTTCGCTTACACTTCTAGATGCATCTAAATTAGATAAAAATGACTGAATCACATAGTAAGATAACATACCACCAAAGGTAAATCCGCCTATTTCGGCTTGATTTTCAAAAATGGTACTCCAAAGAACATAAGCAAATAAAATCTTAGTAATAGTAAAGATAACTTTAAAAGCTAAATCAAAACGCCATATAAGCTGGGTTTTACAATAAACTTTAGCAACTGCTAAGCTCTTGTTCATCCTGACCACCCTCTTCCTCATAAATGCGCCTAGCTACTTCTCCAATATCCTCTTCTTCAATGCTAAAATCCAAAATAATATTTTCTCTTAATAAATTCCCCAGTAATTCTCCTGTCCTCTCATTTGGCATGATTAAGGTGAGTTCATTTCCCTTTTCCTCAATGACCTTTATTTCAGAAAGTAGACTAGGCCTTTCCCCTTCGAACTGAAGTGTTACCTTCTTAAACTTCTGATACTTATCGAATAACTCATGAGTACTGCCATCATAGAGTTTCTTGCCATGATTAATCACAATGCACCTATCACAAAGCTTTTTAATATCTTCCATGTAGTGAGAGGTTAATAGCACCGTAGTTCCCTTTTCTTCATTAACTTTCTTTAAAAAACCACGAATTTGTTGCTGCGTTGTAGCATCTAAACCAATAGTAGGTTCATCAAGAAAAAGGATTTTAGGATTATGAAGTAAGGAAACTATTAATTCCATCTTCATGCGTTCACCTAAAGACAAGGTTCTTACTTGCACATTCATTAAATCTTGGACCTGAAAAAGTTCTATAAAATAGTCCACATTCTCTCTGTATAAATTCTCTGGTAAATCATAAAGTTCCTTGAAAAGATAAAAAGTATCTGCTGGCGTCAGTTCAAAAAACAACTGACTTTTTTGTCCCATAACTACTGCATACTGGTACTTTAAAGCATTTTCTAGCTTATTAGGATAATAGCCTAGTACTTGTATTTCTCCAGCGCTAGGTGGAATAATCCCCGTTAACATTTTAATGAAAGTAGTCTTACCTGCACCATTAGGACCTATTAGTCCCACCATCTCTCCTTGCTCTATTTCTAAACTTAAATCTGAAACAGCAGTCTTGTAAATATACTCACGTTTAAATAAACTTTTAATACTGCCTTTCATCCCCTCTTCTTTCTTATACCTTTTATACTTCTTAGTTAAATGTTCCACTGAAATAATAGCCACTCTCATTCCTCCCCACATCATCTTTACACTCTATATGTTATCAGTTATCTTCAGAAAATATAGACTTATAATTCGCTTTGTGTTATCCTATAGCTAGAGGTCTAGATAAGTGGCGCTATCAATTAGCGCCACTTTTTTATTGGTACGATTGCCAGTTTGCTTCTTCTTCACTTTCGTAAGTAGCACTCATCCCTTCTTGATAACCCTTAGTCATTTTCTTCTTAGCTTTGCGATTGGCAACACTATCAAAAACTATAGAGAAATCATAATCAGCTGGATAAAGTTCACTAGTAGCTACTAGAAGTTTAAGCCTTTTAGCTGCCACCCATCTTTTAGAGCCTTTGATTTGCACCCCTATCTTGCCTTCTTCATTGACCGTATGAAAAACCAGGCCTTTTTCTTTATTGGGGAAAACAAGAACACTATCTCCTACATGAAAGCTTTTTGCTTTTGCTGATGCCTTCTCTTTACGTTCGGATTGACCTTTAAGCTGAGGAGTAGCTGCTACTTTTCCCAATTCACTATCTAGTGCTTTGATTAGTCCTTGCGCTTTCTCTATAGCCTCACTATTATTGGTCTTCTTATTGACTATATGATTAGTAGGAATCTCCTTGTTTGTATTAACTTCTTCCTTCCCCCTTGTACCTTCTACTCTACTTGAATCATGGTTCCCTGATACCTGAGTCTGTGGCTTTTCATTACCTATTGTATTGCTATCACCGTTTTCTAAAGTTTGAGTTTTTGTCCTTTTATCAATTGCTTTATTCATATAATCATCTTGTGACATCACTTGCTCTTTATAGGTGTAGCTATTTGCAAGCCGAATCAGTGATTTTGGAAAGCCTAGCTTTTCTGCAATATAAAAGGCACAGCTCTCTCCAGCTTCTCCAATTTCTAATTTATAAAGCGGCTTAAGGCTTTCTTTATCAAAGCACATTCTAGCATTTTGATAGCCTTCGGCTTCTGTAGCATATTCCTTTACTTCTGGATAGTGAGTTGTTGCTACTAATAGGCATTCCTTTTGGCGAAGTGCTTCTAAAATAGCGATGGCAATCCCCATTCCTTCTGCTGGGTCTGTTCCTGAACCTAATTCATCTAATAAAACTAAACTGTCTTTAGTGGTTTGTTTTAAGATGTCAATAATATTCACAATATGAGAAGAAAAAGTAGATAAACTTTCTTCTATACTTTGGCCATCACCTATATCACATAAAATCTGATTAAACATCTTAAAAGTACTTCCCTCTGCCACAGGCACATGCAGACCGCACTGAGCCATCATAGATAAAAGTCCTACTGTTTTAAGAGCTACTGTTTTCCCTCCTGTATTAGGCCCTGTCACAATAATGCCTCTAATACCAGCCTTCATGTAAAAGTCTAGTGGCACACACTTTTCTTTATTTAATAGTGGATGTCTACCCTCTTTGATCTCTAACTTTCCTGTTACACTCACCTTTACCGCTCTTGCTTGGAGCTGTTGTGAAAGCTTAGCTTTGGCAAAGGCCACATCTAGAACCTCCATCATCTCCATATTAAGACGCATATCTGAAATATAATTTTCCACCTCATTTGTCAAGCTATAAAGTACCTTTCTCACTTCGTTATCTTCTTCAATTTCTAGAAGCCTTAGCTCCTCTTGAAGCTTACCTACTGCTGATGGTTCAATAAAGACGGTGCTTCCTGTTCTAGAAGTATCTAGTACTGCTCCCTCCACCTGACTTTTGTACTCTCTTTTAACAGCTAAGGCATAACGACCTCCACGCTCAATAATATAAAAATCAGCTAGATAGTCTTTCTTTCCACGCATGATTTTTTCAAGGCGTTGTTTGACTTGTTCTCTTTTGACTTCTATATCACGCCTTATCCCCTTGAGCGCTGTAGATGCTTCACTATCTACTTGGTTATTACGAATACTTAATTCAATAAGTTCTTTAAGGACATCTAGGTCACAAAAACCTCTACCATAGGTAGCCAGATTGCAATCTAGAAACTCTGCTCGTGATAGATAACGTCTCATATTGTTGCATCCTTTAATAAAGGATGCCACTAACATCAATTCTTCTGGCATTAGTAAGGTACCTATGCTTACCCTCTCTAGCATGCTTTCCATGTACTGCATAGAACTAATGGGTGGTGTCCCTAAACTATCTAAGATTCTTCTGGCCTCGGTAGTCTCCCTCATCTTAAGCTGACAAATTTTCTCATCCAACATCATCTCTAAGCCTAATAACTTTTGTTTTGCTTTATCAGATACAGCCATTTCGCTAAGCAGCTTTAAAATCTTGTTAAATTCTAATATTTCTACAGTTTGTTTCATCGTTGCTCTCCTTATATCCTTATATAATTTATTTCTTATTTTCTCATTTTGATTAACAATTTTATTTTCATTTTATAAGAAGATCAAGACTCATTTATTAAGTTGGTTCTACTTTAAAAATAAAAAAGCCCCTAAGTACTTCTGCCTTTTGCAAAAAGACATCATCTTAGAGACTTAATAAAGATTACTAAATAAAACGCTGAGCTATAAACAGACTCTCTCCGTTTTAATTACGTAATCATATGAACCAATGCAAAACAATATAAAAAGGCATAGATAGACTATGCCTTTAGAATTTACATTGGATTTCCGTAAAAGGTTTGGGTTTATTAAGCATTCTGAAAAGGCAGAAGAGGTTGCCACTTAACTTAAAGGCGCACTCAAACAGACCATAACCTTGTATGATCCAAAAAGCCTTCTTAGCTGGTGACACACTATTAAATTAGTACTTGATCTCCTTTATCAGATACAATTAACAAACACTTCTTCCTCTCTGTTATTATTTACTTTATAATAATACTTAAAAAATCTAAAGTCAAGAAAATAAAAGTATTGCTAATGGTTCATTTGCCACTAGCAATACTTCTCCACATTAATTAATCTTCGCAATCTCTATATAGTTCACACCAATTTGCTCACTCTTTGATAAGTTAGCATATTCTGCATCATAGTAAATACCATCATATATACCAGCATCTTTAATTCGTTCAGCACCTGCAACCACAGCAGTTACATTTCTAGTATTATTTGAGCTATTATCGATATAGGTTGCAATATATTCATCATATTTTACTGTCTCTTGCATATTAGTTGGAATATAAACTGTGATTCTATAAACTTCTCCGCCATTGGCAATAAATGGTTTTGCCGAGCTCTCTTTATTAAATTCAACAGTTATTACTTCATCATTTATTCCTGGTGTAGACATAGTATAATAATCACTGTCAACTATTGACCAAGACTTATTTCCTAATCCATCAACAGATGCTAGTTTTTCAACTCTTACTTGTACCCTTGGCATGGTGAATTTCATTAGTTTGGTTCCTGCCATTGTTTCATCAAGTAAAGATTTAACATTAATTTTATAAGTAATGTCTTTTGTATATTTATCAAATTTTACTTCTGTTGCAACATTAGTAACACCTTCTGGTTGAATAACATTATACCCTTTATCCACAGTTGCTTTTAACTCAGTATTACCATGACCTGTAGGTAAGGTATTGTTTACATTAGGTACAGCTACTGTTGCCTCCTTACGATATGAATCAGGATTAGGATCGGTGTCTGGTCCAACTTTAACTCCAAGGATATCCTCAACTGTGCCTCCTACTATTTCACAACTTAGTTCTGCTAAAGTTGTATCTCCTGTAGGTTCTATTTCTAGAGTACTAGAATTAACCCTTGTATCTAGACCAACTTTTAAGTTTGGAATTTGAGCATCATCATCTGGCACCTTAAGCCATGCAGAAGCTGAGGTTCCTGCATAAACTTTAGTCGCTGACTCTTTCTCACTATCAACACTATAGATATCAAATTTTATACCTGCCCAGAGTGCCTTTTTAGAAATACTAGGTATAGGCAATACCTTAGCTACTCCTGTACTATCTAAATAATCTATTTGTGCTTGTGAACTTATTGGATAAGCTACTCCCAATGCCCCACTTGTCATATTGACTCTATAACGAATGATAGCTGGTATCCCTTCATTTAACTTACCAATATCCCACTTAACTTGTTTGCTATCTGTATTTAATATTTGTCCTTGTGTGTAAATAACATTTTTATCAGACCAGTCTGCACTATCAATATTACCTAAATCTACTTTAGCGGCACCATAGTTTGCTAAACTACTATCAACGACAATCTGAAATTCATTTGATAAAGCATCAGACATTTCACATTTACTTCCTGCTTCTTGAATTTCTCCTGCTATTTCCGCGAATATCTCATTTAATGCATTACCTGTATCATCCGCTAAATAAAACTTAGCTTTATTTGTTGATTGATCTACACTAGCACAATCAAATAATTCCTTTGCTCCATTTGAGCCACTTGCTATACCTGCTCCTATAGTATAGACTATGCATCCTTTGTTCTTAGCACTATTTGCTGCTGTTCTAGAGTTTCCTGCATTAGATTCTCCATCGCTTAATACAACAATCATCTTATTAGGTGCCGTGCTATTTGATAATATTTGGCTTGCAATTTCAATTCCCCTACCTGTATTAGTTCCATCTGTTCCTAGTACATTATATGCTGATTCAATTCCGGATTTAAGATTGCTGTTAGTAACTTTAGAAGCTGTTCCCGCATAAGTTACTACACTAATATTAACATCTTCTTTTTCTTGTAAAGTATCTAAAAAGGTATAACTTGCATCTTTTACTTTATCAGCTCTGCTTACATAACAAGAATTTGCTATGAAATCTCCTGGTAAAGTATGTGTATGATTTTGAGTACATTTTAAAATATAATATTCTTCATCATAACAGTCAGCATTATGTCTATGCCACCTATTGCTATTGGTACATGTAAGTACTGTACACTTTTGTGCATTAGGGTTGTTTTTATCAACTACACCTTGCCCCATGCTACCAGATCTGTCTAGAACTAATACAACATCTGTTGCTTCTTGTAAAACAACATTTTTACCTTCAACTTTTACTTCTATTTCCCAAACATTTTTTGCTGCTAATTCTTTTGCTGTTTTTGTTACAGTAAGTCCATCTTGGGTCACCACTACTACATCTGCTGATGAGGCCGCTACGTTAGAAGAACTATATCGTGAAAAGCCACCTTTAGAAGAGCCATCAGCCTTTACAGTGGTTTTAAAAACAACACGTTTATTATGTGCCTGAGAAGTCAGCTCCATAAAATTAATCTCATCAACTTCAACTTTGTAGTCAGTCGTCAGCCAGTTAGGATCATTTGTCACCTGCCCTGATTGATCTAACCAGTCCTCTACCCATTTACCGTTCTCATCTTTATAGGTAAATAAAGTACCTATTTTAATATTTCCACCAGTCTTGTAAACATAGGCATCAATATAAAAATTTGCCGTACAGCTTATATTGAATCGTTCATTTTCATTTTGCGCAGTAGTGTTAGACTTATGCAAAGATACAGTTACTTGACTAACCTCGTTATTATTATAAATAACAGGTATTTTTCTATAGCCACCATCCGCTTTTTTAACCTCACTAGGTATTCTGTCTATTAACTCTGCTGCAAATACATTGCATACCTGTAATGTCATCATGATAGATAATAAGATACCTACTACTCTTCTTTTTATCTTCTTCATTCTACCCCTCCTATAAATAATCTAAATGATACAACATCTTCTTGTATTATTTTGTTGTATATTCTAATTATATTACATTTTTCTGAGTTTTTAAATGAATTATTTTTACTATTTTTAGAATATATTTTATTCATTTTTATCATATTGTAATATTTTGTCTATATTGTTTTAGTTTTCAAAATAGCAAACAACAGGTACACCTGATTCTATATTAGAAAAAATATCTCCTGCTACTTTACTAGGTAGATTAACACAGCCATGAGAACCATTGGTACGATAAATTTCTCCACCAAAAGCATCTCTCCAACTTGCATCATGAAGACCTATCCCCCCATTAAAAGGCATCCAATACTTAACAGGTGTTGCATACCCTGGGCCTCTTAAAACAGCGTTTGGTTTTTTATAATCTAAGGTGTACGTTCCTTCTGGTGTATCATAATGTTTTTTTAGATTACCTGTTACTATATCACTCTTTACAACAAGCTTTCCTTCCTTATAAAACCACATATATTGCTTAGATAGATTAATCTCTACATAAGTTGAACCAATATCATCTTTTCCTAGTTTAAGCGCACTTTGAGTATAAAGGGGCATCCTTTTCACTGGTTTTCCTTGCTTTAGTAGTTCAATGACTTCGCCTATTTCATCTTGTACATTGAGTTTCCAGCCATAATCTCCCCCTTTTACCTTTACTCTTCTACCTGTACTTGTAGTAAAATATCTTTCTTGCCCTAAAGTATCATAACTATTTGCAAGCCCTATGATATAATCTGCAACGGCTTCTTCATCTAATACAACCTGCATTTGTTCATTAACACTTAACCATGAACTAATTTGTGTTTGACCTATCACTTCTTGTTTATCTCCAAAGTCATAAGTAATCTCTGCCTTTAGATAATGATTAAGCTCATCTTGTAGATTTTTTAATTTTTTAGATTCCTTATCATATAATGCTTTTTTATAGCATGACTGCTTATCTAAATCTAGGATTTTATCTTCTGCTTTAATTGCCTTGCTTACAGCCGTATAAAGCACAATTGGATCTACTGTATTGCCTTTATCACCTTCTACAATCTGGTAGGAACCATCTATGTACTTGATACTTGCATCTACTGGTTTTCTGATATATTGATCTGTTAAACAAGTTAATGTATTTACTTTATCTTGAAGTAATTGTGGATTATAACTAATCTCCTTAGTCACTTCTAAATGGGTAGCTTCAAAGATATGCCAGGGCCAGCTCCATGGGTTTTGATTTTCCTTGGCTTCTGTAATACCCTTTGACATCTGATAAACCAGTTCTATATCACTGCCTTTAATTAACTCTAGCTGCCCCTGCCTTTCTCTAAGCTCTAATATATAATACTTACTCGTATCTTCTACCTTGGTTACTGCTTCCTCTAGATTGCTTCCACCTATTTTTATGCCATTCATCTGAGTTCCCCAATAAAAATGTCCAGTAAAATAAATAACGCCTCCTATATACAAGAGGCTTAAACTTCCTATGGTCATGCTAATTGCTATGAAAAGCTTCTTATTTTTGATTCTTTTTTTAAGACTCTCTTTTATTTTTTTGCTTATAGTGCATACTGTCTGTAATAGCTTGATATTTAGTACTTTGCATTTAACACTATTTAATTGATCTTTCCATTTCATTTCATATTCCCCATTTACTCCGATTCAATATCCTATCATATGTAAATGGTCTTTCATTTAGTACAAATAAAAGGGTTCTATAGCTGAACTAATGACTTAGAAAAAAGAGTTGTTTCAGCTTAGCTACCACCATAGCCTTTATTGCTGAAACAACTCTTTTTCCTTTTTAACTTCTATTGATTTTCTTTTAAATAATCGGCTATTGCCTCAACATCTTTATCTCCACGGCCTGAAACCGTAACAATAATGGCTTCCTCTGGCTTACAGGTAGGTGCATATTTCATAGCATAAGCTAATGCATGAGAACTCTCAATCGCTGGCAAAATACCTTCTGTTTTACAAAGGGTTAGAAGTGCTTCAACAGCTTCAGCATCTGTAATAGTGACATATTTGCCTCTACCTATCTCATTTAGATAAGCATGTTCTGGTCCTATTCCTGGGTAATCAAGCCCTGGTGAAATAGAATAAACAGGCGCAACTTCTTTGTTTTCATCTAATACACAAAGCGTCTTCATCCCATGTAATACTGTTGGCTCACCCTTAGCTATAGTAGCTGCATGCATAGGGGTATCAATTCCTTTACCTGCTGCTTCTACGCCAATTAGCTCAACTTCTGAATCCTCTATATAGGCCGCAAAAGAACCTATAGCATTGCTACCACCACCTACACAAGCAATAATTGCTTTAGGGAGCTTCCCTTCTTTTTCTAGAATTTGTGCCCTAGATTCTTCACTAATGACTTTTTGGAAGTGCTTTACAATAGTTGGGTAAGGATGTGGTCCTACTGCTGAGCCAAGTACATAAAAGGTATCATCAGAAGCATTTACCCATGCATCAATAGCTTCATCAACGGCTTCTTTTAAGGTCTGAGTACCTGAAGTAGCTGCTACTACCTTTGCCCCTAGCATTTCCATACGAAATACATTAAGTGCTTGCCTTTTCATATCTTCTTTGCCCATATAAACAGTGCATTCCATACCCATAAGTGCTGCTACTGTTGCTGTTGCAACACCATGTTGACCAGCTCCTGTTTCAGCAATTACCTTCTTTTTACCCATACGTTTTGCAAGTAATACTTGCCCTAGTACGTTGTTAATCTTGTGAGCTCCTGTATGATTAAGGTCTTCTCTTTTTAAATAAATTTTAGCGCCCCCACAAGCTTTCGTTAAGTTGTCTGCATAATAAAGTGGTGACTGACGACCTACATAGTCTTTTAAGTAATAATTAAGTTCTGCATTAAACTCTTCATCATCACGATACTTTAAGAAAACTTCTTCTAACTCTTTAAGTGCTTTAAGCTGTGCTTCTGGCACATAAGCGCCACCAAAACTTCCGAATACATCTTTTAACATAATCAATCCCTCCAATTAGTTTTATTAGTAACTCATTTCTATGAATAGTTACTATGGTTTCAATCAAATGAGGAATTTTCTAGAACCCTAGGGACTAGCTTTTTGGATTTACACCTTATGCTTGCAAACAAAAAGAGCCCTATCGTCCATGGGACGATAGAACTCGTGGTGCCACCCAAATTATATCTTTGAAAGGTTACTCCCCTAGAAAGATATCACTTTAACAGATACGGCATTTATGATGCGATATCCTGTTCCTATAACGTAGAACTTACGACTCTGACTACTCTTAGTTCACCAGGCATCTCCCAAACCCATTCCTTATAATCTCCTGTACTGGACCTTTCACCAATCGCCAGCTCGCTGAGGCACTTAATTATAAGTACTCTTTTTGTTCCTAGAATTTAATTCCGATTTAATTACTATTTATGATATGCAATTCTTAATAGATTGTCAATATTTTTTATATATTTCATATTTTATTATATTATAGATAAACCATTTTAAATACTGTTATATGTTTGTATGATTTCTGTTATTTTTCATATCCTAAGTAAAAAAGGATTAGGAGATGACATTTATGAGCAGAACAACTTCCGTAACAGCTGAACTTCATGGATACTCGTTAGAAGAACTAAAAAATTAAGAAGATCTTATTCTACAGAGATAGGTAGGAATGTTCTTACGACAGTTGTTATGCTTATAGAAGGCAATTCAGTTAAACAAATTGCAGATTTTCTTGCAGTACGTTTAATTACTGTTTATACCTATATAAATCGTTGGAATGAGCTTGGTATTTCTTCTTTAGAAGACTATAGAGGTAGAACCCCTTCTAATTGCAAAATGACAGCTGAAATGGAACATGATCTTTTAGAAGTGGTTCAGCATAATATCCCTAATGATTTTGAGTTTCTAGGCAATGTTTGGACTGCCAAGCTTTTATCAGATTATCTTAATCAAAACTACGGGATAAGGCTATGCCCACAATGTATTAGAGATACACTTCATAAAAACAACTATAGCTTCAAACGAGCTCAAAAAAGACCAAGTAAAGGTGTAAAATCTGAGCAAGAATCGTTTAAAAAAATGATAGAAACTACGAGTACTGTAGAAAACGATTCTGATAGTGTTTTGTATGTTATGGACGAAACTGCCCTAAGAACAGAATCTGATAACAGGAGAACTTGGAGTCCAGTTGGGGTGTCCCCTATCTTAGAAAGCAATGGTTCTCATCAAGGGGTTAATATTATTGGTGCAACAGAAATAACCAAAAACTTTGATACAATAGCCGATATATATGATGCAGCACATACTATCAAAGGTAAAGAAATAAAAGAATTTTTAAGTGAACTATTAGAACGTAATCTTGGAAAGAAGGTGTATGTTGTTTTAGATAATGCTAAAACACATAATAATCATGAGATTCAAGAGTTCTGGAGTCAAAATACTAATAGGTTAGTACTTATTAATACCCCCGTTTATTCACCACAACTTAATCCACAAGAAAACATTTGGAACTTGCTTAAGAATAAAGTGTATACAGTAGGTGCTAAAGAGAGTACTGATGCACTCTTTGAAGAAGTTAATCATCTATATAATCAATTCAATGATGATAAAGGGCTAATTAAAAACATCGTTAATCCCAGAAATTACTACTTCAAGTCCAGAATATAAGTAGGTATTTTAGTCCTACTTATTTCCTGAAATATTACAACATTATTTAGTTTTATAAATGGTTTATCTATATTATGTACTTTTTTCTCGCTATAATCATTAGCATATTTGAGATAATGCCTTTATGAGAGTTACGAAGATAAAACTCCCAATATAACAACATAAAATATTTAAACCACCTTATAATAATAGTGTAGTTGTATTCCTTAGTATCAACTACACTATTATTATATTCTATACTTTCTATTCAATATATTCTCTTACACGTAAACCAATTCCCATTTCTTCTGCAAGTTTTCTACTAGCTTCAATTTGTTCTTTTGATATTACCTTATCTACTACAGAAAAAGTCACGCTTCCAATATACTTTTTACAATCCGTGGCAAATTTAAGAAGTGCATCAAACGACTCTATGCCAAAACGAGGTCTTGCTACCTTTAAATACGCTTCTTTATTAGGTGCATTTAAGCTTATTGAAATGGCATCTACATATCCCTCTAAGAGCTCTGCTGTTGGCTTATTATGAATAAGATCCGCTAAACCATTGGTATTTACACGAATTTTAATTTTACTCTTTTCTCTAATGTATTTGCATACTTCTATAACTGTTTCAATTCTGGTAAGTGGCTCACCATAACCACAAAAGACGATTTGGTCATAGCTATCTAAATTATAATTCTTTAGATCATCTAAAATTTCCTCCAGACTTGGATCATGAGGTAACCACAAGTTATCATTTTGGCCTACAGTATCATGGTCAATTCTTACACAGAAGGTACAGGAACAAGGACATTTGTTCGTTAAGTTGACATATAAACTATTTTCTATTTGGTAAATAATCGTCATTACACATTTCCCCTTAGTTGTCTTTTTAATTTATTTTTTACTCCCATCATATCAAAAGCATAACCCATAGCTAAAAATACAATAGCACTACCTAGTGGTTGTAATAAACCTGGTAATACAGCTGCAAGACCAGCCATAAAGTTACCTGTCATAATGGCATCAGCAAGAAAATACCCAAATACACCTGTTAAACCTGCTAATACCACTGCTACTACGTTTCTTATGCAAATAAACTTACCTTTACCACTTGTAAAATAGATCACTAATAATGGCTTAATAAGCATTGTTGGTATCACCCACACCATACCTCCCGGTGTAATGGCATCTGATAAAGCAGCACCAATAGCACCTGCTGCCATAGCATAAGGCAATGGCAGTATGCAAGCTGCTAAATAAATCATACTATCTCCCACATGAATAACATGTGCCCCTATTCCCGTTGGAATATTAATACGTGTCACTACAAAAATAATAGCTGCAAATAAAGCCGTCATAACTAATGTTCTTGTTTTTTCTGATTGATTCATTTTATACTCAGCTCCTTTAAAAACGGCTCATACATAATTCCCTCTTTTGTGCTCAAATTAAAGTCCGATGTATATGTAATGGCCTGGCTTATAAATGTACTTGCTATATCAACTGCTTCTTCTAGACTATAACCATGGGTTAAATATCCACATAGCACAGAAGCAAAAATATCTCCTGTTCCACTATAGGACTTACCATTATAAGCTACTTCTTTCATAAAGTAGATAGCCTTATTAAAGTCTAGCCCTATATTCATTAATCGCTCAGGATGTGCTTCATCACAAACTCCGGTAATAACAATCTGTTTAGGCCCTAATTTAGCTAGTTCTTTGGCATAGCTTTTAATCTTCTCTTGGTTAATGCCCCAAGCTAAATCATAGCCTGTTAATAGTGAAAACTCTGTTATATTAGGTGTAATAATATCTGCTTTAGCTACTAACTCCTTCATATGGGTAGGATACGCTTCATCATAAATACTATAAAGTTCACCATTATCCCCCATAACTGGATCTATTAAAACCAGCGTTTTATCTTCTTTAAAAAGCTGAATAAATTCTAATACAATTTTGATCTGCTCTTTAGATCCCAAAAAGCCAGAATAAATACTATCAAAACGATATCCAATGTCCTTCCAATGCTGAAAAAACTGTCCCATATAAGGGGTAAAATCTAAAAAAGAAAATGAATCAAACCCTGTTTGATTTGATAAAATAGCCGTTGGCAATGGACAAGCCTGCACCTGTAATGTATTTAACAAGGTGAGTGCTACTGTTAAAGAGCACCTGCCTATACCTGATAGATCATTAATAACTGCTGCCTTTTTCATAGGAGCCTCCTTAAGAAAGTATCTTTGTTATTTAATGCTTTACAACTCTTCTGTTTTTTTATAAACTAATTGTATCGATACAATTTAGTATTTCTTGTAAATTAATATATGTATTTTCACACAATTCCCTATTATGGTCAATACAAGACAAGGAGCTTTTTTATGAATATAAACATTGTACCGTTACAATTTGATTTGAATTCAACTGAACCCCTTTATGCTCAGCTTTTTCATTATTTAAAAGATCTTATTATTAAGGGGGACTTAGCTTTTGGAGATAAATTACCTGCTATTAGAAGCTTTGCTAAAGCGTTAGAAGTCAATAATATTACAGTTATTAATGCTTATAAGCAACTAGAGCATACTGGTTATGTGACTTCTAAACAAGGAAGTGGCTACTATGTTTCTAAGCGTCTTACTGAGGAAGCCTCTGTTTTTACACCCAAGCCACTTTATCAACAGGAACTTATTAACTTTTCTAGTGCTTCTCCTGACCCTGGCATTTTCCCTACTGAAACTTTCAAGGAGTATATCGTAGAGGTTATGGATCGTGATAAAGGCTATGCCTTTGGTTATCAAGAAGTTAATGGTTTTATGAAGCTTAGAGAAGTACTGGCACAGTTTTTAAAACAAACTTATGATATTGAAACCAAAGCTGAACTCATTCAAATGGTATCAGGTGCTCAACAAGGTTTAGATATTATTGCTAAGAGTCTTTTATATTCTGGTGATAGTGTGATTACGGAAAATCCTACCTATAACGGTGCTGTAGATGTTTTTAAATCTAGAGGTTGTCGTATTGTCCCTGTTTCCCTTACCCCACAAGGCCTTGATTTAATTGAATTTGAAAAGAAAGTTAAGATTTGTAAACCTAAACTTGTTTATATCATGCCTAACTTTCAAAATCCTACAACTATCTGTTATAACAAGGCTACACTTCTAGCCTTGCTTAAGCTAGCTCATACCTATGATTTTTATCTATTAGAAGAAGATTCTATGTGGGAACTAACTTATGGTACTCGGGGATCTTTATCTCTCAAATCCCTTGACGCAGAAGATAGAGTTATCTATCTTAAAAGTTTTTCCAAGCTTCTTATGCCTGGGCTTCGTATAGGTTTTATTATCATGCCAGAGGCTTTAGTAGAAGCCTTTACCCGTACTAAGCAAACCACGGATATTTCTTCTTCTGGCCTGATGCAACGCGCATTAGAGCTTTATTTTAAAAATAACAAATGGGAAGAACACATTCATTACATGAAAAGAATATATAAAGACCGCTATGAATGTATGCTTAGTAAACTATTAGAACTTGAAAATGATGAGGTAGAGCTTTATAAACCTCAAGGTGGCGTTTGCTTTTGGCTTCGTTTACCTAAAGGGATGTCTGCTCAGCATCTTTATGAAAAATGTCATAAGAAGGGGCTACTCATTTTCCCTTCCCCTATTTTCTTTCCTCATTTAGATCCTTCTAAAGACCGCTACATTAGGCTCAGCTTTGCAGCTTGTGGCATTACTGATATTCAAAAAGGAACTGATATCCTAACTGAGTGTATTCGGACCTATCACTAGGAAATCATCTCATTATTACTGCTAAATTTTTAGTTTAATTAAGCCGTTAGACATGTCTTCTAACGGCTTAATTAAACTATTCTTTTCTACGATAAAGATATCCTGAACTATTCTCTGCTACTTTTTCATAATCCTCTTGAATTTCATTTAGCAAATAATGATTGTTTCCTGCCGCTTCATAATAGGTCACAATCCATTTAGGTCTTTGACTTGTTACAAAGTGGTTAACACCTTCTTCTATAGCTAGGTCTGACTTTGCCATCCAGCTCTGCATTGTAAAATAGTTATAACAAGGCATCATATCATTAATATAAAACCACATGGCAGGTACATCATAACCAAACACTTGATTTCTTTCTTCCTCTGGTATGTACGCCCCTAATACCTTGGCTTGATCCTTATAATCTTTTATGATACTTCTTCTTTCAAAAGGCTTGCCGATACTATAGCAGTTATAACTCATCAAAGCGATAGCTACTAGTATCACTAAATTAAACCTTAAACCTAAAAACTTTTTTAAATCTTTAGTTGCATGCTTTAAAATAAGCATACTTGCCAAAGCTACAACGGGCATTGCTATGACTAAATAATGAATATATTCTCTTCCTCCAATAACTACGCTGAGTAAAACAACTACTGTACTTGCTCCTAGAAATATTGTATATAAGTTATCCTTATATATCTTACATCTAATAAAAGCATATAGACTTATACAGAGGTAGAAAAAAATGCTTCTTTTAAAATGACTATCTAAATGCACACTCCTCCTCATTGTTGTTATACCTTCGCTGCAATACTTTAAATTATGAAGTATGGTAGCATTTAACATTTCCAAAGTATTTCCCTGCTGAAAATGATACAGAAAAAGTGGAAGAGAAATAGTCACTATACCTAAAATACCATAGACAATATACCTACTAGCCTTATTAGGCATATACTTCAGCGTATAAATCCCGATAAAGCCTATAACAACTGCAATTAATGCAATATTATTAGGCCTCATAAAAAATACAAGGCTCAAGTAAACACCTAATAAATAGGCTTGTGAGCTAGTGAGTTCCTTCTTTTCATCCTCTATCCAATTGATAAAAATAGCCAAACTTAGTATACAAAATAAGTTGCCAAATTCCTCTGTGTAATTACCACCAGCTAAAAATAAGCAAGTTCCCCAAAGGTAAATCATAGGCACTAATACAGCTGAAGGTGTTTTTACTAGCTTATATGCTAATTGATACAACACCCTCACTGATATAAACATACATATCACTTCTAAACACCATACACCAAAGGGTCCTTTTATGATTAATTGTGGTAATGCATTAATAAAAAAGATGATAGGCCCTTTATGATCAAATAAACTCTTGTAAAGTATACCTCCTTGGGTTAGGTTTTTCCCCATTAATAAGTAGATGCCCCCATCTTCTCCTAACCGTTCAACTAAAGGACTATTGTTATAAGCAAATATACTCATCATAATTAATGTTATAATGCCCAGGAAAGCATAAACTACATTATTTTCAATAGTTCCCTGATTATATATATACTTTACCTGTGTTTTCTTCATTTTACCTTTATTTGTCACTTTTTCGCCTTCTTCCTGCTTATGTTCACTACCTCTATTTTCTCACTGCTCTACAAAATAAATTAAAACAAAAGATGGCTAGTAGCTAGCCTTATAAGGCTACTAACCATCTTTTATTATATCACTTTATTATTTTACTATCTCAATACTCTTAGAAGATGGAATCCAAAGTACATTGGCTCCTAAATTTTCAGATATATAGCGAATAGGTACGAGTGTCCTTGATTCTTGTATAAGCATTCCCTGATCACTACCTACTTCTATTGTTTGACCATCTAATGTAATCACTACTTTTTTATTTTTAGCATCCCATTTTACTTCTGCGCCCAAGCTTTCAGCTATGAATCTTAATGGAACTACTGTACTACCACCTACAATCTGTGGAGCCACATCATTCGTCCTAGGGCTATCATTTAAAGTACTTATTAAATTCCCTATCTGTAAGTTCACTTTAACTAGTTCAGCTACTTCTGCCATTCCATAAAGGCCTGGCTCAGTAAGATGGGCGGAAAACTTACCTGTTGCCTCATCATAAGTGCCTCCTAATTTTACCACCTTGTAACTACCATCTTCTTTTTGTTCATATTTTACAAAGGTGAGCTTTGTACTATCTCCAAATCTTACTTTTGACAAGTCAATGGTTACTGTTAATGGTTCTCTGAAGACTGATTGTATTTGGCTACTTCCAAATCCTATAGAAAGCGTTGCTTCCGAACCTCCAACCATTGTTATTTTTCCCTCTTGACTTACTTTAAGTTTAATATCTTCTAATTTAACTACTTCTATTGCTGGTAAAGACATTGTCAAATTAGTAACACCTGGATTTGCTAATAGTATTTCTTTTAATGTACTTGGATCAGCTGTTAAACTTATATTTCCAGATTGAATCACTAATGGCTGCCCTGAGTTTATAAGGCTATTAACCGTATCTACTGGAACTGTTGCTACATTATTTGAATTAACTGATACAACTAATGGTTCTCCTGCAGCGGGCAACGTTATCGTTGGCTCAACCTTGGCAGGGCTTGTTGAACTTGATGAGCTTGATGAACCTGATGAGCTTGACGTACTTGTAGTAAAGGTTGATACCTGACTTTCTGTCATGCCTTCTTTGGTTTCTATGTAGGCTTTTACTTCATAAGTTGTATTGCTCGTTAGCCCTGTTACCTTTGTTGAAAAGTTCATTTCATTCACATTTGTAGTAGATGCTTTTATCTCTGTCCATTTACTATCTGCAGCTTTCTTATATTTAAAACCTTGGTTAGTTAATGAATTATCTGATACATACTTTGTAGTAAAAGTAGCCGTACTCGTAGTAACACCACTTATTTGTGCTTTTTCAACACTCTGTGGCCTCTTGCTTGTTGTAAATGTCACTACCTCTCCTTCTTTTGTTCCCTCACTCGTTGTAATATATGCCTTGACACTATACTCAGTATTAGGTAAAAGATTATCTAGAGTTGCCGTTAGGCTACTATTATTTACAGTTGCATCTACATGTTGCCACTGGCTTATCTCTTCACTTGTTTTCTTATATTTAAAGCCTTGTGCTATTAATGAATCATCTGAAAGGTAACTTGCTGTAAAGCTTGCTCCTTGTGTTGTAATGCTTTCTACTTCTGTGGTTCCGACTTCAAAATCTTTAAGTGTTCTAAAAGTTATTTCTTCAGTTTCTATTTTTCCTGTTACTGTTGTAAGATAAGCCTTTACTTTATAGCTTATATTTTTAGAAAGGCTACCTGCCTCAGCTGTCATTTGATTATTACTTACAGTCGTTTCTAAAGCTGTCCACTCTTCTGTTCCTGCCTTTGCTATTTTGATACCCTTGTCAGTTAATGCATTACCGATGCTATATGTTACTGATAGCTTTGCAGAGTTCTTTGTAATCTCACTTACAACTGGATTTGAAATACTTTTATTCTTCCAGATAGCTTCTATCTTAATAGCAGGTTGACCTGATATATCAGTAGCATCTTCATCACTTAGGCTATAAATAGCTCCTGGTAATAATGTTGCTGTTCCTATCTTCCAACCTGATAATTCATAACCCGCTTTTGTTACCTCTGTAGCAGTTGGTAAAATCACAGTATATCCCGCATAAGCATACCACAGATTTCCATCATAATCGGCAACGGGTGCCTCAGGTTTCCATATGCCGTTTTCTTCTTCTATCCATTCACTTTCCACTTCCCAGCTACCTTCTCCTAGGTCATATGCTGCTGCATAATACATTTGCGTTGGATAAATAGCATATTGTGTGTAATTAGTATCACCCAGATACTGCTCACCTGAATAATATGGAATGGCTTTATCTTCTCTTCTTTCTACATACCACTGTTTACCTTCATTAATCGGTGCCATATGTAGGCTCTTTGCTTCTTTAATAGTAGCCCGAGACCATCTTTGTTCTTCTGAAATAATCTTTAAGGATGAACTCGTTGTATAGTAGGCTAAATATTTATACCCTTCATAATTAATCGTATCCCCATCATTGGCTTGAATCTTTTCTCCTACTTTTAAGAATTCCTTCGTTGCAATAACATCTTCTGCCATTACCGGAAAGCTCATCAGGGCCAGTGCAAAAACTAAGAACCATGCTACTAAATTTCTTCTTAATCTCATTTTCTCTCCTCCTTTTCTGAAGTTAGGCTAACCCCTAATCTTCTAATAAAATATCTTTTTATAGTCAATAAATTTATAAAAAGCATCTGATGAATAAGTTGTTATAAGCAGTCTATAAACTACTCATTAAACGTTGCAATACATACTGATACTTAGTAGTGAAAATACTACCATGATCCCTATAAACCCTTTCATATAACACCGTTTCAAAACATCTTGTTCTTTTTCTTCTATCAACTCACTGGTGATTCCTACGAAAATGGCTCCTAGTATGGCTGTTGGTACAATATACCTATAATCCATGGTACAAGTATAAGGATATCTGATGTTAAATCCTATATAAGCAATGTAAAACAAGGTCCATACACTAGGTAAGCCTATTCTCCACACTAGCTTTCCTCTGTAATTTATAACAAAATAACCTATTGCTACTAAAGTTGCTATACACAAAATAGCATGTGTAATAATCAGTAATTGAGCTACTATCTGCCCTCTCATACTAAATTCACCAAACAACGCTCCCTTTAACAGGTACATAGGTGCTGCTTTATCCTGATGGGGGTTATTATAAATAGGACTTAGAAGTCTAGTTAAATCAAATTCTATAAAACGTTGAAAAAAGGACAGATTACCACAATAGTCTTCGCCTTTACCTGTTAACTCATAAACATACATCAGAGGTTGCTTAAAACAGATATAGTTTCTAATGGGATACCAAAGTGCTAGTGGTATAGCTATAACACCAAAAAAAACATATTCTTTTAATATCCCTATGCCTCTACCTTGTTTAATCGACTCTATTAGCTTTAGTAACATGATGCTCCCTGTAAATAGTGCAAGCATTCCTACTGAAAGCTTTGTCATCATACCTAGGCCAAAACCTAATGCCAATGCAATCATGTAAAAAAGCTTGGGTGCCTCGTACCACTTAATGGTATAAAGTATAATGAGTATCATAAAAAAGATAGCTAAGGCATCATTATTAATTCTCCCTGCTAATAAATAGAAATTAGGTAGAAAAGCTATTTGTGCTACTACTATTAATGTCGCTCTTTCTTTTAAATTAAGAGCCTTACATATTTCCTTAGTCATTAAAAGGATTAAGCAACTGGCATAGCAAGAAACGATCTTTGCTGTTTCTATTAGTTGTTCTATATTATTACTTATTAAGAATGGCCTAGTTATTTTAATCATTCCAGCTGCCAAAGCATGAAATAAAGGTGGATGATAATACTGTATATGGTTGCTACTTGGAAGCCTCCCTTCTAGTAAGTGTAAAATATAGCCTGCATGACCTCCCCCTTGTATACTTAATAGGCCCAAATCATGTTGCCTTATAGTACAAGGTGTATATAACATATAGCCTATTCTCATGGTTAATCCTATTAAAACTACAGTTTGTAGAAGTATTTCTTCTTTATTTTTTTTTTGCGTTAATAAAAAGCTTCCTATAAAAATGATGACAACTATAACTAATTTCATAAAGCTTTGAACTGTACTTGTAATGTTCATAGAACTTATATTACCTCTAGAAGTTAATAGAAATGCAATCCATATGACTAGAAATAAGATGCTATATTGCTTTATCTTATTGGTAACAGTTACCTTCATTTACATTCCTCTTTTCTTTCTTCTTTGTTTCATGGTAAACCTGTTCTACATTAACATCCCATAACTCAGCTGTCTCTGTCTTATTAGCTAATATATTTTCTACTGCTACAAAAGCTGTTTTCATGGAATGATCCATATTATTATAATGGTGCTGCCCATTTCTTCCCACGCAGTACAGCTTATCAAAGCTTTCTAAATAAGCTCTTACCTTATCAAACTCTTTATAGCTTCCAAAGTATGCTGGATATGCTTTAGGTACTTTATATCTAATGGCATCCAATACTTCGTCTCCTTGTATGAGTCCTAGCTTAGTTAGCTCCTCTTTTGCAAAGCTAATAAATGACTCATCTGACATACACCATAATTCATCCCCTTCCTCACAGAAGTATTCGAGTCCTAGCCATAGCGTATTTTCTGTATTTTGAGCTAAGTAAGGTGACCAATTATTAAATACTTGCAATCTACCTAGCCTCACATCTTTTTCTTGAATATAAATCCAGTTATCCTGCATAAGTCTTTCAAAACTAACTGAACTTATATGCCTATGTAAAGCTTCTTTATCAATGAGCATCCCTACAGTTATGAAATCTCTATAAGGCAATTCCTGTGCTATTCTAGCTACTTCTCCTTTAGCTTGCATGGCTAACACAAGGTCTTTTATAGGCATAGATGAAATAATGTAATCTACTGTTATGTAATCTTGCTTTCCTTCAGCTGTTGTTATTTCCACCTTGTAGCTATCCTCATTTTGAGGCCTTACTCCTGTCACCTTTGTATTAAGCTTAATAATGCCGCCACTAAGTGTAATTTCTTCTGCCACCTTCTGCCATAACTGGCCTGGTCCATACTTAGGATATATAAACTGCTCAATAAGGGAAGTTTCCTTATGCTGCTCTAAAAGTACTTTCTTCCTTTTAGGAAATAGACTTAAAAAAGCGTTCCATAGAGCTTTGGATAAAGAAAGCCCTTTTATTCTTTGGATTCCCCAACTAGCATCTATTTCTGAAGGATGTTTTCCCCATACCTTATACGTATAGTCTTCAAAAAACATACCATATAAGACTTTTCCAAAGCGATTAATCATAAAATCCTCAAGTGAAACTTCTTGCCTCTTTTTTAATTTAGCTACTATGTAACTAATACTTACTTTTATGCTCTCTTTCAAACCCATATGAGCTAAAGTCTTTTTCCCTAGTGTAATGGGATAATCAAAGAATTTTCTTTTAAAGAAAATATGAGATTGCCTTTCACGAATGAGCATATCCCCTTGTTCTACAGATAGAATCTGTAGCCACCAGTTTACTATCCTCTCATCTTTTGAAAAAAAACGATGCCCTCCCATATCTATGCTATTACCTTTATAGGTTACAGTACGAGCTAAACCACCTACTTTGCTTTCTTGTTCTATGACAATAGGAAGATAGTCATCGCTTCTTCTTAATAACTCCAGCGCAGAAGTTAATCCTGCTACACCTGCTCCTATAATGAGCACCTTTTTCTTTTCTCTCATCCTTTGCCCCTACTTATGGTTTATACGTATATCTTTTCTTAAATCTTTATGATTATAGAATTATTGATTTATTTTTTCAATAATTATTACACGAACGGTTATTTTTTTGCACAAACGGTAGGTTGTCTCCTTTATTAATGATTTTTAAAGCAACAAAGCTCCTATATATTTACAGATAATCCGTTGGATTCATCTATCATATATAGGAGCTTTGTTATTGATTAAAAAAATAAAGATGTAGGTAAATAAAATAGATACGGTGCGGTAAATACTGCTAATGATAAAGCTAGCTTCCTCTTAATAGCTTCATTTAAATCTACTTTTCTAAAACTCACTTTGTAGTTAAACAAATAGATAAAACAGCCTGCTATCAGAATACAAACACTTACCCATAATACAGCATAAATATTCTCAAAAGGATTGTATGTAACTGCATTAGTTAAGTATTTGTACCACCACTCACCTAAAGGTGACTTATTCTCTATAGCCATATCAACAAAATTAACACTAAACATAGCTAATGTCCCAATAAAATCAGATATAAAACCGAAAATCCATACTTTGAAAATCACTTTCTTAGCAATCTCTTTTATCTGATTGACTTTTAATACCTTTAAGGTAACCACTACTACTGTTAAATCAATTAAGAAATTAGCCGGAAATATCACAATCCAAGTTAAAGGAAATAACCATAATAACCAGATTGGAAAAATCAAATTATATAGCTTTGTTTGCTTTTTACTCCCCATTTTTCACCCCTCTTATATTAATTAATACTCATTACGCCCACCTATTAAATTACTTGTGTTCCTCATAAAAATGTTTTAAGTCTTGCTTTGTTTGATTATCTAAATCATGCCATCTGATTCCCTGTACGGCTCCCTCTAGACCGCATAAGCGATTAATACATGCCGAATCATCAATTTCTTTAATCTTTAACCATGCTTTTTTGCTCCCTAAATTCTTTAATTGTTCGGTGGTGGTAATGCCTACTTCGTTAAGCTGTGCTTCTACCACCTTCCCAATATTAGGTAGTTTACTTAGTTCTCCCATTTTCTTTTCCCTTCTTTCAATATTTATTGCTATACCATTTGCGTTGCATGTTTATCCTCACATACCTTTCCTTTTATACTCATAAGATTCTTTAGGATGATTGGTGATATGAATGCCTTGCAAAATGAATTGAGCACTTTCTCCCTTATCTGTACTTATTTTTGAGAAGCAAGTATGTAATGTTACGCCATGAGGTCCTTTGGGTAATTCTTCCCCTTTCCCTGCTAAAAATATACTTGTTGGCCCACTAGCGCCACCTATAATACCAATACTACTAGCACTCTCTGGTTCATACGTATGAGTCGCTTTTCTCTTATAAGATATAGCAGAATCAAATTCTAAACGTTCCTTTTCATTAAGAGCTGGTACTATTTCATATGTTGCTGAAGTAACATAGAATTTCTCTCCTAGCATGGCCTGTTCTGGTAATTCAACGGATTCTTCTATTTGAAAATATAAAGTATGTTCTATCTCCGTAGTCGGATGCTTGAATTTTATTTCTTTGGTCTTGTCTAAATCTGATAGCTGAAACCGCTGTCCTATAGGATAAAATATCTGTTCTTCATAAGTAACAAGCTTTAGAGTATTAATGACATCTCCCCTTTCTTGTCTTCTAATACGCATCCTAGCCTTTGCTTCTTTAGGATAAGGCACACAAAATCTTTGACAGGCAAAACAGCTGGTATGCTTTAGATTTCTTTTATAAGCACTTTTAATAGGCTTTAACTCATCACTGTCATGTAAGAATGGCATTTGTATACTTCCAGTACTACTATAACCTCTCTCTATCCTTTTCCCATTAATCCAAATTTCTGCTAGGCTTACTTCTTTATAAGGGTGCTCTTGCTCTAACTGTCTTCTCTGATTTTGACTAAGCTCTTTTTCATTTATTCCTTCACATTTCTTAGCAAAGGCTTCTAGCTCTTCTTTCTCTATAATTGTTATAATATCGAATACGATACCTTTACTGAATCTATACGCACAAGGAATAATACGTTTTCTTCCCAAATGATTAAAGCTCCAGTTTAATACTTGTTTCGTCCCTGTTTTTCCTCTGGGTCCTTCCCATAAGGAAGCACTATAGTAAACCTCCATTTTGCCACCATTCCCTATCACAATATTTTCATCTATTGCTATTAACTGCTGATTTTATTTATATTATAGCATTTCTCAACGAAGCTAAAACATTTATATTCATTTAGTAGAAAAGGCACTACCCGTAGGCAGCACCTTAGCTTGATAAAGCTTATTAAGTCTTATTCATATATTGGCAAGCAAAAGGATTACTTGCATTTGTTATTAACTTCGTTATATGTTTTAAAGCCGAATCAAGTATTTGCGAAAAGTGTACCTGAGTAAAATGCCATGTATCCAGCACTAGTCTTTTTAGTTGAAATTAAATATAAGGTCCCTGACCACCATAATCCACCTGAAAATTCGGTATAGTAATAACTCTCTGCCACCTCCTCAAGCGTATCATAGGTTATTACTACATTTTCCTTAAACTTAGATACGACTGCCTTGGGTATTTCTGTAGATGAATCTGCATCATTAATGACATCTGCATTACTTAACTCACTTGCAAAAGCCATTTGCCCAGGAACCATTAATGCTCCCATCAATGCTATTGATAAAACTAGCTTCTTTACTCTCTTACCCATACCATCACATCCTTTGTTTTTAATTATCTTTAATCACCTTATAGGTGACTAAAAATCCTCCTGCTTTTCCTATCCTTACGGCATCAACAAACTCATATTCTCTATCTAAATATGCATTTTCAAGCTCTTTAGCATCTAATACATCTTGTGCTTTAACACTATTACCTGCTTTAATACATTCATCCCATGTGCTATATACAACATGAATTTCTTGTTTTTTTACTGGAATAGTTTTAGTGTTTTCTTGAGATACTGCACTAACATTAGATACTTCATCAACATTATTCACTTTAAAAATATTATGTATTGAAAAAAAATTAAGTGCTATTGTCAATCCTATTACTGACCATAATAACGTTTTTTTTAATACCTGATTAATCATAGCCACCTCTTCAATTATTTATATATATACTACTGAATTTTTACAAAAAACTCAATATTTTTATTATTATTGACGTATTATTTATATCTTTTTTTATATATTTTCTATTCTATGTATGTAAACTTTATGCTAAAATTACTTGTATTTATATTTATTCTATTTTAAATATTTATATAAATAAAGCGCCATTTTAGGAGGCCCAAGGTAATGAAAAAGTCAGTTTATGTATTAACGTTTTTATTCATTCTATGTATTAGTCCTTCATTCTTAGCTAAGCCTACAGTTGAAGCTAGAGGCGCTATATTAATTGAGGCTAAGACCAATACTATTCTCTATGAAAAGAATGCTTATTCTAAATTTTATCCAGCAAGCATTACTAAACTTTTAACGACTCTCATTATAGAGGAACAACTCTCTGAAAATCATATCATTACTAAAAGTCAAAATAGCGTTAATACAATTCCTAAAGATAGTAGTGAAATCGGCTTAAAGATAGGCGATAGTTATAACAAAGTCAACGGTCTTTATGGTTTATTATTAGGTTCAGATAATTTTATTGCTCATGACTTAGCCTTAGCTCATTCTGGTAGTATTAGTAACTTTGCTGAGTTAATGAATACAAGAGCAAAAGCCCTTGGTGCTAAGAATACTCACTTCACTAATCCTCATGGTTATCATGATCCTAATCATTACACAACCCCTTATGATATGGCGCAGATTGCTAAAGGCGCCTTTGATAACCCTACTGTTCAGAAAATTGCTGGCACAGCTCAGTTTAATTTCTATGTGAATAATAAAAATAAATATATCCCTATAAAAAATACTTCTAGATTGCTAAAAAGCGAAACCCCTTACTATAATCCAGCAGTAGTTGCTTGTAAAACAGGTTACCATTCTGATGCAGGCCAAACCTTAGTAGCAAAAGCTGTTTATGGTGATATGGAGCTTATTGCTGCAGTCATGTATGAAAAGACACCTAATCAATACATAGATGTGAATAAACTTTTTGACTATGCTAAAACCTATTATGGTGTAGAGCAAAAAAGTGATATTTACACCCTTAAAAATAAAACCATTACCCCTTGGTCAGAACCTAGTATTACTAGAGCTGTAGAAAAAGGCTGGGCAAATAATGCTACTAACTATAATGATACCATTTATACCGAAGATTTAGTGGCAATGCTGAAAAAAGTTGGAGCAAGCTATAATGGCATAACCATGCAAGAAGTCTATGACTTAGTTGGGCTAAAAAAAGGAGATTTGATAACACGAAGTAGCTTTGCTGAAATCATGACCTTTGCCGCAAAGAAATGGCAGCTTACTCTGGCTATTACGACTACCAAACCTCTCCCTAGTGATGTGACTCATCTTTCTGACGATACTAAAGCTGCCATCTCCTATATGATAGACCGTGACTTAATGCTTCCTTCAAATTTTCTTTTTAATCCAAATCGCATATTAACTTTTGCTGAAGCAATTTCAACTATTGATAGACTTCCACTGTAGTATAAAAGGTCAAAAGGCTTATACATAATGTATAGCCTTTTGACCTTTTATACTACTTACTCATTATTAGGAGGCATCATCACTTTATCAATAATATGGATAACACCATTCTTAGTTACTATATCTTTCTTATGAATCATAGTCCATTATTCTCAATAATTTTTTTATACCAATAGAAGGATTTCTTTTTATATCTTTTTAAGTCTCCATTACCAGCATTATCTTTATCTACGTAAATAAAACCATAGCGTTTTTTCATCTCACCTGTTGAGGCACTTACAAGATCGATACATCCCCAAGGTGTATAACCTAATAAGTCTACACCATCTTCTTCTACTGCTTCAATCATTGCCTTAATGTGTGCTTCTAAATAAGCAATTCTGTAATCATCATCTACTGTGCCATCTTCTTTTAAAGTATCTACTGCACCTAAACCATTTTCTACGATGAAAAGTGGTTTTTGATAACGGTCATATAAAGTATTCATTGTAATTCTAAGACCAAGTGGGTCAATTTGCCATCCCCATTCACTTTCAGGTAAGTGTGGGTTTTTGATACCAGCAAAGGCATTCCCTAACTTTGGCTCACCTACTGTTGGATCTGCACTCACTACTCTTGATGAATAATAACTAAATGCAATGAAATCTACTGTGTTTTCTCTTAAGATCTTTTCATCTTCTTGACCCATCTCAATTTGAATATTGTTATGTTCTAAGAATTTCTTAGCATAGTTTGGATATTCTCCTCTTGATTGAACATCAATAAAGAAGTAATTTTCTCTATCTTTACCTAATGCTGCAAATACATCTTCTGGTTTACAGCTATATGGATAGTAATCTCCTGCTGCAAGCATACAACCTACTTTGTTTTCTGGATTAATGTCGTGAGCAAGCTTAGTTGCTAAAGCTGATGCTACTAGTTCATTATGAGCTGCTTGGTATTGTACTTGAAGTTTGTTGTCTCCTTCTTCGAACATAATCCCTGCCCCCATAAATGGTAAGTGCATGAGCATATTGATTTCGTTAAATGTCATCCAGTATTTAACTTTACCATTAAACCTTTTGAAAATCGCTTCACAATATCTTACATAAGCATCGATTACTTGACGACTTCTCCATGAACCATACTCTTCTACAAGTGTAAGTGGTAAATCAAAGTGACAAATTGTAACAACTGGTTCAATATTGTATTTTAATAATTCATCAATGAAATCTTCATAGAATTTAAGTCCCTCTTCATTTGGCTCTAATTCTTTACCAGTTGGAAAGATACGTGACCACGCAAAAGAAAAACGATAGCATTTAAAGCCCATTTCTGCAAATAAAGCAATATCTTCTTTATAGTTGCCATACATATCAATGGCTTCATGAGAAGGGTAGTATGCATCCTCTGGCAAATCTTTATAGTGCATTTCACCCTTCATAATAGCTTTTCTATATTCTCCATGAGGAATGACATCTACTGTTCCAAGGCCTTTGCCTCCTGATAAATAACCACCTTCACATTGATTAGCAGCTGTTGCGCCGCCCCATAAAAAATCTTTTCTAAGTCCACTCATCTTCTGTCCCTCTTTCCCAAAAGGGGATGCTACCAAATAGTCTCCTATTAGTACATCCCCCTTATTTATATACTTAATTATTTTACTACTTTAATAACTTCTTCGCCCATTTTTACAGCTCTATCATTAATTGGTAAGATACCGCTATATTCAGCATTGTTAGTTACGATAACTGGTGTAATGATATCATAGCCTTCACCTTTAATACCATTTAAATCAAAATCTACAAGTGGTGAGCCTACTTTTACTTTATCTCCTGCTTTAACATAAGCTGTAAAGTACTTACCACCTAATTTAACTGTATCAAGACCTACGTGGATTAATAATTCTGTTCCATTATCATCTACTAAGGCAATAGCGTGTTTTGTTTCAAAAATCATTGCTACTGTTCCATTTACTGGTGAAACCACTTTACCTTCTGTTGGGATAATAGCCATCCCTGGCCCCATAATTTCTTCTGCAAAAGTTAAATCATTTACTTCACTTAATGCTACTGCTTCTCCAGTAAGAGGTGCACAAATAACTGTCATTCCCTCTTTAGCTGGTGCTTTTTTTACTTCTTCTTTTTTCTCTTCTACTGTTTCATCTACTGAATCTTTATAAAGTGCAAATGCAATAATAAATGCTACCACAATACTGATTACTACACCTATACATGCATAGTAGAAGTTAGACATTGAATCTCCACCGATATAAACTGGTAATGTTAATAGTCCTGGAGAACCTGTTGCATATCTAGCAACTCCAAATATACCGAAAAATAGACCACCAATACCTCCACCAATGATAGATGCATAAAGACCTATCTTAGTTTTTAAGTTTACACCATATAATGCTGGTTCTGTAATCCCACATAAACCTGTAATACCTGCAGTACTTGCTAATTGTTTAAATTCTGAGTCTTTTGTTTTTAAAGAAATAGCTAATGCTGCTCCACCTTGAGCCACATTAGAAACCATCATTCCTGGTCCTACAAATGTATCATAACCTAATGTCATAATATTATTAATTCCAATTGGAATAATGCCGTAATGTGTTCCTGTCATAACTAAAAGTGGTGATAACGCCCCTATGATTGTTGGTACTAACCAGCTTGCACGTGCTTCAATTGCACCAATACCAACTGCAACTTTATCACTAATAATGTAACCAAGTGGTCCAACAACAACTAATGTCGCAATACCTACTACCATTGCTGTAATTAATGGTTTTAAAAAGAACTTAACTGCTTTTGGTGATACTTTATCAGCAAATGGTTCTACATAAGACATTAACCATACTGATAAGATAATAGGAATTACGCTTGACCCATAGCTGGCTAATGGAATATTCATACCGAATACTGCGATACCTGTACCTGCTTCTTTAGCAGCAGTAATCATGCCTGTAAATGTTGGATGAAGTAGCATTCCACCAATCATCATGGCCATATATGGATTAACTTTGAACTTTTTAGCTGCTGAATTCGCAAGTAAGATTGGCAAGAAGTAAAAACCTGCATCTGCCATAAAGTTTAATACTTGATAGGTTTGTGAATCATTAGTAATTAGCTTGGTGGTAATAAGAATGGCTAATACTGCTTTAAGCATACCTGCTGCTGTAATAGCTGGTAAGACTGGTGTGAAAATACCCGAAATCGTATCAATTACTTTATCCGCTATCTTACGATTATCTTTTTCTTCTCCCGCATTACTATTTTCTAATTTTGTCATGCCCATAATCTCTTTGAAAACATGTGATACATCACTACCAATAATAACTTGATATTGACCACCGCTACTTACAACACCCATAATACCTTTAGTTTGTTTAAGCTTTGCAGTGTCCGCTTTCTTTTCGTCTTTTAAGGTAAAACGTAATCTTGTTGCACAATGTACAAGTGATGCGATATTGCTTTCCCCACCAACTAGGCGAAGAATTTCTTCTGCTAAACTTTTGTAATTCATCGTGTCATCCTCCCTTATTCTTTAAAAATGGAATAAAAAAATACCTAAATAAGAATCAATTAGTCGAAAACTAATTCATTTTTATTTAGGTATAGCCTACTTAAAGTAACAATCCTATTTTATATAATAATCTGTTTATATAGTTGTAGTAATACGATTAATGTGAATGGTTAAATAAATCATTTCATCTTCAGTAAGGTCACAATTAAATTCTTGCTTAATATAATCTCTTACCTTCAAAGTACATTCATACTCTTTCTTATACTTAAGCTTTAAAACTTCGATAAACTGAGAGTCCTGATCCTCTATTTTTACCCCAGTGAAAATACGCTGAGCAAAAAATTTAAGGTGTGTGATAAAGCGTTCATAATGAATAGAGTATTCATCAAGTTCCAGTTTGAAATGGTATTTGATGATGCTTAGTATTCTTTGAATCATCTTTGTCATATCTGTGGTTTTTTCCATAGATAAATCATCCATAAGAGCATTTACAAAATGAAGGGCAATAAAACCAGCTTCATCCTCTGGTAAACTCACACCTAGTCTACGTGAAATAATATTAAGTGCTTCTTTCCCTACTAAAAACTCGTGATTATAAAGCTTTTTTATCTCCCAAAGTAGTGCATTTCTAATGGCCACGCCATTTTTCCGACGTTCTAGCGCAAAATTAATGTGATCTACTAAGGTAATATAAATGTTTTGGTTTAACTTTTTACCTAACGAAGCCTTAGCAAAGCTAATAATTTCGTTAGTAGTTTGGATTTGTTCAAGAGGTATCTTTTCGAGAAGTTGAATAAGCTGAGAAGAGTTAGTTTTATCATTTACTGTATAAATCTTTTCAATTAAGCTTTCATTAATCTCGTCTCCTGGAACCTTTTTAAATCCTAGTCCACATCCCATAACCAATACTTCATTATTCTTATCATCAAAGGATTTGATGAGGTTATTATTAATGACTTTAACAACTTTCATAATCCGTGGTACCTCCCTATTTTATCCAAAAAAGGCTATACCACCTCCGTGAATAGAACAATAAATAAAACCTATTCATTCACAAAATGGTATAGCCTGCATTACCAGTAACAATCCAACTATTTATTTAATTGATTATATTTACATAATATACGAATTCGATATATATGTCAAGTATCTATTGTGTTTTTCTACATTATAAATTATTGTTTAGACTCATTTTTATTAATTTTAACCAATTTTTTCTTTACTTCGCTTTGTGTACTATCTGGTTCCTTTTTAGTAAATAATTGCTATGCATTAATGTGACATTCAGCCCATCAAATTCATATTATTAAAATAGCACAATATTATATAAGGAGTTAAACTATGAAACAGACTCATCATGAACATCATACCGAATGTTCCTCTCATTGTCATTGTAATTGCTGTGAGAGTTGCTCTTCTAATTCATGCTGCGATGAACATTGTCCTAGTCCGCTGTGCTTTGAATGTACTGGTCCCACTGGCCCTCGTGGTCCTCAAGGTCCTACTGGACCTACTGGGCCTACTGGGCCTCGTGGTTTTCAAGGTCCTACTGGGCCTACTGGTTCTCGCGGTCCTCAAGGTTTTACTGGACCTACTGGGCCTACTGGTCCCCGTGGTCCTCAAGGTCCTACTGGTCGCCAAGGCATCCAAGGCATTCAAGGCCCTATTGGTTCTACTGGTCCTCAAGGTGTCCAAGGTATCCAAGGTGTTCAAGGCCCTATTGGCCCTACTGGACCTCAAGGTCTTACTGGTATACAAGGTATTACTGGACCTACTGGACCTACTGGGCCTACCGGACCTCTAGGTAGCCAAGGCATTCAAGGTCCTACCGGTCCTACTGGGCCTGCAGGAATACTCATTAATAATTATGCTCAATATACCTTTAATGACTTTGTCACTTCTTTAAATGATATATCTTTATTCCAAGCCTTTGATGTTGGTAGAACAACTAAACTTTTAAATGCCACAACAATACAATTAAAAGCAGGCTATACCTATCAAATTAGTTATATAGTACTAGGTACTCCTGGTGTAAATAGTTCTTTTCAGATTGTCCCCTATATTAATTCGTTATTCCAAGGTGCTTATGCTGCAACTGCTGTTACTAATACCGCTAGCAATGGTAATGGTACTGCATCAGGAACGTTCATAACTATTGCTGCTAGCACCTGTGCTGCAACTTTATCTTTTAAGTTTAGTAGCCCTATGACTTCTTCTGTTGGAGTACTTGGTTCTATTTCAATTGTGACCATTGCTCCCACTGCATAAGTTATTAACTAGCTTTGTATTTGAATAATATTTTAGAAAAGGGTATACCAATGATGTTCTTTCTAAATATAGTTGCTACTGGTAAATTAACTAAAATAATAAAGGAAATATAGACATAAAGAGACTATCACTTCTCATGTGATAGTCTCTCTCTACTTTCAACTCCAAATCCTTTGAAATGCTCTTAAACATTTTTTATCTTTAGAGATATCTAAAATTGCGAAGCAGATCTCATCAAAATAAACTCCATAGTTTTCTTCTACTATTAGTTCCTTCCACCACTGAGCAATCTCTAAAGGATCATTTCTAAACACCCCACAACCATATGCCCCTAATATCAGGTATCTAGCTCCTTCATTAATAAATATGGCTAAGGCGATTCTCATACGTTCTTTCATAGCGGCTTTGGCTAAATCTATGGATTCTCTTTTTTGTATAACTTGCCCCATGTTAACTGCTGGCAGGGTTAATACAGATGCCGTCACTGGCTCCTCAACTAATTGAAAGTTTTTATCTCTAAAAAACACCACCTCAGGCGAATAGATTCCATGATGGGTATACATCATGGACTTAAACCCCCGGTTAGCTTCATAGTACCTTGGATGTTTGAGTTGTGTTCCATATAATCCACTAGATGCTGCTAGACTCTCTTCTTATGCCATTGCTCCATTTAAAAATCCACCTCCCGGATTCTTAGCACTTGCAAAATTCAAGATACCTATTTGAGTCTTACCTTCTCTATTCCACTTAAAGATCTTCTCCACGGTACTTTTATCACATATACTTGTGATGGCCCTCTGGCCTTTCTTTTGCTTAATTATCTTTATTAATTCTAGACCTTGCTCTGGTGTATATAGCTTACTACCTTCCTCTGATTGCTTCTGTAATTGACTAATATCTATTTTATTACCATTAACTTCGTAATAGCCTTGCTTATAATATGCAACAGTTTCCTCTGCTATTTCTTTTCTTCCCACTTTCATCACCCTTTTCTCTTAAGGATTGACTCTCTTACTTCTGTAAGGGCAAAACCTAATAAGTTTTTACCTTCCCATTTCATAGGATTTTCTACAGCTTCATTTCTTTTATCCATACCAATTCCCCAAATCTTATCCACTGGACTAGCTTCTACTAAAATGCTTCCTTTAGTGTTTAAAAGATAATTTAGTAATTCTGGATTTTGAGAAAACTTTTCCATATTTCCTCGTTTAACAATTTCATAACAATGTTCTTCCCATACTTCTTGTTTAAAACCTTTGACAAGACGACCTAATTCTTTCATTTGTTTGGGATGAACTACCTTTAGAATCTTTTCTGCTACTTCCTCATCTTCAAATAACCTAGCTTTTTCAGCCATCATATATTGTTCCGCGCAGCTATACCAAATTTCATCTACTTGAAATTTGCAAGGCCACCATTGACTAAAACAACTGGTATCTATAGTATCTACTTTATTGGGTGTATGTCCCCAAAAGAATATATATTTATAAGTCTTTCCTGATTGATACTCCTTTTGCAAGCTTTCTAAATCAAAAACCATATTAAAGCTCCTTTCCAAAGAAGTTATTATAAGGCTCAAAGCTTTCTAATACCCTCTCTACCTTTTTAATTCTTTCTTCTAGGCTTCCTTCTAAAGTAATATAAGGAATTCTTCTTTGTTTTAAGTCAGCAATAATCTGCTTATGAAATACATGTCTCTTTTGATCACCACTTCTATCCCAAGTATCATCATAAGGAGTGTCATCTTCGCATAAGAAGAATAAATCATACCGACTACTATTCTCTAATGCTAATCTGGTAAGTAAATCTGGTGCTTTACCATGATAATCTAGCGCAAACATATAAGTGGTAATAGCATTAGTATCAACAAAACAATATTTATCAGCTTCTAAAAATGCCTTCTCTTCCCTTTCAATATGTCCTACGGCAATTTCATCAAAGGCCTCAAAGCTTATCCTGCGATCTACTTGATGTTCACTCCAATAATCCCTACCATACTCACTAGCAAAAGTCGTATGATACTTTTTGGCTAAAGCTTCTGTTATAGTAGATTTACCAGTAGACATGGCACCTACGAAAACAACTTTAATAATAAGGTCTCTATAAACAACATCGCTTAGGAACTCTCTATACTGATAAGGATTGGTGCGAATCATAGTTGCAGATATAGGCACTACTTTTCTCGCTTCATCTATTCTTCTATCTATGGCTCCTAAGGCCTTAGCCATATGTTCTCCATAGTATTCGCTGCAATAAAAGGCATCTACTTTCTTACCATTCAGTAATCCTAAAATATATTGCTCTTCTCTAATCTCATACTCTCTTTCATGAGAATACCCTACCGGTCCATCCCAAGCTTCTATGACTGTTACCTGAGGATACAAGGTTCTTATCCAATTAGCTCTTACATAAAGAGGTATTGGCATCACGTCTGTATCATAAATCACTACAATAACTTCATCATTTTCCTCAAGAGCAGTTTCGATAACATATTGATGACCTTTATGAAAAGGTGCATACTTCCCAAGTGTAAGTCCTACCTTGCTCATGCCGCCACCTCCTCACTTTGTTTACTTGCTCCCTTACTCCAAGTATATAGACCATAAAATGCATTGATTAAATAAGCACTCCACATAACAACCATAATAATACCATCCGGACTTCCTGCTACTGTTCTAATGCCCCACATGATGATAGTAAAAATATTAAGAGCGATATAAACCATCCATTGCTCACGGTATCTCTTTACCATTAATATAGTTGCTACAATAGATAGGAGATTTGTCGTCGCATCTATAAAAGGTGAGTTTTGACCTTGTATGAGCGACAGACCATAACCTAATGCAATAATGCCTATCACACATATAACTCCTGTTATAAAAACCCCCTTTAAATTCATACGTTTCATTTCTACAACGCCTTCATCTAAGTGCTTTTTCCACATAATAAATCCCACTATATTCATAGGTACAAAGAATAGCAGATTTAATGCTACTTCTCCAAATAAACCATTTTGATAAGCAAGCCACGCATAACCAAAGGTATTATACATACCGAAAATATAGCTTGTAATATTCCCTTTAGCCGTTAATACGACACACAACACCCCCGTTAAAAACACAGTAAAGCCAAAGAAACTATCCTTTTTTGCAATCGTAATTCCTATAGCCACAGCGCAAAATAGGCCTAACCAAAGTAATTCATAAGCATTCCATTTTCCTATTTGTTTCATTTTTCTCTCCCCATTTCTTTTATTGTTCTCCTTATTTTCGTTTTTCTAATCTATTAATAAACCTTCTCCACTCCTGCAATGTAACTATCTAATCCATCCAATTTTTTTCATATAATCTAGATGGCCTATGTCCTACTTTATCTGTATAGTTCTCCGTTTCTTTTACTAAATCTACTATCTTTCTTCTAAAAGCAGCCTTTAATAAAGGTTTATCTAGAATCACTTCATAGACCTGTTGAAGCGCTGTTAAAGTAAATTGTCTTGGCATCAGATGCAAGGCTATATCTGTGTATTCTATTTTTCCCCTTAGGCGTCCTACAGCATAAGCAATGATCTTGGCATGGTCAAAGGCTATACCGGAATTCTTTGTAATGAATAATTCACTCGTTCTCCCATTATCATTTATTACTACTTTCTTTTCTATCTCCGCTTGTAACTGAATTTTTTCTTTCTTTTCCTTCCTATCCACCCTTTGGTTTTGTTCTTCTCTAGCTTCTAGACTAAGCTGATACCTTTCATATTTAGTAAGCCCCCCCTCTTTTGTTTCTTCTGTTTCTTCTATTTTCTTATAAATAAGCTTAAACCATTTTGCCTCATCAGCATCATCTCCTGCTTTTAGTTTAACAAGACTTTGGTCAACTAGTGCCATATACGCACAGCTCATTACCCAAGTTCTTGGATCTCTCCCTAGCTCACTAAAGGTATACAACTGCTCTAGGTATACTTCTTGCACCCCAGTTTCTTCACAAAGCTCTCTTTGAGCAGCTTGCTCCGTTGTTTCTGTAGGCCTTACAAATCCACCTGGCAGTGCCCACTGACCTAAAAAAGGATGCTTTCCTCTTTTGATTAATAGAACCTGGAGCTCCTTCTCTGGCAACTTACGATAATTCTCTTTCTCCGATTCTGCCACAGTAAAAATCACCATATCTGTAGCTACTGAAGGCCTTTCAAACTCACTACTAGAATATGTGGACAAATATTCAGCCTCACTGATTTTCTTATGATTAATCTCTTCCATGCTATCCTTCTCCTTCTCTCAACCCGTGCTATCTATAAGTACGCTTATCCATTTATACTTATGGGTATTCTTTTCCATTATCATCTCATAAATCTACTGTTAGTTATATTCTGTTATTATCTTTTTGTTACTAACATAGTATATTATTTTTTCACGATAGTCAATATTCAGATTTTAACTTTAGAATTACTCTCCAAATTGAAATTCGTAATATATAAGTGAAGGTTCTCAGCAGCCTTCACTTATATATTACGAATTTCAATTTACTTAACTTCAATAAAAGAATATTTTACTCACTTGAAACTTCTACTAGCCTTAACTAGTCTAATACATGTAACAACCCATTAGAAACTACTATGATCATAGAAGGTAAGCATATGGAAAATAAAATCATTAACTATATCATTGAAAATAAAGAAAAATACTATCGCATAGCCTATAGCTATGTGAAAAATAAGGAAGATGCTCTTGATATCGTTCAAGATGCCATTGTCAAAGCTCTTCGATATCAGCATACCTTAAAGGATGTGAACTATCTTAATACTTGGTTCTGTAAGATTATCATTAATACCTGTAAAACATATTTACAAAAGAAAAACCGTTACATAGACACCTGGGATGAAGCTTTAGAAAGTTATGGTGAACCCACCTACGACCATTACAAACCTTTTGAACTAGAAGAAGCTCTAGACCACTTATCCTATAATGAAAAAACCATTGTTCTTTTAAGGTATTACAATAGCCTAGAACTTAAAGAAATAGCCCATATTATGGATCAAAATCTTAGCACTGTTAAGTCCACCTTATATCGTGCATTAAAAAAATTAAAACCTTTATTAGAAAATGATTATCGAGGTGAAGCCCATGAACAAGTATAAAGCAGACGAAACACATAATGAACAACTAACCAATCAACTTTTAGAACACATGAATACTATTGAAATTCCTAAAGAACTAGATAGTCTAGTGAATGCCGCTATTGAAAAAGGTAAAAAAACAGAAAGGATGATTATTATGAAAAAATGGATTAGAAATAGCACTGCCACTGCAGCTGCAATCATTGTTGGTTTTGTAGGAGCTACTAACTTAAGTCCTACTTTTGCTAAGTCTTTAAGCGATATTCCAGTTGTTAATACCTTAGTTAAAGTTGTTAGTTTTATACAATTTGATTATCATGAAGATACCTATGAAGCTACTATAGATACACCTGTATTAGAAGGCTTAACTAATGAAAAGCTAGAAGCTACTTTAAATCAAAAATACCTAGAAGAAAACAAAAAACTCTATGAACAATTTGAAAAAGACGTTGCTGACATGAAATCTTTTGAAGAAGGTGGCCACTTAGGCGTAGATTCTGGTTTTGAAATTAAAACTAATAATGATCAAATTCTATCTATCGCTCGCTACGTCGTGAATACTGTTGGTTCTTCTTCTACAACTATGACCTATGATACTATTGATAAGCAAAACGAGATAATTATTACACTTCCAAGTTTATTTAAAGATGATAGTTATATAGAAATCATCAGTGAAAATATTAAAGAGCAAATGAGAACCAAAAGAGCTGCTGATTCAAACTTAATGTACTGGATTGCCGGTGAACCTGATGCTATTGATGGCTTTGATCGCATTTTAGCTGACCAATCATTCTATATTACAGATCAAGGTAAACTTGTTATTTCCTTTGATAAATATATTGTAGGACCTGGCTCTATGGGTATTCAAGAATTTGAAATCCCAACTGATACGAT
Source organism: Cellulosilyticum lentocellum DSM 5427 (assembly GCF_000178835.2). Taxonomy (GTDB): domain Bacteria; phylum Bacillota; class Clostridia; order Lachnospirales; family Cellulosilyticaceae; genus Cellulosilyticum; species Cellulosilyticum lentocellum. The sequence goes on from NC_015275.1 coordinate 4,329,003, forward strand.
TCAAGATATTCTAGTAAGCAATACCTATATTAAATAAATCTCACCCATTTAAAAACCCAAGAACTTTACACACTAAAGTTCTTGGGTTTTTTTTACATAAAGATTACGTTAAACATTTCCCAGAGTATTCTTATTTTATTGATATTTTTTTTAGAAGAAATATAATTAGATACATAAATAATCATTGTAATTTATTGTAAATAAAGGAGTATGCCTATGGATCTCTCTATTATTGTATTTTTAGTCTTTAGTTTTGGCGCGTTATTTCTTGGTTTTATTTTAGAGGGTGGACATCTATTAGCCTTGTTTATTGGAACAGCTGCAATCATTGTTTTCGGCGGCACCATCGGCGCAGTAGGTTTATCTTTCCCTATGGAAGAGATTAAAAGACTTCCTAAAATCATCGGTGTTTTATTTAATTATAAGCCTATTGATAATTATAAAATTACCAAACAATTTTATGAACTCACCACTATTGCTAGAGCCGAAGGTATACTTGCCCTTGAAGATGCAGCTGGCAGAAACGGTATTAAGCACCCTCTTATTACCAAAGGACTCCGCTTAATTGTAGATGGTGTAGATACTAATCATATTTATAAATCTCTAGTAACAGATGCTGAAAATATAGATGCTAGACATGAAGCTGGCTTTGCTATATTTGAGTCTGCTGGCGGTTACTCTCCAACTATGGGTATCATCGGAACAGTTATGGGACTCGTTCACGTTTTAGGAAACCTAAGTGATCCAAGTACCTTAGGTCCTAAAATTGCTGTTGCCTTCATTGCTACTTTATATGGTGTTGGTACAGCTAACTTACTATGGCTCCCTATTGCTACACGTTTGAAAAATATTAGTGAGAAAGAGTCTCTAAGTAATCAAATGGTTATTAATGCACTTGTTGCTCTGCAACAAGGAAAGCATCCAAAGCTTGTTATAGATGATATGTCTGCTTTCCTAACACAAGAAGAACGTGAAAAGGTATTAAAAGAGTTAAAGCTAGGTGATGACTAATGGCTAAGAAAAAACCTAAAAAGGAAAATAGTGAGCGTTGGCTTCTCACCTATTCTGACCTTATTACACTCCTTATGATTTTCTTCGTTGTTATGTATAGCATGAGTAATGTAGATAGTAAAAAGTACGAGGAACTTGCTGGTTCTCTTAGCAACTCACTTGGTATTTTACAAGGAGGTGTGGGCATGTCAAATGCCAATGCTGCTGGTACAGACTCCTCCATTCCTTTTCACCAAACCATAAGTGCTTCTCAGGAAATTCAAACTAAGCTAAAGGACTACTTAGAAACTCATGATTTAACCGAACAAGTCAGTCTTCATGTTGAACCTCAGGGCCTCACCCTTAGCTTTGATGATAATATTTTATTTGATAGTGGTAAAGCAGATATACAATCTGCTTATAAGAAGAATCTACTAGAAATTTGTGATATACTTAAAACCTTCACTAATGACGTAGTGGTTGAGGGACATACGGATAATCTTCCTATTCATACCTCTCAGTTTAGTTCTAACTGGGAACTGGCATCCATAAGAGCTATTAACGTGGTTCATCTTTTTATTGATGAAGGTAAGCTCCCAGCTTCTAAACTTTCAGCTATTTCTTACGGCGAATATAGACCTATTGCTTCCAATGATACGCCTGAAGGACGTGCTAAAAATAGACGAATTGATATCATACTACTAAGTAGTACTTTTTATGAGGAAAGTCAGGCATCTAAATAGCTAGCAACTTCACTAAACATACAAAAGAAGTATTAAAATCTTCATGCTTGAGATTTTAATACTTCTTTTTTTCAAAGCTGTCCTTAATTTCTTGTCTTATAGTACTTTCTATAGTATTTTGGGCTCCACTCTATCATGACTTCTTTATAAAGTCAAAGCTACAGCCAAGGGCTAAAAATTAATATATTTTGTAGTTATATCCTTTTTTAATTTAGGCATACTATTTCTAAATCATTTTATGAAATAGGAGTGTATATAATGGAAGTTATTCAAGCTATTATAACTGCGTTAGGTTCAGCTGCAGCTTTATTTACTTTAAGCAAGTTAATGGGAAATCGTGAAATGTCACAACTAAGCATGTTTGACTATATCAATAGTATTACTATTGGTTCGATTGCAGCTGAGATGGCTACCTGTGAGTTTACAGATCTCCTAAAGCCCTTTACTGCTATGATTGTTTTTGCTTTATTTAATATCTTATTATCCCTTCTCACTAATAAATCAATTAAAATTCGTCGCCTTGCAACAGGGAAACCTAGTATTTTATATGATAATGGACAACTCTATTATAAAACTTTTGCAAAAGCCAAAATGGATTTAGGTGAATTCCTTGTACAATGCCGTGTGAATGACTACTTCGACCTTACTGATATTCAAACAGCTCTCCTGGAACCTAACGGCAAAATTAGCTTTCTTCCAGTCTCCAATAAGCGTCCTATTACAGGAGAAGATCTAAACATTTCTCCCTCTCAAAATTACTTAGTAGCTAACGTTATTATTGATGGCAAAATAATGTTACAGAACTTAAAGCATATAGGTAATAATGAAAAATGGCTTACCAAACAGCTTCGTATACACGATGTCTCTGATATTTCTGAAGTCTTTTTAGCAACCTGTGACCGTAATAATAAATTGTGCGTTTATAAAAAACTAACTGAAAAAATGACAGCTGACTTATTAGAGTAATCTTACAAAGTAAGCTCATTACAGCAACCTGTGGTTATGAGGATTTTCTATCAGTAATTTTCAAGATCATGCTATCTGCACTTACTTGTAAATCGATGTTTTCGTTTTTAAAGACAGGAATATCTTCTAGTGTTAGGACCTTACCTACCGCTAATCCTTCTAAATCAACAACTACTGTATCAATCATATCGGAAGGTAAAGCCGAATAAGGCACTTCAAATAGCAGCTGTTCCAAAACACCCACTACCTTATCTGTATTTTCTAAGATAATCTGAGCCTTACTGTTGACCCTTTTATCAGCTTCTAATGCCTGAAAGCTAATATGAAGGATTTCATTGTTTACAATATTGCTATCGATATCTTTAATTTGTACTGGAATGAGCTTACTGTCAAGCTCAATTTCCATCTTGCTACCTTCACGCTTACACCGGAGTAATTTTTTAGCAGCGTTCTTGTCAATTTGAACCAAAAGTGATTCCGGCAAGGAACCACCATAAATAACACTAGGTATAATACCATTTCGCCTCAGTTGCTTGGCCTTCGTCAACACACTTCTCTTCTCTACTGTAATAATATCCATTTTTTATTCCTCCTAATTATATATTAATGTAAAAACTTACATTCTCATTGATTAAATACAGATATGCCTCATCACAATTCTCTTTTGCTCATAGTTAGTGCTATCATTTTCAGATGCGGCTATTTCTGTATATAAAAAATAGAAGGTACTTTTTTCATACCATTACCTTACAGTAAAAATATTTAAAAGCCCTTCTTATAGACGGTTCTTTTATTATTCAATTCTTTTGTACGACTACTAATAGCCCGCATTGCTATTCCCATCTCCTATTGTAAAAAAGAAGGACTTTTCATACAACACCATACGGTGCAATACCAAAAGCCCTTCTTATAGACGGTTCTTTTTTATTTATTAGTTTTATTAACCATATCATAAATGACTAGGAAAAGCAAGGCTCATAAACCGCTGCACCAAGCACTGCTGCTTTATCTCTAATCTACCTACATAGTATAGGGTAATCCTTCTATAATATATAACTTATTTTTCATATAGAAATCCTCTTGCTTTTTTATTATTAAAAAAAGATATTAATGCATCTTGCTACTTCTTATTTCTCATATAATTAATAATAGCTAGAATCACCATACACACTACGTTAATAGTCAAAATGGTAACAGCTCCTACCATACCTATTTGGTCTGCGACAACGCCTATAACCTGTGGTGCTATAATACCGCCTAAGGCTGCAATAGCTAATAACACTGACATTCCTGTGGTAGAACCTTTGATATACATTCCACCGTTGGATATACAAGTTGGGTAAATACCAGCAAAGAAGAAGCCCATGCCTGCTACTGCTAGAGTAATGAGAGCAAGGTTAGTGGTAGAAATCAGTAGTAAGAAGAAAATAGTTGTGCCTATACAGTTAATTAAGATTAACTTCTGCTTATTTACTTTACTTGAAAGATAAGCTGTGACTAAACGGCCCAACATAATGACCAGCCATGTAATAGACACCAGATTAGTAGCATACGTATCACTCATAATACCTGTGCTTTTAAAATAGGTTACAAACCAGCCATTAACACAGTTTTCTGCTCCTAGATAAAAGAATAAAAGAAGACCAATAATATAGAAATCTATGTTTTTTAAGAAAGCTTTTGAATCATGAGCTTCTGTTTTGGCAGTTATATTCTTCACTTTTTCTTTCTTCTCTGCTTTATCTTTTTTATCTTCATCAAGTGGCATCCAGCCATAGCCTATACTTGAAATGGCACTTAAAACAATAATCGTATAAATAATAAAGCGCCAGTTAAAACCATTATTAATAAATACTCCAGTTAAGAATGGTGCTAAGAAAGCCCCAATGGCAAATACAGTATGTAATAAATTAAGTGCTGCTGGTGTACCATCATAATCATTTACAACCATGTTGTTGGTAATACTTACAGTTCCCCTTCCAATTCCTAATAAGATGCAGGCTATATAAAGTACAGGAACAGGTGGTAATAAAGTAATCATTAATAAACTAATAGGAATAAGTGCTGATAATATCACACTTGTTATTTTTCTCCCTAATAGTTTTACTACTGGTGGATTCACAAAGCTCGCCAAAAAGTTTCCTATAGCAAAAGTAGATAGTAAACCTCCTGCCACACTATAATTGATCCCTGCTTCTTCTATGAGATAAGGCATAACAGCACCTATTACTAAGGCCATCATACCGTTAGCTAAAAACGAATAATAGCAAGGAATAAATAATTTTGCTTTTTTAGTCATCATATTCTCCCCTTTGATTAAAGTCATTTTAAATCTTAAATCTAGCATATATAATTGTAGCTATTTAAGTCTTACTAAACCTTCCAACTATTGTACTATAAAAAACAATATTTTAATACATTAAAAGAGCTGTATTGCTACAGCTCTCTCTAAATGTTTATGAAAAATAATTAACACCCTCTTCTACTACCTTGATTTACTTCCTCAGTATTGCAGCCAGTATTTATCTGCTCCTGACAGTAATCTAACAACATTTCCCCTTCTTCCTCGGAAATATTTCCTTGTTGTACTTGCTTATCTATTAGGTTCTTGATTTCATTATATCGGCTGTTACCTTCTAAAGTGCTATTTAATTCACTGTTAGTAGTATCACTTATACTAGTAAAAGTTCTTTGCGTCTCATTAGTTATACTATTAGCTAATACTGTGAAGCTTCCTAATCCTATTATACCCACTGCCAATGCTACACCTATATACCTTACCTTCATTTCATTTTCCTCCTAATGTGAAATAATGACTTCTGACGTGTTTAGTATACCCGATAGGTACTTCATAATTATGGCACAAATATGGTATAAATATGTGATTTGTTAATTCCCTTCTAAACGGTAACCATATCCATAGATAGTCTCTACTTGAAGTCTAGGCATTTTCTTTCTCATGCGACGCATTAAATCATCTACTACTCTATCATTACCAAAGTAATCTCTTTCCCACACATGATCTAGTATCTCATTTCTAGTAAGTGGATGCTCTTTATTCTTATACAAAAACAAAAGCAACATATATTCTCTATTAGATAAGTCAACCAATTTCCCTTTATCATATACTTTACGGGTCTTTAATTCGATAGTATAGCCAGCTAAAGTAATGTTTTCTTCCTTTTGATAACATCTATCCAATAGCTTCTTTACTCTAAGGACTAGTTCTTTTGGTGAAAACGGCTTGGCAATGTAATCATCAGCACCTTTCTCTAATCCCATAATCTTATCAAAATCTTGGTCTCTTGCTGAAATTAAAATAATAGGTACCTTTGCGTCTTCCTTCCTTATTCTTTCCATCATTTCAAAGCCACTTTTACCTGGTAGCATGATATCTAAAATCCATAAATGAACCTCTTCATTTAAATCCTCTACTGCTTCCACGCTCTCATAAGCTAGTACCTTGTAGCCTTCTTTTTCTAGATAACTTTTTATAATATCTCTTAAGTTTTTTTCATCTTCAATTAATGCAACAATACTACTCATTAGCTTTCCCATCCTTATAAATGATAAAAGTTACTCCCTTTGTTTCGGCGTTTTCATATCTAATATCATACCCATACATATTGACTGTTCTTTTTACAATGGCAAGTCCTAAACCTGACATTCCATCTTTCCCTATTTCAAAGGGCTCAAATAGACTTTCTGCTAGATCTTCTTCTATATTATCTCCATCATTAAAGATTGATAACTTCTGGTCTGTTAACTTAATACTAATCTCATTTTTTGCATATCTCTTAGCATTATCAAATAAATTTTCTAATACAATACGCCATTTTTCTTTATCACCTATAAACCTCTGAGGGACTAAATCCAATCGCACATTGATGAGCTGATCTTGGTCAAACATATAGCTTATTACTTCTTCAAGCAGCCCATCTATTGCAAATTCTCTATAGCTTTCATTTTGGCTTCTGATATACTCTAATCTATTTAAATACAATAAGCCTTGTACTCTCTTTTCTAGTCTTTCTGCTTGGCTATAGATAACATGAGCAGTTTGCTCTACATCACCATAAGGATAAACACCATCTATGATACCCTCTGAATAATTCTTAATGACTGCAATAGGTGTTTTTAAATCATGAGATATATTATGAATCATCCTCTTCTTAGTCTGCTCATTATTATAAAGTTTTCTCCTCATATGTTCTAAGGAATCCATAACTTCTTGAAACTCCAAAGTGCTTTCATTAATACGAATACTTTCTTCTAGCTGACCATCCCCTATAAGGTCTAGCTCGTGTTGAATCTGCTTTAAATTATTAATAAATCTATTATTCCATTTAAAGAAGCTTACTAAAATGATGGTTAAAGCAACTATAATGATAATTAATGTCGTCATAAATAATTGATGAGATAAATATTGATTACCAGTATCTATGCTGTATGAAATAACTTTTTCACCTGAATCTTTATTATTAATAAGATAATAAAGAGTTTCCTGACCATCAATAAATTTACGCATTTCCACTTGTTTTTTTTGTTCTCTACATTGCTCTTTTATCTCCGAAAAAAACTCAGGATACATTAACTGGTGATGAATGAGATCATCATCTGTTTGATCTATAACAAGATTATTATTGCTATCAAATTGAAGATGATATACCCCATTTTTCTTACCTTGTGAAGTATTATAGTATTTTCCTAGTTTAATATACTCATTTTGCTCACTGATAAGTGTATTAAAGTTCTTGTGATCTATAAAATATTTAATACTTATAGGGAGTATAACACCAAAGGCCATTATACTTCCTAATATCAGTACCATCAATGTTATTGCAAGTTGCTGATTAAGCTTCATTTTTTGCTTCATTATCATAAATCCCCTTATGCATAAAAAACCATCTACTTGCGCAGATAGTTTTTTAATTTGTCCTTCTATTCTTAATAAGCTTCTTTCCAATTCTCGAAAATACCTGTTGCCTCTTTTAAGAATGCATTGGAAATAGTAATGTTAGTATCATCTACTGTTTTATCCTCTGAAAAAATAGGAACTGGATTACATCCACCTCTAGTTACCTCTACTTCATCTGGAGAAAATCTGTTCTTGCAGTTTTGACAAACTAGGACATCCCCATCTTGCTCATAGTATCCTCTTCCTGAACTATAACAAATTTGACAAGTATTAAAGGCTGTACGAATGGTTCCATCTGTGGCTTTAATAGCTAGTACTTCTAGGCCCACTCCATCTACTTCTACTGGATAATAGCTTGCCTCATTTGTGATTTCATTAATAGGTATAACTAAGTCTTTCCCTTCTAATACTACCACATTTTCTTTTGCTTTACCTTCATTTTTATTACCTTCCTTTTTAAAAAATAAACTCCCTGCTATTACTGCTACAAGCGCTGCTCCTATCACCACATAAACCATACTTTTAGAGCTGTTACTCTTTTTATTCTTATGATTACCCATCTTTAATTCCTCTCTATTCACCATTTGCTGATTATTCTTCACTATTAATTTGCATTCTCCATTAATTCTTAACTCTTTATTATTCATTATTTATTTCTTAATTACTTTAATGTTACTTCTAATCATTCCCATCCAACAACTATATACAAACTCCCCTTCTTCTGTAGGGGTAAACTCTATTACATTCTCTCCGAGTTTGAATTTTACTTCTTTCTCATACTCTGGAATAAAGATTCTATTGTTACACCCATTAATAGAGCCTTTTTCAGCTGTTATCACCCATCGTACAGGCATGCCTGCTTGTACTTCAATAACAGGGTATTCACCTGAAGCTAATTTGCTTTCTACTATTTGAACACCATTCTCTATCCGTACTACACTATTATTATTAGCACTTACACTACCAGGAACCATTATTCCCGATAAACTCAGTCCGCTACTGAGCATACCTCCACCTAAAATCACAACTAAAACAGCCCCTATAGATATAAGCTTATGTGTAAACCTCTTACTAAGTAATGAAGACAAGACCCCTACCCCAAACATTAAAGGTACTGTCCCCAAGCTGAATAAAAACATAGCCAATGCGCCCTTAAGCATACTTCCTGTTGAAAGACTGTATAATTGCATAGCTTGTAGTGGGCCACATGGCATTAGGCCATTTATTAAGCCTACAAATAAGGGACTATTACTCCCTAATTTGCTATATAATTTTCTAGAAAAAGCTTTTGGCATACTTATATTTAGTTTGCGAAGCCCTGGAAAAACATTTAACATATTCAGCCCCATAATCATCATAAACAGGCCAGCAATAATCTGAATACTTCCCTTTGCTCCTTCTGAAAAACTGATAACCGATCCTAATGCACCAACAATCCCACCCATTACTGTATAAGAAATCACTCGCCCTAAGTTGTATAAAAAACTAGGTCTTAGTGTCACCCACCTATGCTTCTTAGATTCGGTCTTAGTAACAGGTTGTATACACTGTGATAAATTAATACCACCACACATGGCAATACAATGAATTGAAGTCAGTAATCCTATTATAAATAGCATGCCATAACTCATGTTTTCTTTAGCTTCTGGAAAAACATAAAAGAAATTTGTAAAGCCAAAATACTTCAGCACACGATAAAGGGCAAAGATAATAATCATTACTCCTATCATTTTAGTTATGCGGTCTATTTTTGCATCCGCATTTTCCTTCCTTATAACCTTGTAACCTTGTTTCTCAATAACCTGTGCTATGTCTTCGAAGGAAATAAGTTCCTCATCATACAAACATTCAGCGTGATTCTGAGTGTAGCTTACTTTAGCGCTAATGACTCCTTTTGTTTGTTTTAATTTACTGCCTATTCTCCTCTCACAGCTTACACAAGTCATTCCATCAATCTTAATAATCTCTTTTGTGTATTGTCTTTGCATTTTCATATCCACAACCACTCATTATTTTTCCGACTTATTTTCTTTATCCTTTGAACAACAACTACTTCCTTTTGCCATTACAATCATCATTCCAATCATCATAATTGGGCATATAAGAGATGACAGAGTATAAGCTATCTTTGTTCCTGCTACTCCAAGGCTACTACTTATAAGCGGTACTATGGCTACGATAATAATAGGCAACAAACAACAGGCCCCCATCATGCCTATTCCTTTTAGCAAACCTTTTTTCTGGTTCATAGGATTTTCTTTTTTATTTTCTTTTTCTAAATTCATATTCCTTCTCCTATCCTACTTTTAATAGTCATATTTTTATAAATTGCTGCTGTACAAATGTCTAGATAAGCTATTCTATAGACTTATCATAAATAAAAATTACTGCTTAGGTATGGGAGATTTGTGGGATAAATATGTGATTTATCATTTTTACCCCATTATTTAAATTTACCCATAAAAAAAGCCCTATAATAGCACGAGCAAATGGCATGCTATTATAGGGCTCTTGTATTTTATTAACTTAATTCTTACTGAGTATTATACCTCTTCTATAGCTGTTACATCGTAACCAGCTTCATCAATTGCCTCAGTAAGTACTTCATTGGCCTTGTCAGTATCTAATACTGCATACTTACCTTCTAAACTTACCTCTACTTCTCCTTTAGCAAAACCTCCTAAAGCTTCTTTTACATGTGCCACACAGTGACCACAACTCATACCATCAATCATTATTTTCTTTTTCATCTTCATCTCTCCTTTTATTACTATTTTATCTTATCATTTTATTTTTAAAAGCTAACTATGAAAATATTATTATTTTCATTCTAGCTTACTATTATTACTTTACTCCAAAGATCATAAAGACTTTAGTAAATGATTCACCGATTTATCCTTTAAAGTTTTTAAGTCTTAAGGCATTAAGAAGTACTGAAACAGAACTTAAGCTCATGGCTGCTGCTGCAATCATAGGATTTAATAATGGCCCTCCAAAGATATGAAGAAATCCCATAGCTACTGGTATACCTAATACATTGTAACCAAATGCCCAAAATAGATTTTGCTTGATATTTCTAATGGTTGCCTTGCTCAGTTTAATAGCTGTTGGCACGTCTTTAAGGTCACTTCTCATAAGAACAATGTCAGCTGATTCAATAGCTACATCTGTTCCTGAACCAATAGCAATACCTATATCAGCTCTAGCTAAAGCAGGGGCATCATTAATACCATCTCCTACCATGGCTACTTTTTTACCTTCATTTTGAAGCTTTTGTACTTCATTGGCTTTATCTTCTGGTAAGACTTCTGCAAGTACAATGTCAATACCTACTTGTTTAGCAATAGCTGCTGCAGTTTTCTTGTTATCCCCTGTAATCATAGCTACCTTAATACCCATTTGATGAAGTGTTTGTATAGCTTCTTTACTACTTGGTTTAACTGTATCTGCTACTGCTATAATACCTGCTAATTTATCATCTATTGCAATATACATCGGGGTTTTACCCTCTTCTGCCAGTCTATCTGACTGAGTAGTTAATGTACTAATATCAATATTTTCTTCTACCATTAATTTCTTATTTCCTAAGAGCACATGCCTACTATCAATATCTACAGCAATACCATGACCTGGTATGGCATTAAAGTTTTGTATCTCTTTAAAAGCTAAGCCTCTTTCTTCTGCTGCTCTTACAATAGCTTCTCCTAATGGATGCTCAGAGCCTTTCTCTGCACTAGCTGCTAAAACAAGTAATTCATCTTTACCTGTAGTAGCTGTTAAGATATCTGTTACCTTTGGTTTACCTTCTGTTAATGTTCCCGTTTTATCAAAAACAATGGTATCTATTTTATAAGTTGTTTCTAAGGCTTCTCCACCTTTAATAAGTACACCATTTTCTGCACCTTTTCCTGTTCCTACCATAATCGCTGTTGGGGTAGCAAGACCTAAGGCACATGGACAAGCAATAACAAGTACCGCAATAAAAATAGTAAGGGCAAAGGTTGCAGACTCTCCAGCTATTAACCAACCTACAGCAGCGATAATTGCTAATATAATAACTGTTGGTACAAAGTAAGAAGAGATTACATCAGCCATTTTAGCAATTGGTGCTTTAGTCCCTTGAGCATCTTCTACTAATTTTATAATTTGGGCAAGCGCTGTATCCTTACCAACCTTAGTAGCTCGATACTTAATAAATCCAGTTTTATTAATACTTGCTCCTATAACTTTACTTCCTACCGTTTTTTCTACTGGAATACTTTCTCCTGTAAGCATGGCTTCATCAATAGCAGTACTGCCTTCAATAACTTCTCCATCTACCGGCAACCTTTCACCTGGTTTAACAAGGATTACGTCTCCTACTACCACTTCTTCAAGGGGCACTGTTACCTCTACATTATTCCTAATAACTGTTGCTGTCTTTGGTGCTAAGCCCATAAGCTTTTTAATGGCTTCAGAAGTTTTACCTTTTGATCTAGCTTCTAAGTATTTACCTAATGTAATCAGTGCTAAGATAGTGGCTGCTGATTCATAATACAGATGCATGGCATGCTCCATACCGCCCTCTGGATGTGTGATAATTTTATAAGTGCCATATAAGCTATAAATAATAGCAGCTAGTGTTCCTACTGCAATTAAAGAGTCCATATTAGGACTAAGTTTAACTAAGTTCTTAAGCCCAATCTTATAGAATTTGAAACCGATAAACATAACTGGCAAGGTGAGAATTAACTGAATCATTGCAAAGTTGAGCGGATTCATCATTGGATCAAGCACACTAGGAAGTGGCATACCTACCATATGTCCCATGATAATGATTAAAAGTGGAACAGTAAATATGAGTGATGCAATAAGACGCCCAAATAAAAGCTGTTCTTCTGTATATTTCTTCTTCTCCGTGCTTTTTTCCTCTTCTGTAATAAGTTTATAACCTGCTTTTTCTACAGCAGCTTTGATTTGGCTTGTTTTTACAAGATCTTCATCTACTTTAACCGTAAGCTTCTCACTGGCAAAGTTAACATTACTACTTTCCACACCCTCTAACTTCTTCACCACTTTTTCTATACGATTAGCACAAGCTGAACAGGTCATACCTTCTACTTTAAAGGTATAAGCGGCTTCATTTTTGTGTACCTTATAACCAGCTTTTACTACCGCTGCTTCAACCTCTTTAGGTTGCAGCTTGGCATCATCATATTTTAGAGTTAAGGTTTCTGTAGCAAAATTCACATTGGCTGTTTCTACGCCCTCTAACTTTTTAACAACTCTCTCAACCCGATTGGCACAAGCTGAACAGGTCATGCCATCTATTTTAAAGGATCTATTTGTCATAGTTTACTTCCTTTCTTCCATTTATATTTCACCCCCCCTATGGGGTGTTATTTAATACTATAACTCTTTCTTTATTTTGTCAATCATTCATCTGTCCTATTCTATTACTATAAAGTCGTTCATACTCTCTAAATTCTTTATAGCCCTATCCATTTTATTAATATATTTAAAGCAAGTCATTCCACCTATTTTCATTACTACATATATGCTTTATATGGTTTTAATTTAACATTTTAGTACACACTCTGAACAAAATATTTAAAATTTATAATTAAAAAATTATTTTAATTGCATTAAATCACTCATTTCTTTACATCTTGTGTGTTTTTAGCACAAAATAGAACAACTTGCACTATAATCAACTACAAACAATTGAGTCATTATACTTTTAGTACTTTTCATGTCTACTAATGATAACAATTAATCGCTAAATAAAAAAACTAATCTATGCATAAGTCATCTTAGTGTTATTTACATCCAAGTAAAACTCATAATAGAAGTAAAAGAACTATATAAAGGAGGTGCAAAACGATATCATCTGAGACGCTAAAATAATATGACTCTAACAGCAGAAATAGACTCTCAAATGCTAAAGCATATAAAAATACCTCTTTATTTCAGTCTAAAAGATTAATCATTTATCTAACAACTTACATAACTTAAATCATCTAATCTCAATTTGCACATTTATGGAAAATAAGAATACAAAGGAGATGTAAAAATGATTACCTGTATAAAAAAAATATTCACCCAATTATCATCTTACGTACTTGCATTAGCTTTGATTATAACAATATTGCCACCTAATGAAGCTTTAGCCGCAAGTGATGCAATCATTAATTTATCATCAGAATATCAAACAATTCGTGGCTTTGGAGGAATGAATCATCCAGCTTGGGCTGGAGATTTAACCTCCGTTCAAAGAGAAACCGCTTTTGGTAATGGAGATAATCAATTAGGTTTTTCTATTTTAAGAATTCATGTAGATGAAAATAAAAATAACTGGTCAAGAGAATTAGAAACGGCAAAAGCTGCCGTAGCTAAAGGAGCCATCGTCTTTGCTTCCCCTTGGAATCCTCCAAGTGATATGATAGAGACTTTTACTCGTAATGGTGTGGGCAATCAAAAACGTCTAAAATACAGTAAATACGCTGCATATGCTCAGCATCTTAATGATTTTGTTACCTATATGAAAAATAACAATGTGAATCTATATGCTATTTCTGTTCAAAACGAACCTGATTATGCACATGATTGGACATGGTGGACACCACAAGAAATGCTTAACTTTATGAAAAACTACGCCGGCTCAATCAATTGCAGGGTTATTGCTCCTGAATCATTTCAGTATCTAAAAAATATATCAGATCCTATCTTAAATGACTCACAGGCACTTGCTAATATGGATATTCTTGGTGCTCACTTTTATGGTACTAGTATCAATAATATGTCATATCCACTTTTTAAACAAAAAGGTACAGGAAAAGATCTTTGGATGACAGAGGTTTATGTTCCTAATAGTGATAATAATTCAGCAGATCGCTGGCCAGAGGCAATAGAAGTTTCATATAACATGCATAATGCTTTAGAAAATGGCTTTCAATCTTATGTATGGTGGTACATTCGTAGGCAATATGGTCCTATGAAAGAGGACGGTACAATCAGTAAAAGAGGTTATTGTATGGCTCAATACTCTAAGTTTGTACGTCCTGGTTACGTAAAAGTTGCTGCTACCAGTAACCCTAATACAAATGTTTATGTATCTGCTTATAAAGGTGATAATAAAGCCGTTATTGTTGCAATTAATAAGGGCTCCTCAGCTATTAATCAAAATTTCGTTATCAATAATGGTAGCATAAAAAGTGTAGATCGTTATAGAACTTCTGCTAATGAAAATCTAGCCAAAACAGCTAATATAGATACTAGCAGTAATAGCTTCTGGGCTAACCTACCTGCTAATAGTGTGTCTACATTCGTTTGCACTTTAGGATCCTCAAGCCCTATAGAGCCTACACCTACACCTTCACCCACTCCTACTCCTACTCCTACTCCTACTGATACGACAGTAAAGGATTATGCTGTGCTAAAGGATGGCTGGTATTATATAAAAAATACAAATGCCCAAAAGTATCTTCAAGTAAAAGATAATACAGGAGCAAATGGCCAAAATGTTGAAATAGGTACTGGTACAGGGGTTACTGGTCAAAAATGGTACTTAACCAATACGAGTAATGGCTATGTCACTTTGAAAAATGGTTTAGATTATATGCTAGATGTAGCTAATGGTGCTAATGTAGATGGTACTAATATCCAAATTTATTCACCTAATGGTATGGATGCTCAAAAGTTTAAGCTTGTTCCAACTGCCACTAGTAATGTTTACGGCATTTTAACCAAGAGTTCAGTAGACACCAAATCTTTAGATGTCTATAATTTTGGAACTACTGATGGTTCTAATGTATGCGAATGGACGTATTACAAGAATAGTTGTCAAATGTGGGTACTTGAACCTTGCGGTGCACCAGAAAATACTACGCCAACACCGACTCCTACGCCTACTCCTACACCTGAGACGCCTTCAACACCTACTTCTATGAGCATTAAGATTATCTCAGACTGGTCAGATGGTGCAACTGCTGAAATAACGATTACCAATAACACAGGTAAGGACTTAAATGGATGGACATGTACTTTTACAACTAGCAGACCTATTAGTGCTCTTTGGAATGCACAACTCGTAAGTAGCAATGGTAATACCTATACTATTTCTAATCCATCATGGCAACCTCTTCTAACTGCTGGAAGCAGCTATACCTTTGGCTGTAATATGGGTAGTGGTTCATCTGATGTAACCATTACTAATATATCTTTAAAATAATCTATAAGATATGAGGGGATAATATATGAAAGCGTATCTAAAAAGTATTAAACACATTAAAAAAATGGCATTAACAGGACTCCTTGCGGTAGGCCTAGTTACTCAGCAAGGCATCTCAGTCTCTGCTGCAGACCTTTCTTCCACTTTTAATAATTTGAATCTAACATTTGCCTACAAAAAGCAAAATGAAAATAACCCTATTATTACTCAAAGATATGCAGCAGATCCTAGTGTTATGGTCTATAATGATACTGTTTATCTTTATGCTACAAATGATTCTTATGAATACTCAAATGGTAGTATAAAGGAAAACTCCTATAGCACTATACAAACTCTTAATTGTATCTCTTCCAAAGATTTAGTAAATTGGACAGACCATGGTACTATCCAAGTTGCCGGAAGTAGAGGCGTTGCCAAATGGGCAGGTAATTCATGGGCTCCTTGTGCAACTTACAAAAAAATTAATGGCAAGGACAAATTCTTCCTTTACTTTGCTAATAATGCCAATGGTATAGGTGTACTTGTTGCTGATAGTCCAACAGGTCCTTGGACAGACCCTATTGGAAAAGCTTTAATCAGTCGATCAACCCCTAACTGCTCTGATGTTGTATGGTGCTTTGACCCAGCTGTGTTTGTAGATAGTGATGGTACTGGTTATCTTTATTTTGGTGGCGGTATTCCTACAGGCCAAAATGCACATCCCAAAACAGCACGTGTTGTTAAATTAGGTGGTGATATGACAAGTTTAGCTGGTACCCCTATCACTATTGATGCACCTTATTTATTCGAAGACTCTGGTATTAATAAAATAGGAAATAAATACTACTACTCTTACTGTTCTAACTTTAATACTGCCGGTTCAGGAATAAATGGTGGGGCAATAGAATACATGGTAAGTAATAGCCCTACTGGTCCTTTTACCTTCACTGGTGAAGTCTTTAAAAACCCAGGTGTTTACTTTAATGGTTCTGGCGGTAATAATCATCACTCTATCTTTGAATTTAAAGGTAGCTATTATTTAGCTTATCATACAAGAACATTAGAACTCGCTCAATTTGGTAAAAACCTTGGCTATCGCTCTACACACCTTGACAAGCTATCTGTAAATAATGGCGTTCTTTCAGAAGTAAAAGGTACAATGGCGGGTGCATCTCAAGTTTCTTATCTCAATCCTTACGAAAGAGTTGAAGCAGAAACTATGGCTATTCAAGCAGGTGTCAATGTAAGTGGTAGTGGCAACACCCTTGTAACAGATATTCATGCTGGTGATTGGATTGGTGTTAAAGGCGTTGATTTCTCAGACGGTTTATCTAAAATAACTGTTTCTGCTAAATCATCTACTGGTGGCGTTATTAAAGTATGTACGAATAGTCCTTCAGGCACAGCACTTGGCTATATTGAAGTGCCTAATACATCTGGCGCTTTTGTAGAGGTGAGTTCAGTTCTTTCTAATATTTCTGGTGTAAAAGATTTATACTTTGTATTTAGTGGAAATATGGAGCTAGATTATTGGAAGGCAGTAGCTTACTCTGGCCAAGCTACTGAAACAGATACAACTGTAAAGAATTACGCTACGCTTAGCGATGGCTGGTATTATCTTAAAAATACCAACGCTCAGAAATATCTTCAAGTAAAAGATAATGTAGGAGCAAATGGCCAAAATGTTGAAATAGGTACTGGTACAGGTGCTAATGGTCAAAAGTGGTATCTCACAAATACTGGTAATGGCTATGTTACTTTTAAAAATGGTTTAGACTATATGCTAGATGTAGCTAATGGTGCTAATGTAGATGGTACTAATATCCAAATTTATTCACCTAATGGTATGGATGCTCAAAAGTTCAAGCTTGTTCCAACTGCTACTAGTAATGTTTACGGCATTTTAACCAAGAGTTCAGTAGACACTAAGTCTCTAGATGTTTATAATTTTGGAACTACTGATGGCTCTAATGTATGTGAATGGACTTATTACAAAAACAGTTGTCAGATGTGGGTACTTGAGCCTTGCAGTGCACCAGAAAGTACTGTACCTGTACCTACTCCAACTCCTACGCCTACTCCTACCCCTGATTCACCTTCAACAACTGCCTCTATGAGCATTAAAATCTTCTCAGATTGGTCAGATGGTGCAACTGCTGATATAACTATTACTAATAACACTGGAAAAAATTTAAATGGTTGGACCTGTACTTTTACAACAAATAGACCTATTTCTTCTATTTGGAATGCAGAACTCGTAAGTAGTAATGGTACTACCTATACTATTTCCAGCCCATCATGGCAGTCTAATCTAGCTGCTGGTGCTAGTTATACTTTTGGATGTAACATGGGTAGTGGTCCTGCTAATGTGACCATTACTAATATATCTTTAAAATAGTAAAATGTCTTAGATTATAAAACATCTTTCTATATTGATACAATAAAAGAGCACTGGAAGTTCAGTATTCCAATGCTCTTTTATCATTCTTCATTAAATAGATAGCCTGAATTATATCTCGTTATTTTTCGAAGTAAATAAAATAACTGATTTAATTCTTCTTGCTCCAAACCATCTATTAATTGTCTTTCCCACCTTCTTGAGATCTCTAATATCTCTTCTTTTTGCATCAAGGCCTTTTCTGTAAGATAAATGTGATATTTTCTCTTATCTTTTTCATTAGGAGCTAACCTTACATATCCCTTTTCCTCTAACTTCTTAATGGCTCTTGTAGTCGTTGCTTTATCTACACATACTTGCTCTGTTAATTCATCATGACTAACACCATCTTCTAAATAAAGTCTAAGAAGAAACTGATATTGTCCAAAGCCAATTTCATATTGATCATATTCTTTTGATAAGAAATTTGCACCTAGTCGATGTAAATAGCTAATATACCTTCCTATTCCTTCTGTTTCATACTGTTTCATAATGGTCTACAACTCTTTTCTTTATCGTTATACTTGCTATCATCTTATCATAACCTATCTCTTTAAAAATAATAATGCCTGATAAAGTTACTGCTAATAAATCGGCTATTGGTCCTGCATACCATACCCCTTTTAGTCCAAAAAACTTGGGTAATATAATAAAGGATGGAATTAAAAAGATAACCTGCCTTGTTAAACTAATAATCATAGCTTTTTTCACTTTGCCTACTGCTTGATAATAGTTAGAAGCTGTCATTTGAATCCCTATTAATGGCATAGACAATAGGAAAATACGCATACCTGATACAGTAATATCAGTCAGCTCTGGATCATTATTGAACATGCCTACCGCTATGTGCGGAAATAATTGAATGAATAAAAAGCTAACAACTAATATAGCCGTACATATGGCTAAAGAATACAGATAGGTTTGTCTCACCCTCGTATATTGCTTTGCCCCAAAATTATAACCCATAATAGGTTGTGCTCCTTGATTAAGACCGAAGATAGGCATAATAAAGATAGTACTTATTGAAGTTATTATAGCCATAGCTCCAATTGCTAAATCTCCACCATGAGTCATTAAAGCTCTATTCGAAATAACTGTTACAATACTGCTTGCAACCTGCATACAAAAAGGTGCTAAGCCAATCATTACAATATTTTTTATTATCCTTAGGTCTATTTTCATATCAGCTAGTGTAAGTTTAATAGTTGACTTCTTGCTTCTTGTAAAATAATTAATAACCCAACAGCTGGCAGCAAATTGTGAAATAACTGTGGCATAAGCTGCCCCTGCTATACCCATTCTTAAACCAAATATAAAGATTGGATCTAAAATAATGTTAATCGCAGCACCAATCATCATAGTGTACATACTTACTTTAGGATTAGAATCTGAACTAATGGAATGATTCAATCCAAATGCACACAAGTTACAAATGGTTCCTATAAAAAGCGGTCTCATATATGCCGCTGCATATGGAACAGTGGCATCACTTGCTCCAAAAACTCTTAAAATGGGATTAACAAACCAATTCCCCAAAAGAGCAATAGCAATACTCACCATAATAATACTGGTGAATCCATTTCCCAAATATTTTTGTGCTTCTTTTCTCTTCTTCTGACCAAAAGCTATAGAAATACTTGCTGAAGTACCTATCCCTATTAACATGCCAATACCTGTGATAATTTGAGTAATAGGCATAGTAATTCCTACACCAGTAATAGCTAGGCCTCCTACATCTGGTATATTTCCTATATAAATTCTATCCACTACGTTATAAAGCATATTAACGACCATACCTATAATAGCTGGAATGGAAAATTTGATAAGTAATCTGCCAATACTGTCTGTGCCTAAATCACTTGTCTGTTGCTGTGTTGCCATATTATCTTCTCCCTTGTTCAATATTGTTGCATATGCAACGAAACAAAGTTTAACACATTTTTGTTGCGTATGCAACAATAAGCGTTGTAGATTTGTTTGTAAAATCTGCCTAAATAAGCCAACTAGAAATTTATGCTTGCACAATGTGTATTATGTTAATTAAAATATTAGGTATACTAATAAAATTAGTATACCTAAATATACACTATTCATTATTTCAAAATGAATAACTAGAGAAAGGGGTCTTTGATGATTCAAACCAAAGGTAATGAAAATACACAACAGGTTCAGATTAAGTTTTTTTGTTTTGCTACTATTTCTTTGCTTTTTATAATATCCTTTATACTGGCTACACCCTTGGAGCTATTCTATGGTATGAAAGTTATTATTCTTTCTAGAGATGCACTGATAACGGATTACTTTGCACTAGCAGGCTATGGTGTTGCATTTTTTAATTGTGGTATTATTTTAAGCATTGTGCTTATATTAATTATCAAGCTAAGAGCTTCTTTTACAGGGCTAACCTTAGCTGCTATTTTTATTAATGCTGGGTTTGCTCTTTTTGGCAAAAATCCAATCAATATACTTCCTATATTATTAGGAACGTATATCTATGCACGTGTACACGATGCTAAGATGAATCGTTATATTTATACAGCATTGTTTGGTACATGCCTATCACCATTGGTTACTGAAGTCGTTTATTTATTACCATTTCAGCAACCTATTAACTTAATCCTTGCACTACTTATCGGAATTTTAATTGGATTTACTCTACCTACATTAGCGATGCATACAGCTTCTATGCATATGGGTTACAATTTATTCAATGTGGGATTTGCTGCTGGTATATTAGGCTTCGGTATTGTGAGTATTCTAGAGGCCACTGGATTAGAAAGTACTCCAGTTTTAATATGGCAGGAAGGTAGGCCTATTTGGCTGGTACTTGGCTTATATGGCTATTTTATAGCTACCTTTCTCTATGGTTTATGGGTTAATCAAGGGCAGCTAAAACCTTTATTTAAAATCTTGCGCCATCCAGGACGGGCAGTTGCAGATTTTATTCTAATGGATGGACTTGGTGCAACTTTAATGAATATGTCCGTTGTAGGAAGTGTTAGCCTCACCTATATCTTACTTGTAAAAGGAGACTTATCTGGCCCTGTTATAGGTGGTATATTAACTGTATTTGGCTTTGGTGCATTTGGTGTCCATGTCAAAAACTTTATTCCATGTATGTTAGGAGTCTATTTATCAACTTATTTAAAAATCTTTACACCTACTATGCCTAGCATTCAGCTTGCTGCACTATTTAGTGCAGGCATAGCACCTATTGCCGGACAATTTGGACCAATAGCAGGTATATTAGCCGGCATGCTACACACTTCTATTGTGATGTGTACAAGTGATATGTATTCAGGCCTTAATCTATATAATAATGGTTTTTCAGCTGGCTTTGTTGCTATTATAATGGTACCATTACTGGAAAGTTTTAAGAATCATTCAAGAAAAGGAAATCTTAGGAGATAAACTATGATATATGAAGAAAAAAAATTAGCTAAAATAGTAGAAGAATTAACGATATTCTTTTTTGGTATTGGAGGTAATGATATCAGCTCTAGAATACAAGAAATTAATGATACTGCTATTATTACATTCACTTCTAACTACGATTTAGCTCTTGCACATAAGTTAGATGCAATGGAGGATTTCCTAAATAGAGAAAAAAATGATAGTGTTGAAGATGTATACTGGGAATTAGTTGGCTTAGGCGAGCCAGGTGAAACCAGCCAACTACTACTAATAGGAATGATGGTAGATAAAGCTAGTGTTCATATCAATGAAAACTATGTAACCATTGAACTTGAAAAGGCCCTTTGATTTGCACTAGGTTAATGCCTAATCAAAAAAATAATAATAGCATTGGAACTATTTCTGAGTTTCCAATGCTATTATTATTTTTTTGCTATTTATAAATACCACATTTCTATTTTCTAAATAAAATTCATTCTACTCAGCACAGAGTTATAACA